>SBBG01000240.1 GCA_005240065.1 Gammaproteobacteria bacterium | reverse complement strand
AACAGTGATCTTCCTGATCGCCGGCAAGCTCGATTTCTCGAAACTCAATCCACATGCGATACATTAACCCACTCGAAATTCAAAAGAGCCAAAGTTTTCTCCTTACGGCGTTACTCGCTACGGGTTTCCAAACGGGCACGCCAGTTTCGATACAGTGTGGACAAGGCTTTGGCTGCATCAATTGCAGCCATCAGGGCGGCAAAGCGAACCTCCGGTTGGCCTGGATATTCGTGGGCAACCTGTTACGAACTTCGCGCCAGGCCAACCCATTGTCCACATCAAGGTAACCGAGCTTTTCCAGGCGATTTAGCCGGTCACGCATGGGCCAATCTTCAAACGGCTCACGCAGGCTGTCCAGTGTTGCTGGTATGAGGCGCTCCCCCACCGTGTCCTGCAATTTGATAAAGCGGAAAAGCAGTTGGTCTACAATCCGGACGCGGGCACGGTCACTTTCCAATGCCTGCCACGTAATTGCAGGCGATGCGTTCCATTCTGTCAATGCTTCCGTAAGTGTGTCCAAGTGGCGATCTGCTTCCCAAAGCACCGCAGCAAGTTTGTCTGTCGGCATCATACTTGCGCCACCTGAATTCCGTCACGTTTTGCCGCAGCAACCACCGCCCGTGAATCTTGCTGGTCTTGCGTGGCGATGACGACATCAATGCGCTGTTCATCCAGCAGCCGGTAGATGCGCG
Source organism: Gammaproteobacteria bacterium (assembly GCA_005240065.1). Lineage (GTDB taxonomy): Bacteria > Pseudomonadota > Gammaproteobacteria > Ga007554 > SBBG01. The sequence goes on along the minus strand of SBBG01000240.1, from coordinate 22,343 downwards.
AGACAAAACGGGTGCGGCGGCGCACCAACTCCGCAGGGGGCATGACTTTGGGAATCTCAACCAGCAGATCAATATCTCCGCCACGCTTGCTGTCATCCACGCGGGAACCAAACAGAAACACTGCTGTACCAGGCGTAAAGGCTTCCCTGGCAGCCTGGGCAATGGCATCCACTTCTTTGGCTTGCAATCTCATGGTTATCCTGAAAAACACATGGTAACAATGGGTGACAATAGGCTCAGGCCATTATCTTTGCTGACGGCATCAAATCGGCGCGTTTCGGCAAAACGGCCAGAAGCTGAACGCACCGGCCTTTCTGTCAGGGTGGTGTTTCGCATCACGTCCAGCCCGCCGCTCGATTTCGGTACACATTTTGTTGGCTACGCAGTGCAATCCCGGGTTCCCACTGTCATAGCAATTGCCCTTCTTTGAATGCAAAGTCGTGGATGGGCAGGCGCATGATTTTTGGGTTTTCTACTGTAATTCTTGATGGCTGATTGCCAGTCATTCAGTTCACCATGATGCAAAAAGAAGCAAACCCTTCTTCCTGAAGACCACAATTCAGGCCTGCGCCGTATATTTTTGCATTGGGCTTCACGATCACTCAGCTTGGTCAATCGGTTTCAACAAAAAATCCGCAATAAAACCGTACTGCTCATTCCGCACCAGATCAAGAATAACGTCCATTCGAATGTTCATGTAGTCATGGACGATTCGGTTACGAAGGCCTATGGCACGATTCCAGTCACTTATTTGTTCACGCGGGATCTGGCCGATATCGGCCAACAAAACAAAAACATCATAAGCCGATACGGGGATATCCTGCCCCGCTGCCTTGAGCAAGTGCTTGGCCTTGCCCATGGCGTTTTCTGCCAGCACTTGCAGCGCATGCAGCACGCGTTCTGCTCCAGGCGGGATAGCGTATTACCCTGCATTAATTTATTCCTGGCATCTGCCAGAATTTCGGATTGGTAACGTGCGAGTTGTGCCGCTTCCTGCTGATAGACGTCAAGCCGCATGGTCTTTCGCCCAATAAAAATCTTCGAGATCGCGCCATGTTCGCAACAAAAAATGGCTCCATGGCAGCGTGTTTTCGCCCTTGAGCAGCAACCCTTCTTCTGCGATCACCGCGCGCATGGCAAGCCGCGCTGCGGGGATATCAACCATGTCAATCTGGTCCTGCGTTGTCTGCAAGAGTCTGGCAAGATCTGCGCGCAAGGTTTCCGTATATTCCAGCGCATTCTCCCAGGGAATATCCCAGCGCCATTGCACGGCAAAATCCCAATCGCTATCCTCTCGCGCCCGGCCAACGGCACGGCTACCAATCAGCAATGCCAGCTCGATGTTTGCCTGCTGCGCAAAGAGATTCCGTAATTGCTCAATGGTGTTACTTGCTTGCATGATTTCCTTGCTCTAGCGTCTCTGCCGTCAGCGTTTACCGAAAGGTTGTTCGCTCTCGTCAACATCGCAGACAGTATCGACGATAGCAATGCGTGGCCCATGATCCGTCATAGATCTCGTCGTCAACAGGCGGTGGCATGGGCCAAGCTTTCGTTCAGCCGTTGAACATGGGGATATTTAAGCGTACATTGATTGGCTAGTCAATGAGTTTCAGTCGTGATCCTGTCCCGAACTTGTTCGGCATGTCACGATCATTCGGGCTTGATCCCATAAGCTTTGGCGCAGAAATTCAGTAACCGCTGGAAATATTCGAGCAATTCTGGCGTGGTCTTGATCATTTCCGTGAAAAATTGCGTCAGATGCAAGTGTTCGGTCACAATTGAATCCCTTGGTTTTTTGCCAACTGGTAAATCGGTTTGTCTTTTCCGTGCTCTTTCACCACAATATCCACATGCAGGTCGAGGCTGCCTTCCAATGCGATTTTGCAGCGCAACGCTGGTAGACAGGGTGTCTGTCCGGGGTGTTTCCATGTAGAGGTCGATGTCTCCTCCTCTGCGGCTATCGTCCACACGGGAGCCGAACAGCCAAACAGACACCTCGGAGCCGAAAATTTGGCGCGCCGTCTGACGAATGGTTTCAATTTGTGAGGTGGTGAGTCTCGTTGGGTTGTGGTTGTCTGATCGCCTGCTTGTGGGCACCTCTAAAAATCCGCTGAAGCCGCGATGGCGGCGTTGGAAATGTGCTCAAAATGCTCATGTACTCCGTGTACACTCCGCTTTTTCGCCCATTTCCGCCTTTCCCTCGCATCTTGATCGAATTTTTAGAAGTGCCCTTATATTAACCCGGTGATCAAATTCATCTGCTTTTCCAGCTTTTCCCCCCCAAGGGTAGGGTGCGACGCGCGCGCCATCCGTGTGGTGCGTGAGACGCACCCTACGAAACAACAGGGTAATGACGATCTATTGCGAGTTATGCCCGGAACACTTCATCCAATGTCTTGGCGTCCAGAATCGCTTCGGCCCAGTGTTCCAGTTGCGCGCGGTCGGCCTGTGCCAGCCGGGCTTCCGCCCAGGGTGGCAGGACGCCGAAGCGGTGGGTCAATTGGCGCTTTAGCAGCAACAGCTCGCCTTCCTGGAGTCCCTGCTGGAGTCCTTGTTGGAGTCCTTGCTGTTTCCATTCCTCGGTCCATTCAGTGACACGTTCTGCCAACATGGTTTGCACCTCTTGCAGTTCATTCATTTCAGGTATGTTCAGCCCGGGCATGCGCCCGCGGAGGAGGACGCGCGTTACCCATACCGTGAAGGCGCGTCTCAGGCCCGTTTGCTCCGGCGCTTTGAGCCAATCGACCAGTGCGCCGACCACTGCGCCCACGTCTTGCGGCTCGCGGCTTTTTTCCAGCCGGAACAGCGCGGCGGCGAGATTGCGCAGGGGCAGTAGACCCGATTCGTCGCAGGCGCCCTCGTCCAGTAGGAGATAGCGGAGCTGGGGCCGGTAATGGGCCAGTCCGCCGGGTACGATTTCGACCAGGTCGGCGATGTCCTGCGCGGCGTGCCAGCGCTTGTTGCCATTATAGAGCACGATGGGCAGTGCCGGGGGCAATTTGCCGGTTGCCGTCAGTTTGCCACCCCGAACCAGTTCCTGGTAGAGCAGCCCCAGGTAGGTCATGATCCGCACCGCCATGAAAGTATCGACGGTGGACTGGAATTCGAGCAGCAGGTAAACATATAACCAGTCCCGGCCCCACCTGACTCGCCAGATCACATCATCTTCTCGATCACGCAGGTCGTCGCTGACGAAGCTGGCGCTGACCTTTTCCAGCGTGGAGAAGTCCAGTTCGTCCACCCAGGCTTCCCGCACAAAACCGCGCAACAGGTCTTCCACCATGCGCGGATGAGAAAACAGCAGTTTGTAGCTGTTGTCGTGGGTGGCCATCAGGACATCACCGATAGGCCATCGCAACAATCACCCGGGAATACTCACGGAAGTCGCCCAAATGTTTTTCCAGTATGCTACGTAACACTGTCATGCTGATCTCGCGATAGTTGTGCACCGCGATGTTTCTGAATCCCGCCATGGCTTGGAGGCGGGTGCCGAGCTGGGTGTCCAGCAGGCCCGCTTTGGTTGCACGGGGTTGCGTTGCCATTCGGGTGCGTTCATGGCGGCCGTCTCTTTGCTATTGATCCCTGCCAGGAACCGTGCCTGATTCCGCCAGGGCGACCTCTTGTCGCAGCAGCTCTATTTCTTCGCGCAGCGATTCATATTCCGCCATTTTAAATTTGAGAAAGCGGACGGTGACCTTGGCCTTTTCTTCCATGCCCTTGGGAGTGAGAAAATAGGCGTAGGCCGCTTTGTTGCGGCTGTTGCGAAAGTTTCTGGCTTTGATCAGTCCTCTGTTCACCAATGCCTTGAGGCAATAGTTGGTCTTGCCCAGGCTGACGCCCAATGTCTCCGCCAATGCCCGCTGGCTGATGTGCGGGTCGTTTTGCAAGAGGCGGAGGATCTTGTAGTGGGTTTCGTCGTCGGCCATGGGGTTATCCGTTCATTTGTTGAACAATTAAAGCAGTTTCGGAGGGGATAATCAACAAGGAAGCGGCGCTTTATCATTGTGCATATTAAAAGGGAATCTTTATAAGTGCGATGATCCTCCTTTTACCTCCACCGTTTTAGTCCGGCCTGTTTCGGTAGTTTACTACACCAAGCCGAACTCTCACGCCAGCGGCTTCGCCCTCTCGATCCGCTTGCTTTCCCTGGTCTGCGCGGATGGATGGGTGGGCAGCGGTGGGGTGGGGAGGGTTGGATCTGTCGTCATCATCAATCCCTTGCGGTAGCATTCGAGCGCATGTTCTTGTTCACCCAGGCGTTCCAGGAGTTGTCCCAACAGATGGTAGGTTTCGGGTTGCGCGCCGGAGGCTATGCTGGCTTCGAGGTAGCGCTGCGCCTTGCCCCACAGGCGGTTGCGCAGGCATAGTCTGCCCAGGGTTTGCAGCAGCGCGGGGTCGTTGTCGTGATCTTTCAGCCAGCTTTCGGCGCGGGTGAGCTGTTTGGCGGGGTCGGCGCCGGTTGCGAGGCCGTAGATGCGAACCAGTTTGCCGCTCCATGTTTTCTGGATGGCGTCGCCGAGCAGTGCTTCGGCCTGTTGCCCCGCGCCTTGCGCGATCAGGCCCAGGGTGTATTGGTGCAGGATGTCTTCGTTCGTTCGCAGTTTCTGCGGCACCTGTTGCCAGGTCTTCACCAGCAGCAGGGAGTCCTTGCTTTGCGCCGCCTTGGCGAGCAGGCCGGCGTGGCTGGCGCATTCCAGTTCATCGGTTTGTGCGGGGGTGAGTATGGCGGTACGGCGCAGGCCGGGGAGCAGGTCGAGGAGATGTTCCCAGTCCTGCCCATCGTGATAGAGCGTCATCAATTGTTTGAGGACGGCGGTGTTTTGCGGCGCCGTGTCGCGCAGTGAGGCGAGGGTGGCGATGGCCGGTGTTTTCTCTCCCTGGTCGAGTTGCAGGGTGGCTTGCGTCAGGCCGATCGCAAGGTCGTTGCCGGAGGCGTATTGCCGCGCCCGTTGCAGGTAATTGTCGCGGCGTTCGATGGCATGTTGCCGATGGGCGGCTTGTGCGGCGGCGAGGTAGTTGAGCAGCGGTGTTTCGCTGTGCTCGATATGCCTGGTGAGCTGCCGTTCCGCCGCCGCCCATTCGCCCTCGGCCAGTTTGAGCAGCCCTTGTGCGAGGGCGGTGCGTGCGCGGTTGAGGTATTTCTGGTGTTGCAGTTTTTTCAGGCGGTGCGGGAATCGTCGCATCGCGCCCAGCAAGCGGATGCTGTAGTGGAGGGCGAAAAATACCAATAGCATCGCCAGCACCAGCACGGCCAGGCTGGTTTGCAGTGTCCACTGGTCGTATATGATCTGGACATGGCCGGGGTCGCGCGCGATGAGCAGGGCGACGCCGGTGGCGGTCAGCAGGGCGAGCAGTATGATCGCCAGCAGCTTCATGGCGACGGCTGAGGTGTGCCGCTTGGCGCGGCGGACGGTTGGGAAGTGGCCGGGACGCTTTTCTTACTCTGTTCCAGCCAGGCGCGCAGATTTTTCAGCGCAGGGGTGATGTCGGGCAAGGGCGGAGAGAGTTCGATCTTTTCCAGGTGCGTCAGTGTTTCCTGCGCGGCCTTGGCGGCGGTGTCCTGCTCATAGTAGCGGGCTAGCCAGTCGCGGGCGGTGGCGAGGCTGGCGCGGAAGGTTTGGGTATCGCGGCGCAGCAGGGCCAGGCGGGCGGTTTCCAGCGTCAGGCGCAGATTGTGCTGAAGATAAACGCGCTGCTCGGGGTGGGACAGCGGCAAGCCGGCCTGATCGTTGCGCCGGATCACTACCAGATTTTTGATCTCGCTCCACAGCGTGTCCCAAAACTGCTGCGTGGCTGGCCCCGGCCTCGTGGCGGGCGCTTCCGTGCCGGCGCCGAGCGGTGATAGCCGCTCGATCTGTTTCTCCAGGCTGCTGATGGTCAGCGATACGCCAGTGATGTCCGGTTGGGGAACGGTCTTGAGCTGGGTGATTTCTTCGATCAGTTGCTGGCGGATGTTGAACAGCGTGGGATCGTCGATATCCCGCAGGCGCTGATCGGCCTCCTCCAGCGCGCTGACGGCGGAAGGAAGGTCGTGTTCGAGCAGGAGACGATGGCCGGCGATGCGCATCAGGTATTCGGCGTCGCTGGCGGCGGAGTAATCGCGGCCCTTTTCCAGCGTGGTGCGCATCTGTTGCGCGACATCGCGCAAAGCCTGCTGCTCGGCGCGCAGTTCATCCAGGCCGCGAGTGAGTTCGCTGCGCAGCGTGGTGTCGAGCGTTCGGAGGGTGGTGGTGATCTGTTGCTGTTGGTCGTCGAGCGCGTGTTGCCGGGTCCAGAGATAATATCCTCCGGCGCCCAGACCCAGCGCAAGGACAAGCGCGCTCAGGCCGAGAGCCACCGCCAGCCGTGAGGCGGCGGATGGCGCAACGGAGTTGCCCTTTCCTTGCGCTTCGTCCACGGAAGATTCAGGTTGTTGGCCGTTCCCGCTCATGAGCCTTCATGCGACGCTCGGTTCGTGCATGCACCATTCCTTGATGGCGGCCACCAGGCCCGCGTCGCTGGCCTCGCCGGCGACCACCGGCGGGCAGATGAAACCCAGTTCGCCGGCCAGCGCCGCAGTGCGGCGGCTGATTACCACCAGCGGCATGTACAGCAACCACTCCCGGCCCGATTCGCCGGCCATTTCCCATAGATTGCGCAGGCTTTCGTTGCTGGTGACGACGATGACATCGACGCCAGCGTCCATCACGTCGCCGAAGTTTCCGGCGGGTTTACCACGGCGGTAGACCTCGGCGTACTCGACATGTGCGCCGCGTTCGCGCAGGGTGTCGCCCAGCAGCTCCCGCCCGCCCTCGCCGCGGAAAATGACGATTCTCTTCGAGGCGACGTTGCGCATTTCGTGCAGGGCGAGTAGGGCTTCGCTGTTGAACGGCTGACGGGGCATGATGTTCACCTGCCGGCCGTGGCGTTGCAGTTCCTCGGCGGTGCGCGCGCCCACTGCCGCCACGCTCAGACTGGCGGGCCAGCTCCGGCGCGGCGCGACCAGTTCCATCGCCTTGTTCACCGCGTTGGCGCTGATGAAGATGGCGATGTCGAATTCATCCAGCCGATCGACAATGTCCAGCGCTGCGCGGCTGTCCTGCGGGTCGAGAATTTCCAGTACCGGCAGCAGTATCGTGTGTCCACCCTCGCCTTCGATCAGCTCGCGCAGGTATTGCGACTGATGCGCCGGACGTGTGATCAATACGGTGGTATTTTTCAGCATGGATTCCGTGCTCATCTGCCTGCTCAAGCCTGCTGATAAACATCCTTCAGGATGGCGGCGGCGCCGCGTGCCAGTAAATCATCCGCCAGCCGCTGGCCGAGGTCTTCGGCTGCCGCGGCGGCGCCGCTGATTTCACCGCGCACCATTTCGCTGCCATCGGGACGTCCCACCAGGCCACGCAAGGTGATCGTGTCGCTTTCCAGCACGGCATAACCCGCGATGGGTACCTGGCAGCCTCCTTCCAGCCGCCGGTTCATGGCGCGTTCCGCCACGACGCGGATATGGGTGGGGGCGTGATTGAGCGGCGTCAGCAGGGCGTTGATGCGCGGATCGTTCTCCCGGCACTCGATGCCCACCGCGCCCTGGCCTACAGCGGGGAGCGAGATGCTGGTGTCGATATAGGCGGTAATGCGGTTCGCCATCCCCAGACGTTTGAGCCCGGCGCTGGCGAGGATGATGGCGTCGAATTCCCCGGCATCGAGCTTGGCTAGACGGGTGTTGACGTTGCCGCGCAGGGTGAGGATTTCCAGGTCCGGCCGCCGCGCGCACAACTGGCACTGGCGGCGCAGGCTGGAGGTGCCCACCCGCGCGCCTTGCGGCAGATCGTCCAGCGTGGCGTGTTTGTTGGAGACGAAGGCGTCGCGCGGGTCTTCGCGCTCGCAAATCACCGCCAGATGCAGCCCTGGCGGAAACTCCGCCGGAACGTCCTTCATGGAGTGCACGGCGATGTCGGCGCGTCCTTCCAGCAGCCCCTGTTCCAGTTCCTTGACGAATAGCCCCTTGCCGCCGATCTTGGCGAGCGGACTGTCGAGTATCTTGTCGCCCTGGGTGGTCATCTTCACCAGCTCCACCTGAATCCCGGGATGAAGTTCGAGCAATCTGTCGCGGACATATTCGGCCTGCCACAGGGCCAGAGGACTTTTGCGGGTGGCGATACGAACGATGTTTTCGGGCATGTGTGATCCAGGATCGGGTTGATGCTGTTTGCTTACATCCAGCAATTAAATTCATCTGCTTTTACAGCTTTTTTTGCAAGTGTAGGGTGCGCCGCGCGCACCATCTGTGCGGTGCATGAGACGCGCCCTACGAAACTCTCCCGGAGGGAGAGGGTGCTTTCTTAAATGATACCGTCTGCCTGCGCAAAAGCACAGCTTGCCTTACCCCATGAGCATCTTTTTCACTGTCGTCAAATGGCTACGACTGATCTCCAGCGTGTCGCTACAGCCCCGTAATACCGCCTCGCAATGCCCCGCGCTGTTTTTTGACATGCCGGCAAGATAAGCGTTCGCCACCAGGGCGTTGCGGTGAATGCGTGTGAAATGTCCGGTGAATTCCTCCTCCAGCGATTTCAGCGATTCTTCGATCAAAACCTTGCCGGCGGTGTGGCGCACGGTCACATACTTTTGATCGGCTTGGAAATATAGAATGTCGGACACTGCCACCAGTTCGATTTTCCCTGCCGAGTGGGCGCTGATGTGGGTACGGGCGCGTGAGCCGCAGCCGCTATTGCCATCGCCACGGTGTTGCGACACGGCATGAAGCTGGGCGCGGTTGAGCTTGCCTGCCTTGCCCAACGCCTGTTCCAGGCGTTCCTTGCGGATCGGTTTGAGCAAATAGTCCACGGCCTGTGCCTCGAAGGCAGCCAGGGCGTGATCGCCATAGGCGGTGGTGAAGATGACCGCCGGCGGATTTTCCAGCGCGGCGAGGTGCTGTGCCGCTTCCAGGCCGTCCATCACCGGCATGCGGATGTCGAGCAGAATGATGTCCGGCGCCAGTTCGCAGCTCAGGTAGAGTGCCTGCTTGCCATTGGCCGCTTCTCCGGCGATGTCCACGTCCGCGATCCCGGCGGCCAGGGAACGCAGCCGCGCGCGCGCTAGAGGTTCGTCATCCGCGATCAGTAGTTTCATGTCAGAGCCTGCACAGGGAAAACAAGCCGGACCAGATAATGACTGTCATGCTGTCCGGTGGTCAACGTGCCCTTGCCGCCGTAATGGACGGCGAGACGCTGCCGGACATTGTCCAGCGCCATGCGATGGCCGCCGCGCCGCGTGGCGATATTCGGATGCAGCGGAAGAGGGTTGCTGATGGCGATCTCGATCAGTCCGGACTGGTGGCTGCCCGTGATGCGGATCGTGCCGCCATCCGCCAGGGGTTCGATGCCATGATAAACCGCGTTTTCCAGCAGCGGCTGAATGGTCAACGCCGGGATCGGCGTGTCGCCGGGGAGGTCTTGCAGATCCCACACCACCGTTAGGCGTTCACCCAGGCGCAGCTTTTCGATGTGCAGGTAGCGGCGCGATAGCTCCAGCTCTTCTTTGAGTGTGATACGCTGCCGCGCATCGGCCAGACTGGCGCGGAACAGGTCGGCCAGATCTTCCACTACCTCCTCGGCGATCTGCGGCTGGCTGCGTGTCAGGCTGGCGATGGTGTTCATGCTGTTGAACAGAAAATGCGGATGGATGCGTGCCTGCAACGCCTGGAGACGCGCCTTTGTCTCCGCCTCGATGTTGCGCTTCCACTGATGCTGTACATAGAAATAGCGCAACGTCACGGCGCTGAGGATGGCGCTGATCGTGACGTTGCGAATCATGAACTGCGCATGCCAGACTTCCTGTCCCGGTGTTGACGAATAGGCAATCCAGTAGGCCGCCTCGCTGGTCAGCGCGGTGACGGCCAGGGGCGTCAGATAGCTGAGCAGTGCCGCCAGACGGCTATCCAGTCGCGCCAGCCAGGGACGGCTCAGGCACAGCGCCGCCGCGCTGGCGAGCGCAACCCACTGAATGAACAGCGACGTCAGACTCAGCTCATCCCATCCTCCCGCCGGCCCGATCGGGCTCGACAGCACCAGAATGAACGCCAGCAGTTCCGCGACGATGACGACCGCGAACACCACACCGATGCTGCAAAAGTTCGGCAGGAACAGATCGCCCGCGCTTGCTTCGTGTGCGGCCGGCGCCGGGACTTTCTGGAGCTTTACAGTTTTCATCTCTTCTATATCGGCCGTTTTGAGCGGAATCCTCACCCGACAGGCTGTTGGAAGATTGCTATAATCCCATTCAACTTTCCAAAACAGAGACAAATACCGTGGCCAGCGACAACAGCATCGACAAACCCTGGGCGGGGCGTTTCACCGAGGCGACGGATGCCTTCGTCGAGGCGTTTACCGCCTCCGTTTCCTTCGACAAGCGGCTGTACCGGCACGACATCACCGGTTCCATCGCCCATGCGCGGATGCTTGCCCATGTCGGCGTGCTGCGCGAGGACGAATGCCAGGCCATCGTCGACGGCTTGCAGGACATCCTGCGCGACATCGAGCGCGGCGATTTCACCTGGTCGGTGGCGTTGGAAGACGTGCACATGAACATCGAGACGCGCCTCACCGAGCGCATCGGCATCGCCGGTAAGAAGCTGCACACCGGTCGCTCGCGCAACGACCAGGTCGCCACCGACATCCGCCTCTATTTGCGCGACGAGATCGACGCCATCACGGCGGAATTGACACGTCTGATGACGGCGCTACTCGACATGGCGGAGCGCGAGGCCGACGCCATCATGCCCGGCTTCACCCACTTGCAAGTCGCCCAGCCGGTCACCTTCGGCCATCACATGATGGCCTGGTTCGAGATGCTGCTACGCGACCGTGCACGCCTGCGTGACTGCCGCCAGCGCGTCAACGTCATGCCACTCGGCGCGGCGGCCCTGGCCGGCACCAGCTATCCCATCGACCGCGCCTACACCGCGCAACTGCTCGGTTTCGACGCCGCGGCGGAAAACTCCCTCGATGCCGTCAGCGACCGCGACTTCGCCATCGAATTCACCGCCAGCGCCGCGCTGCTCATGACGCATCTGTCGCGCTGTTCCGAAGAGCTGATCCTGTGGGCCTCGCCGCAGTTCGGTTTCGTCGATCTGCCCGATCGCTTCTGCACCGGATCGAGCATCATGCCGCAAAAGAAAAATCCCGACGTGCCGGAACTGGTGCGCGGCAAAACCGGCCGCGTCACCGGCAATCTCATCGCGCTGCTCACGTTGATGAAATCCCAGCCGCTGGCCTACAACAAGGACAACCAGGAAGACAAGGAACCGCTGTTCGACACCATCGACACAGTGCGCGGCTCGCTCAAGGTCTATGCCGGCATGATCCCCGCCCTGCAGGTCAAGCGCGACAACATGCGCCAGGCCGCGCTGCGCGGTTTCTCCACTGCCACCGACCTGGCCGACTACCTGGTACGCCGCGGCGTGGCCTTCCGCAACGCCCATGAAATCGTCGGCAAGGCGGTGCGCCACGGCATCGAGACCGGCAAGGATCTGGCGCAAATGACCCTCGAAGAACTACGCCAGTTTTCCGTGGCCATCGAGCAGGACGTATTCGAAGTGCTGACGCTGGAGGGCTCGGTGGCATCCCGCAATCACCTCGGCGGCACCGCGCCGGATCAAGTGCGGGCGGCGGTGGCGAGGGCGCGGGGGAGGGTGTAGTGACCCTTGATCGAGATCGTAAACAGGTTCTGAGTAGTAGCGATGATTTCTTAGAACCTGTTCTCCGTTACGACGATTTTCCTGCGATACACATCCTCCATAACCAGTGAAGTACCGCCGCCGGCAAGCGCCGGAAACAGTGTCGATGCGTTTGCTATGGCGTAGTCCAGGCTGTGAGGCGCTTTGGGCAGTGTCACGGTGCTGACGCCGGTCAGGGTGTCGTCGCCGGGATTCATCGGGGTGTTTGGGTCATTCCATAGCTCGAAGGTGTATTCGGCGTTGGCTGGTATGGCGGTGATATCCGCGCAGCCCATGGTCAAGGTGGACGAGCACGCGGTGATGAAATTGCTGGCCGTTCCCTCGATGACGAACATGTCATTCTGTCTGACCAGCGTGACGCCGCCAGCAGGCAGGCTTGCTCCTTTGACGATGATATAGTCGATGTTGGTGTTGGGATTTCCTCCGTCGGCAAACAGTGTCAATCCCGTTTTGATGCCGGAGGGCGATTTTTCCGTCAGCGCGAACACTCCTGTCTCGATCAACTCCTGGTTGCCTGCGATGAGCCATTTGAGCGTGATCGGGTCCTTGGTCATGATCGTCTCGAAGGTGTAGGGTTTTCCGTTCTGGTATGTGCCGCGGCATTTTACCTTGATGATGTTGGCATCGAAATATTTCTCAATGGCGATGTTGTTGAATTTGATGCCAGTTATATCTGATGTCGCTGTCAGTTTCGCCAGGAAGGCGTCCAGTTCTTCACCATTGTGCAGAAAAGAAGCATCGAACAATCCTTTCAGATTCGGATGGGTCGGGTCTGGTATGGAAACGGCGAACTGGCTGGATAAAGTATCGAATTGCGCCTGTATCGCCTGCACGTTGGCGGCGATCACCGATAGCTCTACGGAGGTGGAGAGCGGGCTGCTATCGGATTTGCTCGTCAGGTCATCCTCGAGGAAGGGTTTGGCAGGGTCTGCGATATTGGTGATGATCGCTTTTTTGCTGTTGGTGCTCGGGTTTGTGCGGATCTCGACCTTGAGCATATCGAGCACGGCATCCAGGCCGCGATGATCGGCGGCGAACGGCGTGCGCAGCAGGTCGATGTCGGCGGGGACGTTCAGATCGGACAGAACGACATGCAGGCGTTGCTGCAGCATGTTCTCGGCGGCATTCAGTTCCGTTGCGGTCAGCAGGCTGAAATCCGGGTTATCATAGAACTCCTCCGCCGTTTTGGCGGCGACGTTGGCGATGACAAGATCGGTTAGCGGATTGATATTGACAGTGTTGTTGACATCGCTCGCCGTCGCCGCCGACAGCAGCGTGACGCTGCGGCCGCCGACCATGCCGCTCGCCTTGAGCAGAAAGGGAGGAGTCATGCCGTCCGCGTCGACGAGGTAGCGGCCGTCACCATTGACCTGGACGGTCTTCTCGGTTCCTTTGCTGTCTTTGATGGTGATGAATCCGACGATCGGTGCGCCGCCTGCGGCGGTACCGCTCAGCAGGCTGCGCGTCGGGGGTGGAGACACAGGGGCGTCACCGTTGCTTCCTCCTCCACAGCCCGCGATCAAGGTGGAACAAAAAATCGCCGGTAACAGCGTGGCGCGTAGCCTGTTGGCGGAAAACTTCGAAGAAGACAGTTCCATAAGATCCGATACCTCCAGCGCGAAATCGTGGGATGAACCGCCAAGCGAGACGGCTCATGGGTGCTGGAAGGTGTATCGGTCAGTCAGGATGTTTTTGAAGGCGCTTTTTTCAAGAGTGCCAAGCCGGTCACGAGAGTGCGGTAAGATGCGACTGCAAAGGTACGGATATAATAATCAGGGAGGGCTGTGGCAAAGCAAGATAGGCGAAGCTTCCGGGGAGCCCGGAAGCCCGCCAAGTCAGGGAAAGGTTGCCCGGATTACTTGATCTTGGCTTCTTTATAGACTACATGTTTGCGCACCACGGGATCGAATTTCTTTATCTCGATCTTATCGGGCGTGTTGCGCTTGTTTTTCATGGTAGTGTAGAAGTGGCCGGTGCCGGCGCTGGATACCAGTTTGATTTTCTCACGCATGTCGGTTTCTCCTTACACCTTCTCGCCGCGGCCGCGCATGTCGGCCAGCACGGTGTCGATGCCGAGTTTATCGATCAAACGCATGCCTTGCGAAGTAAGGCGCAGGCGCACCCAGCGATTTTCGCTTTCCACCCAGAAACGGTGGGTGTGGAGATTCGGCAGAAAGCGGCGCCGCGTCTTGTTGTTGGCGTGGGACACATTGTTCCCGGTTATTGGGCGCTTGCCCGTCACTTGACATACTCTGGACATGATTTCTCTCCAAACGAATCCGGCACGCATGCGCCACGCGCATTAAAGAGCGACGGCGGCGAAACCGCTATTTATAGCAAATCTTGAGGTCTATTACAAGGAAAACTGTGCGTCGTCACAGCAATCCGCGTTCGGCAAAGGATACCACATCCTCGCCATCGCCGATAATCAAATGATCGAGCACGCGGATGTCCACCAGCGCCAGGGCGTCTTTCAGGCGTCGCGTCAACGCCTCGTCGGCCCGGCTGGGCTCGGCGACGCCGGAAGGGTGGTTGTGGGCGAAGATCACCGCTGCGGCATTGTGTGCCAGCGCGCGTTTCACCACCTCGCGCGGGTGGACGCTGGCGCCGTCGAGGGTACCGGTGAACATCTCGTCGAAACGGATGACGCGATGGCGGTTGTCGAGGAACAGGCAGGCGAATACCTCGTGCGGATAGCCGCGCAGGCGCGCGGTGAGGAAGCGGCGGGTGTCGCTGGGGCTGTTGAGAGCGTCGCTACGGTCGAGGGTTTCGCGCAGGTAACGCCGGCTCATTTCCAGCACCGCCTGGAGCTGGACATATTTCGCTGTTCCCAGTCCTTTACCGTTACAGAATGTTTTCTGATCGGCCTCGAACAGGGTGCGCAGGCTGCCGTAGCCGTTGATCAGTTCCCGCGCCAGATCCACTGCGGTTTTGCCGGGGATGCCGGTGCGCAGGAAGATCGCCAGCAGTTCGGCGTCAGACAATGCGCCAGGGCCGCGATCGAGCAGTTTTTCACGGGGGCGTTCCAGTTCGGGCCAATCGGTTATGGACATGCGATGCTCCTGCATTTCTTGATTCAACGAAAAAGTATCGGAATTTCAGGTAAAATCTGAATCATGTCGTCCGACCTCAGACCATTGGCCAACAAGCGCATCCTGCTCGGGGTGACCGGCGGCATCGCCGCCTACAAGAGCGCCGACTTGGCACGCCGGCTGCGCGACGCCGGCGCCGAGGTGCGGGTGGTGATGACGCGCGCGGCCACCGAATTCATCACGCCGCTGACCATGCAGGCGGTGTCGGGCAATCCGGTGCATCTGCATTTGCTCGATCCGCAGACCGAGGCGGGCATGGGGCACATCGAGCTGGCGCGATGGGCAGATGCGGTGCTGGTGGCGCCGGCAAGCGCCGGCTTCATGGCTAAAGTGGCGCATGGCTTGGCCGATGACCTGCTCGGCGCCTTGTGTCTGGCGACCGCCGCGCCGCTGGCCTTGGCGCCCGCCATGAACCGCCTGATGTGGTCCAATCCGGCGACACAGGACAACCGCCGTGTGCTGGAGTCTCGCGGCGTGCGCCTGTTCGGTCCCGCCGAGGGCGAACAGGCGTGCGGCGAAGTCGGTCCGGGGCGGATGCTCGAGCCTCATGCCTTGGTGGAGATGACGGCGGGGTTGTTCGCCGGCGGATGCTTGAGTGGCCTCAATATCGTGATCACCGCCGGGCCAACCCGCGAAGCGATCGACCCGGTGCGCTTCATCAGCAACCGCAGTTCCGGCAAGATGGGTTATGCCATCGCGGTGGCGGCGCAGGAGGCGGGTGCGACGGTAACGCTGATCAGCGGCCCGGTGGTGTTACCGGTTCCGCCGCGTTTGAAGCGGGTCAATGTCGAAAGCGCCGTGCAGATGTATGAAGCGGTGCTGGCGAACGTGCGGGATTGCGATATCTTCATTGGCGCGGCGGCGGTGGCCGATTATCACCCCGTCAGCCGGGCCGCGCACAAGATCAAGAAGGGACAGAATGAAATGACCCTGGTGCTGGAACGTAGCCCCGACATCCTCGCCAGTGTCGCGGCGCTGCCGGAGGCGCCATATACCGTGGGTTTCGCCGCCGAGACCGAAAATCTGGAAGTCCACGCCCGCGCCAAGCTCGCGGCGAAAGACGTGGACATGGTAGCTGCCAATTGGGTGGGCGGGCCCGATACGGGTTTCGAGAGTGATGAAAATGCGTTGCTATTGATCTGGGAAGGCGGTGGCGCGGAATTACCGTGCGCCCCAAAGGACAGGCTGGCACGCGAATTGATAGCCGTGATCGCAGAGAGATATCATGCAAAAAATAAAGCTCAAACTTCTTGACGCCCGCCTGGGGCGCGAATTTCCTTTGCCGCAATATGCCACCGGAGGCGCGGCGGGGATGGATCTGCGTGCCTGCCTGGGCGAGGTATTGGAGATCGGTGCGGGCGAAAGTCATCTGATCCCTACCGGGCTGGCGATACACATCGGCGACCCCGCGCTCGCCGCCGTGCTGCTGCCGCGTTCGGGTTTGGGGCACAAACACGGCATCGTGCTCGGCAATCTGGTGGGGTTGATCGATTCGGATTATCAGGGACAGGTCTTTGTCTCGTGCTGGAATCGCAGTAACCGGCCGTTCCGCATTGAGCCGGGGGAGCGTATCGCGCAAATGGTGTTCGTGCCGGTGGTGCAAGCCGCCTTCGAGATCGTCGATGATTTCGATGCGACGGCCCGCGGCGAGGGCGGGTTTGGCCATTCGGGACGGCATTGAGGCGCGCTTGAACAATAAGAATCCACAGCAAGGGGGGCGGTGGTGGGGCGGCATCAGCCTCGCCGAGCTCAGCCTGTTTACCTTTCTGGTCAGCGGCTTCGTGGTATTCATCGCGGCATGGCTGGCCTTTCACCTGCTGACGGCGCAGTCGATCCGTTATGAACGGCTGCGCAATCAGGCGGAAGCCGATGGCATCGTGCAGCAAGTGAACAGTATGGTGCATCAGCACACCGCTGCCGTCGAGGCATTGACTCACGATCCCCGGCTGGTGCGATTGCTGGCAGGCGATCGCCTGCCAGCGGCAAACAACGATGACATCGAGCTGGGCGCGCTGTTTCCCGAGGCGCTCAGAGTGGTCGCATTGCGGCCTGGGGCGATGGGTCTGGATGTCGGGGTGTTTCCTCGACTGGGCGCGGAGGATCTCGATCTAATCCAGCGATCCGATCGCCAGTCCGAGCCGCTGCCTCTGGAAGCGCACTTGTCCGGCTCGCCGTTACAACATTTCGATATCGTGCGCCCGGTGCGTGGCGTAGAGAAGCGGATTATCGGCCATCTCCTGGTGAGTTTCGACAAGTCCTTTTTGCAGCGCGCGCTGGATCAGGCCGCGTTGTTCGGCGGCTATGTGGAAATACGTCAGCAAGGCGGTCTGGAGGGAGACAGGGTGCTGGCGGTGCGTGGCAATGCCTCCATACAAGGAGGCAGGCCGCCGATCATCGTTCCTGTCGGCGGCTCGCGCTGGCAAGTGGCCTTCTGGCCGGAGAAGGCCCGGGGAGAGACATCGGCCCCGGATACGATGATGTACTGGTCGATCTTCGCCAGCGCCTTGTTGCTGATGGCGCTGATCGCTTTCTTTTTCAACAAGGTTTTGACGCTGCTGGTGCGCGGCGATTTGTCCACCCTGATCGCCGCGGCGCGCGACCCGCAAGGCAAGACCGGTAGCGCCATCGGCCTGCACGATTTCAAAGGCGCGTTCAACGCGCTGAGCAAACAGACGACGCTTCCGGTGCCGGCACAGGAGAAGCGCACTGCGGCATCGGGCGCGGTGGACATGATTGAGGCGGCCGGGTTGCGGCTATCGGAAATCGACGATGTCATGCGGATTTTTGACAAACAAAAAAGTATCAAGGCGATCACAAAACAGCGAAAGGGTAGTGTAATGGTTCCTGCTTCCATATTCCGGGCGTATGACATACGCGGCGTGGTCGGCCAGACCTTGACGGCGGAAATTGTTTACGAAATCGGTCGCGCCATCGGCAGCGAAGCCTATGCGCGCGGCAGCCAGAGCGTGATCGTGGCGCGCGACGGGCGTCTGTCCGGCCCCGATTTCGTGCAGGCGCTCGGCAACGGACTGCGTGACTCCGGGCGCGACGTGATCGACATCGGCTGCGTGCCCACGCCGGTACTTTATTATGCGACGCATTATCTGAGCACCAATTCCGGCGTGATGGTCACCGGCAGCCATAATCCGGCCGACTATAATGGTTTCAAGATCGTGCTGCGCGGCGAGACGCTGGCCGAGGCCGCCATTCAGGGGTTGCGGCAGCGTATCGAAACCGGCGACCTGACCACCGGCCACGGTTCATATCGCACCATAGATATCGTCTCCGATTACATCGAGCGCATCACCAGCGACATTCGTCTGACGCGCCCGCTGCGGGTGGTGGTGGACTGCGGCAATGGCGTGGCGGGTGAGATCGCCCCCCGTTTGCTGCGCACCCTGGGCTGCGAAGTGACCGAGCTTTACTGCGAGATCGACGGCCATTTCCCGAACCATCATCCCGATCCCAGCCATCCCGAGAACCTCGCGGATCTGATCGAAACCGTGCGACAGCAGCGCGCCGACATTGGCCTGGCCTTCGATGGCGACGGCGACCGGCTCGGTGTAGTGACCGTGGAAGGCAAGATCATCTGGGCCGACCGGCAAATGATGCTGTATGCCAGGGATGTGTTGTCGCGCAATCCCGGCGCCGAAATCATTTTCGACATCAAATGCTCGACGCATCTGGCGCGCGTCATCCGCGAAGCCGGCGGCACACCGCTGATGTGGAAGACCGGCCATTCGCTGGTCAAGGCCAAGATGAAGGAGACCGGCGCGCCGCTGGCCGGCGAGATGAGCGGTCACATCTTCTTCAAGGAGCGCTGGTTTGGTTTCGATGATGGCCTCTATACCGCCGCCCGCCTGCTGGAAATACTGTCGCACGATTCACGTCCTCCAGCCGAGGTGTTTGCCGAGCTGCCCGATGCCGTGAGCACGCCGGAGCTGAACATCCGCTTGCAGGAAGGCGAGCAACAACCCTTCGTCGCCCGCCTGCGGGAGCTGGCCAGTTTCCCCGGTGCGCAACTCACCACCATCGACGGACTGCGCGCCGACTTCCCGGACGGCTGGGGTCTGGTGCGCGCCTCCAACACCACGCCATCGCTGGTACTGCGCTTCGAGGCCGATACGCCCGAGGCGCTCAAGCGCATCCAGGAACAATTCCGCAGCCTGCTGCTGGCGGTTAAATCCGATGTAGCCTTACCGTTCTGACAAGGATTCTCTCATGACGCTGACCGCTTCCGCCGCCATGAACGTCGCCCACGTTCTCACCGAGGCGCTGCCATATATCCAACGCTTTCGCGGCAAAACTATCGTCATCAAATACGGCGGCAACGCCATGGTCGACGACGTCCTGAAAAACGGTTTCGCGCGCGATGTGGTGCTGATGAAGCTGGTCGGCATCAATCCCGTGGTGGTGCATGGCGGCGGCCCGCAAATCGGCAAGCTGCTGGAACGTCTCGGCAAGCAGAGCGAATTCGTCCAAGGTATGCGCGTCACCGACAGCGAGACCATGGACGTGGTGGAAATGGTGCTCGGTGGTCTGGTCAACAAGGAGATCGTTAACAACATCAATCGCCATGGCGGCAGCGCCGTCGGCCTCACCGGCAAGGACGGCGATCTGATCCGCGCCCGTAAGCTCACCCTCACCCGCGGCGCGCCGGAACTGCAAGTGCCCGAGATCATCGACATCGGCTATGTCGGCGAGGTCGCCAGCATCGACGCCGCAGTGGTGGACATGCTGGTGAGCGGCAATTTCATCCCTGTAATCGCTCCCATCGGCGTGGGCGAGGAAGGCCGCTCCTACAACATCAACGCCGATCTGGTCGCGGGCAAACTCGCCGAGGTGTTGCAGGCCGAGAAACTGATGTTGCTCACCAATATCCCCGGTGTGCTCGACAAGGAAAACAAGGTGTTGACCAACCTGACCCCGCCGCAGGTCGATGCGCTGATTGCCGACGGCGCCATCTACGGCGGCATGCTGCCGAAGATCCGCTGTGCCTTGGAAGCAGTGCAGGGCGGCGTCAAGGCCGTGCATATCATCGACGGCCGGGTCGAACATGCCGTGCTGCTGGAGCTGTTCACCGACGAAGGCGTCGGCACCCTGATCCGGGGGTAGGGTGCGTCTCACACGCCATCATATATGGTGCCTGAGACGCACCCTACACGCCATACCGCCCCTGATACGCGCGAATCCTCTCCACCGCGCCCGCCATGTCCGGCTTGGCGGTGAGGTACGCGATCAGATCGTCCAGATCGACGATGCTCGTCACCTTGATGCCGTGCGCCGCTTCCACTTCCTGAATCGCCGACAGCTCGCCCGTGCCGCGCTCCTGACGGTCGAGAGCGATTACCACGCCCGCCGCCGTGGCACCGGCGGCCTTGATTAGCGCCACCGACTCGCGCACCGAGGTGCCCGCCGAGATGACATCATCGATGATCATCACCCGTCCCGCGAGCTGCGCCCCCACCGTCGTGCCGCCCTCGCCGTGGCCCTTGGCTTCCTTGCGGTTGAAACAATAGGGAACGTCGCGCTGGTGGTGATCCGCCAGGGCGATGGCAGTGGCGACGGCCAGCGGTATGCCCTTGTACGCCGGGCCGAGCAGCATGTCATAGCCCCTGCCTGCATGCTGCAAAGCGCTGGCATAATAGCGCCCCAGGCGCGCGATACTTCCGCCACTGTTGAACAGGCCACTGTTGAAAAAATAAGGACTGACGCGGCCGGATTTCAGGGTGAACTCGCCGAAGCGCAGCACGCCGGTGGCGATGGAAAAATCGAGAAATTCGCGTTGATACGGTTGCATATAAAGTAGGCCCAAGATCGAATTTAGGGTATTGTACCGGCCGCAACCGTTATAGAAAACACGAAATGCCATGAAGATCATTACATTGAACGCCAACGGCATCCGCTCCGCCACTGGCAAGGGGTTTATGGAATGGATGCTGACGCAGAACGCCGACGTCGTCTGTCTCCAGGAGACCAAAGCCCAGGAGCATCAACTGCCGCCCGAGACCTATCGCCCCAAGGGTTACCACGCCTATTTCCATGACGCTGAAAAAAAAGGCTACAGCGGCGTGGCGTTGTATTGCAAGGAAAAGCCGGATCGCGTGATGATGGGGCTAGGGTGGCCGGACATCGACGCGGAGGGGCGCTACATCCAGGCCGACTTCGGCGACCTGAGCGTCGTTTCGCTGTACCTGCCGTCCGGCAGCAGCAGCGAGGAGCGCCAGGCGGTCAAGTTCGATTTCATGGCGCGCTTCACGCCGGTGTTGCAACAGTTTCGCCACAGCGCGCGCGAATATATTTTATGCGGCGACTGGAACATCGCCCACAAAAAGATCGACCTCAAAAACTGGCGCGGCAACCAGAAAAACTCCGGCTTCCTGCCCGAGGAGCGCGCCTGGATGGACGAGCTGTTCGGTCCCTTGGGCTTTGTCGACGCCTTCCGCGCCGTCAACCAGGAAGAGGGACAATACACCTGGTGGTCCAATCGCGGCCAGGCCCGGGCCAGGAACGTCGGCTGGCGCATCGATTATCACGTCGTCACGCCGGGCCTGAAAGATAGGGTAAAAGGCGCCTCGATCTACAAGGACCAGCGCTTTTCCGACCACGCGCCGCTCATCATCGAGTACGATCTGTAAGAATTTTCTCAGTATTTTCAAGTCGCGGCGGCAGGCATTTCTTGAGCTGCGCGAAAACATCTTGACGCCGCTTCGCGGTCTGTGTCACGATCCATTTTGGATGTAAATTGTAAGGGATTAATCAAGGCATCTTGCATTTTGCTTCGTTTGGTGGTAATCATAACGGATGGCATTTCTCGCTCACAGGATCTGCCTTGGGGTTGAGTAATGACATAAGTAAGTAACCGCAACTTTGGGAGGGGTGTGATAATGAATAAACTGACCATGGGGAAACTCTTCTTCATCGGGCTGATCGCTGGAGGGACCACCGGCATGGGTAATGGCAGCGTGTTCGGCGCCGCATTGCTCCTGTTCATCGGCCGCGGCCCTTATCCGGACTGGGGTGGATGGGGTTGGGATACCTATAATCCCGTCACTCATGCCGGCTTCCACAACTGGATGATGTTCGTCTTTGGTATAGCCTTCATGCTCATCATGATGCTTGCAATGACAAAGCATGGCGAGCTGGAAGCCAAGGGCCAAAGCAAGCCTTTCTGACACTTGCTGGCACGAACACACAGCTCCGGTTCAATTTTCATTTCTGTAAAATAAGGGGGTCTCATCATGTTGGCGACATTCGCTGGTGCCTGCGGTATTCTGCTTGCGTTTTCGAGTATGTGGCTTGCTTGGTACGTCTTGAATAAAATGCAGGAATAATTCACGGGCTATTAATTTTTTAGGGTTGACGTTCTACCTGGGAGGTGAGGGGTTATGCTATTTAAATATCTAGCGGCCAAAAACGAAGATATTCCACCGGGGTCGGCGGCGATATACTTCGGTTTTTCGTCGATATTCTGGTTTGTTGTCGGTACGGGTCTGGGTTCGTTCAATGCGGCGAAGCTGGCCTTCCCGGATTTT
>SBBG01000052.1 GCA_005240065.1 Gammaproteobacteria bacterium | reverse complement strand
GCCTGCGGTGGCGGCGGCAATACTGCGGGTGGCCCGGGAGGTGGTGGCGATACTGTCGTCGACGACCCCGTTGTCGTCAGTCCTGCTGTCGTCGAGAAACCTGCCGACCGCGCGCAGGCGGCGCGTTTTCTCACCCAGGCCACCTTCGGTCCCACCGATGCCGATATCGAGCGTTTGATGAGCATCGGTTACAGCGCGTGGATCGACGAGCAGTTCGGCAAGCCAGCCACGTCGCATCGCGCCAACTGGGAAGCTCAGGACGCGGCGATGAAGGCCATCGACGCGACGCGCTCGGCCGGTCAGGATGGCGTCTACAACAGCTTCTGGAAGGTGGCTATCACCGGCGAGGATCAGTTGCGCCAGCGGGTGGCTTTCGCGTTGTCGCAGATCTTCGTCATCTCGATGCAGGACTCCACGGTTGGCGATAACCCGCGCGCGGTGGCCGATTACCTAGACATGCTGGCCGATAAAGGTCTGGGCAACTACCGCCAGCTCCTCGAAGGCGTTTCGCGCCATCCGATGATGGGCGTCTATCTCTCGCATCTGCGCAACCGTAAGGCCGATCCACGCACCGGCCGCGTACCCGACGAGAACTATGCGCGCGAGGTGATGCAGCTTTTCTCAATCGGCCTTTATCAGCTCGAACCCGACGGCACGGTGAAGCACAACGGCAGTCAGCCGCTGGAGACTTACGGTCAGACCGACATCGCCGGTCTGGCCAAGGTCTTCACTGGCTTCAGTTGGTCCTGCCCGAACTGGCCCGACAATGCCTGTTTCAGCAACGGCGCGGTCGATGGCCTGTCCGACCCGGATCGCGGCTTCAAACCCATGCTGGGTTATCCGCAGTACCACAGCACCGAAGAAAAGAGCTTCCTCGGCACAACGATCACCGTGCAGACATACGGCAACCCGGAGGCCAGTCTCGCCGCCGCGCTGGATCACCTGGCCGCGCATCCGAACATCGGTCCATTCATCGGCAAACAGCTCATCCAGCGCCTGGTCACCAGCAATCCCAGCCCGGCCTACGTGGCCGCTGTGGCCGCCACGTTCAACGACAGCGGCGGCGACATGAAGGCTGTGGTCAAGCGTATTCTCATGCATCCCGAAGCGCGCGTGGTGTCGGCCAAATCGGGCAAGGTGCGCGAGCCAGTGCTGCGCCTGTCGGCCTTTCTGCGCGCTTTCCCGTTCAGCTCCGATTCCGGCTGGTGGCGCGTGGGCAACACCGACAACCCC
Organism: Gammaproteobacteria bacterium; assembly: GCA_005240065.1. Lineage (GTDB taxonomy): Bacteria > Pseudomonadota > Gammaproteobacteria > Ga007554 > SBBG01. The sequence goes on along the minus strand of SBBG01000052.1, from coordinate 2,549 downwards.
GCCACCGCGCTCGGTCAAACGCCGATGCGCGCGCCATCGGTGTTCAACTTCTGGCGGCCGGGGTACGTAGCGCCCGGCACGCAGGCGTCCGCCGCAGGCTTGGTGGCGCCGGAGATGCAGATCGTGCAGGAAACCTCGGCCGCCGGCTATGTGAACTACATGCGCGACAATATCGCCTTCGGTGTCGGTGCCTCGGCCACCGTGCCGGTGAACGGCGGCAACGTCACCCGGCGCGACCTGCAATCCGGCTTCGCCGCCGAACTCGCGCTGGCGGAACAGCCCGGCGCGCTGGTGGATCGGCTCAACGACAAGCTGATGTACGGCGCCATGCCTGCGGATCTGCGGACCGAGATCGCTGGCGCGATATCCTCCATCGTGATTCCCGCGCTCAACGCCACCGGCTCCAATCAGACCCAGATCAACACCGCCAAACGCAACCGCGTCAATGCCGCCATCTTCCTCACTGTGATCTCGCCAGAATACCAGGTACAGAAGTAAGGCCGCGACCCCACGACCCGCAAGGAGAACGACATGACCGACAAAATCGACGCACCGCGCCGCATGTTCCTGCGCCACGCCGGCATCATGACGGCGCTCACCGCCGTGGGCGGGCCGCTGGCACTGAACCTCGCCGCCATGGGCACGGCCGCCGCACAGGCCGCTGGCGATTACAAGGCCATCGTCTGCCTGTTCATGTTCGGCGGCAACGACTCGATCAATATGGTGCTGCCTACCGACGCGGCGTCATTCGCCAACTACACCGCGATCCGCAATCAGGCGCCCGACTCGATCGCGCTGCTGGCGCCGGGCACGCCGGGCGGCGGCAACGGCGTCTCGCCCGCCGCACTGGGCGGTGTGCTGCCGATCAACCCGGCCAATGCGCAGAACCGAAGCTTCGCGCTGCACCCGGTGATGGGTGAGTTGCAAAGGATGTTCGACGCCGACAAGCGATTGGCCATCCTGTCCAACGTCGGGCCATTGATCATGCCAACCACCAAGGCCGAGTACGCCCAGAATTCGCATCCCAAACCCAAGAACCTGTTTTCACACAACGATCAACAGAACATCTGGCAGTCCTTTCTGCCCGAGGGCGCTACGAAGGGCTGGGGCGGTCGCATGGGCGACCTGCTGGCATCCATGAACGCGCGCTCGGTGTTCACATCGATCTCGATATCGGGTAATGCCGTCTGGTTGACCGGCGAGAACATCCGTCAGTACCAAGTGTCGGCCAATGGCGCGATCCGCATGGGCACTAATACGTCGGGCCAGATCTACGGCTCCAACGCGGTAGGCGCAGCGATGGAACGCATCGTGCAGGCCACGCGCGGCGGGCATGTGTTCGAAAGCGATCTCGCCGCCGTGTCCGCACGCTCGATCCAGGCCGAATCACTGCTGCGCGCGGCGCTGGCCGCACGGCCGCCGTCGGACGCCAGATTCGGCACGCCGACCACCAGCTACAACCCCAATACCGATCCCAAACTCCAATACCTGAACCCGGCCACCGGCGCCAACGCCTTCAATTCGCTGGCGCAGCAGTTGCAAATGGTGGCGCGGCTGGTGGACGCCAGCAGCGCGCCCGAGATCGGCGCGCGGCGCCAAGTGTTCTTCGTCAGCATCGGCGGTTTCGACACGCACGACGCACAGAATACCAATCATACCCAACTGATGGCGCGCCTGGCACACGCGATGCGCTATTTCGATACCACGCTGGCGGCGATCGGCGCACAGGACAAGGTAACCACGTTCACCGCCAGCGACTTCGGCCGCACTTTCACCAGCAATGGCGACGGCACCGACCATGGCTGGGGCGCACACCACTTCGTCATGGGCGGAGCGGTGCGCGGCGGCGACTTGTATGGCGCCTTCCCCGTCTATGGCGCCAAGAATGCCAATAATAACAACTTCGACAACAGCCCCGACCAGATCGGCAACGGCAGTCTGCTGCCCGCCATCTCGGTCGATCAGCTCGGCGCCACCCTGGGACGCTGGTTCGGATTATCGGACAGCCAATTGCTGGACATCTTTCCCAACCTGGTCAACTGGAACCCATCGCAACGTAATCTGGGTTTCATGATCTGACGCTCCTGGAATTATTCCTCGACCACAAACAGATTCCTATACTCGTGGGCATCAAAGATCATTTCCAGGCGCTTGATTCTGAATCCCTCGACGCGCGCCCACATCGCCAGCCTATTGGCACGCTTTTCCGAGATCTGGGAAGTGATTTCAAGAATGTGATAAACATCGTTGTCATCGACGAAAACCTTGCATATCTCCACACGCTGCACAACGGGCGACGCCAGCTCGGCATAAGTAATGAAGTCGTCGGCGGACTGGAATCGATTGATGGGAGCGACATAGAGGAAGCTCTCATCGGCGAGGCAAGCACGCGCGCGCCGATAGTCGTGATGTATTGACGCATCGAGGTAAGCCTCGACAATATCCTTCGGTGTCAGCGTTTCCATAATGATTGTGTCGCCGTGCTCGCGATACATTTTGGGACATCCCAGTCCCAAAATGACTGTGCTCGGCGACAAGTATGCCTCCGG
>SBBG01000157.1 GCA_005240065.1 Gammaproteobacteria bacterium | reverse complement strand
GATGCTCTGTATTCAGAGATCTCACCCCTCGGAGGGGTTTTGCTACCCTCTGATTTTCGCCTTCTCGGCATTTCAGAGAGTTTTTCTACAGCCTCGTTATCCTTCCATCACCGACCATATCATAAGCATACCTACCCATACCGCCCCGATACTTAGCACTAGAACGGCAGCGGCGGCGCAATCTTTAACGATTTTTATACGCGGATGGCGTTCCGGGTGAAGATGATCGACCAAATGCTCCAGGGCGGTGTTGATGAGTTCGGCGGCAAGCACCAGAGTGACCATGATACCAACCAGGGCCCACCATATCAGCACGGGCCGCAGGACAGCCATCGCCGGGATCACCGTCAGCGCGATCCAGGACTGGGTGCGCAGGCTGCGCTCGGTTCGCCATGCGGCGCGCAAACCGGCCCAGGCAAACCCTATGCGCTCGGCAAGGCGCTGGTTCTTCACGGCGATTCTCTTGTCATTATGGGCTGTTGCGACATCAGCACAACCTCGCCGTTCCACCGCGCATTTTGCGCCGCGGGACGTTGCACCACGCGCTGGGTGATGCCGTTGAGGAAAGCCTGAAACTCACGCAAGGGTGCGCTGAATTCATTCTCGGTCATGGGCGTGGTAAAGAGTGGCAATGGATGACCCAGGTGCAGCCAGGTGACGGTGCCCACCCACAACGGAACATCCGGGTTGGTCAATCGGGTATCCGACGGCCACAGGCGCAACACGAGCTGGCGATCTTTCGCCGCAGCGGGACGGACCAGCAGCAGCGCCTCGTGACGACCATCGTGCGCCTGGGGTAATACCGGCAATTCCGCCAAAGCGGGTTTGGGTGTCAGCCAGCGCAGCGCCCCGGCGGCGCTCAAAGGCTGTGGCGCCCGCCATCCTTGCGCCTGCAACTGCGCGCGCAGGACTTCAATGCCACCCGCCCACTGCACGGTCAGAGGCTGTTCCAGTTCGCCCGCCAGGTCAATGCGGCGCGCTGGCAACGCTTGCCATTGGGTTGTCCACCAGGCATGCGCCTCTATCGTATGCACCACGTAGCGAGGCACATAGCGTTCAAGGTTTTCCTCATAGTGCCGGCTGACATGCCAGCCTCCCGCCAGCAGCAGCGCCGCTAACGCGGCGAAGCTGACGCCGCGCACAGATACGCTGGGCGAGCGGTGTCTGACGTAAGCGATGCCCAGCGCCGCCACCCAGATCAACCCCAGGGTCAGACCGCCCAGTACATCGGAGGCCGAGCGCGCGCCGAGGTAAACCTGGGACAGTGCGGTGGCAGCGATCAGCAGGCCGGCGCCGGCATAGGGCAGCCAGCGCCGGGCACCAGGCAGTTCGCGGGCGATCAGTACCGAGAAAAAGCCATACACCACCATGTTCACGGCGGCATGTCCGCTGGGAAAACCCAAGGTCAGCAAGGTATCGTAAATGGCTTCCGGTCGCGGCACATGCAGTGTCACTTGCAGGATGAGCGGCAGCATAGCGGCAAAGGCGACCGCCGCCAGCCAATGCCCGGCGGCGAGCCAGCGCCGTTGCCAGGCCAGCCATGCCAATACCGCCAGCACCAATGCCAGGGCGACAGAGGCATCGCCCAGCCCCGACAGCAATACCATCAGCCCGTCCGCCCAGGGGGTACGCAAGCCTTGGGCGAAGTGCGCGACGGAACTGTCGAGATAGGCCAAGGGATTGCCGCTGACGACGTGATCCACCGTCCAGAGGAAGGCCCACGCCGCCAGCACTAGAATGCCGGCCATGATGACCAGTCCCTTGGCCTCGGGATGGTCGGGATCGACCAGCGCCGCGGTGACGCCTCCCAGCCGCGGGTGAGCGCGTCCCCACGCCAGGGCGCGCGACAGCATCGCCGTGGCGCGCGGCTGTAGCACCACATAGAGGCGGCGCACCAGCCACACCGTCAGCCACAGGCCGAGCAGCAGTCCGAGCACCAGCACCGCCAGTCGCGTGGCGACTTCCGAAGCCAGGCCCAGCGAGGCGCCGAACACCACGCCCGGGAAGAGATAGGCCGGCGCCCAGATCACGGCGGAGGCGACATTCACCACCGTGAAGCGCGCGGGTGACATGCCCATCATCCCGGCGATGGTCGGGATAATGGGCCGTACCGGTCCGACGAAGCGCCCGAACAGCACACTCTTGCCGCCGTGGCGGATAAAAAATGTCTCACCACGTTTCACAAGACCGGGATATTTGGTCAGCGGCCACATGCCGCGCAGGCGATCCTTGTAATAATGGCCGATCCAGTAACTGACGCCATCCCCCACCACCGCGCCCAGCACCGCCCAACCCACGGTCTCCCACCATCCCAGGCTACCGGTCGCCACCAGCGCGCCGATACCGAACATCACGATCGTACCCGGCACGAACAAGCCGACGATCAACAACGACTCGGAGATGGAAAGCAGGAAAACGGCGATGCCCGCCCAGGTCTGGTGCTGGGCAACCCAATCGAGCAGGGGTTGGAGATAGGACGAATACATGATCCGGGATTATAACTGCATCATGCGTACCTTGTATCTTGATAATGCGCAAGCCATGGAGGCTACAAATTTACCCCACACTCTTGACTCTGGTCCGCGATATGGGTCTAATACGCGTTCTTCCGTCAGAAGACAAGCCCAGGTAGCTCAGTCGGTAGAGCAGGGGACTGAAAATCCCCGTGTCGGTGGTTCGATTCCGCCCCTGGGCACCATCAGAGAATCAGTAACTCCCACTCCCGCTTTGATATGCTCGCCGTTGGCGCTCCTTGCCTTCCTTAAAAAGGCCTTGCCTGAGTTCGCCGATACCCGGCCGGGTCATCAGTAGCCGGAATTGTTTCGTAAATCACTTTGGAGAGCACGGCAAAAGCGGCATCTTCAAACACCTTGTCATCCATGTAGCGGGTGACGATCCTGTCATTTTCGCTCATGCGCTGGATCATCAGGTCTTCCAACATCTTGCGCAAACCAAGCTGGAATTTGTCAGTCACATTTTTGCTTTTCGTGCCCTGAAAATTCCAGGATGGAATTATTCAGAGCTTCCCTGATTGTGCAACCATGCCCTTGGTTTTTCCTTGCCCTGCTAGAGCCATAACCAAGGCTTTCTCTGGAATCCACTTGGCACTGCTATTTATAAACCCGTCACGTGTGATGAACGTGGATGGTTCTGTGATGTAACCGTCATTGACCGATCCAGAGTTCAACCAAGGAATATCACCATCAGCTGCGCACGCTCGGGCTTGGTCTTGAGCGACTGAAATTTCTTCAGCATGGCCTGTCGCGTGGGCGTGAGCAGGCATTCAAACCGGCGCAGGACCGTCAGAGGAAAAATAACCTTGCGATATTCATTGCGCTTGCACGGACCGCGCAGCAAATTGCAGATGCCCCAGATGAAATTGGCCAGTTGGCCGTGGGTTTCGCCGTTCATTATTCTTGATCCATATTGCCGCGGTAGGCCGGAGTCGCCATGGAAAGCCCGAAGATCAATATTACCCTTTTCATGCCTGCCCCTTGCAGTTTTTGCGAGTTTTCGCGATCTTAGTACAAAGCAGGGAAAGAATATCAAGATTGCACGAAAAACGCCGCTATGGAAAAGAAAACGCATTATCTGAAGGAGCGCCCATGCTGATTGAAGTCAAAGTCCCGGTGTTATCGGAGTCCGTAACCGAAGGCACGCTGGGGAAGTGGCACAAGAAAACCGGCGAGTTCGTCCGCCGCGATGAGAACCTCGTTGACCTTGAGACCGATAAAGTGGTGCTGGAAATCAGCGCGCCGCAGGATGGCGTGTTGGCCGAGATCAAGAAGGGCGACGGCGCGGTCGTCAAAAGCAGTGAGGTGATCGCCGTCGTCGATACCGCGCAGACCATGCCGCCACGCGAGACGCCGCCGTTGGTTATTGCATCGTCCCAGGCGATGGCGCAAGAGATGAGTCCGGCGGTGCGCAAGATGGTCGCGGAGCATCGGCTGGAGACCACGCAAATCGCAGGCACCGGCCGCGGCGGGCGTGTCACCAAGGAGGACGTGCTACGTCATCTCGAAAAATCCGCGCCGGCCGAGGAAAAGACGCTGCCTGTCGCGCCGGCGGCGGGCCGCGTCGAGCAGCGCGTTCCCATGACGCGTTTACGCGCGCGCATCGCCGAGCGGCTGGTGCAGGCACAACACACCGCCGCCATGCTGACCACTTTCAACGAGGTCAACATGCAACCGGTGATGGATCTGCGCAGCCACTATCAGCAAGATTTCCAGAAGAAATACGACGTCAAGCTCGGCTTCATGTCTTTCTTCATCAAGGCCGCCGTCGAAGCCCTCAAGCAATTTCCGGTGATCAATGCCTCGGTCGACGGCAATGATATCCTCTATCACGGCTATTACGACATCGGCGTGGCGGTGAGCACGGCGCGCGGACTGGTGGTACCCATCATCCGCGACGCGGATAGCCTGTCTTTCGCCGATCTCGAACTGCGGGTGACAGAGTACGCGCAAAAGGCGCGGGATGGAAAGCTGTCTATCGAAGAACTCACCGGCGGCACGTTCAGTATCACCAATGGCGGCATCTTCGGCTCGCTGCTTTCGACGCCGATCCTTAATCCGCCGCAAAGCGCCATTCTCGGCATGCACAAGATCGAGGAGCGCGCCATGGTCGTGGATGGTCAGATCGTGGCGCGCCCGATGATGTATCTCGCGCTCTCCTACGATCATCGCATCATCGACGGTCGGGAGGCGGTACGTTTTCTGGTGGCGATCAAAGAAGCGCTGGAAGATCCCGCCCGTATGCTGCTACAAGTGTAGGGTGCGCCGTGCGCACCATCCCGCCGGGAGCGAAACGGAACACCCCTATGCGGTGCGTGAGACGCATCCTGCGAAACGAAGAGTGATGGTAATATGGATCAATACGATGTGGTGGTGATCGGCGCGGGACCCGGCGGTTATGTCGCCGCGATCCGCTGTGCCCAGCTCGGCCTGCGCACGGCGTGCATCGACAACTGGCGCGACAAGCAGGGCAGACCGGCGCTCGGCGGCACCTGTCTCAACGTCGGCTGCATCCCCTCCAAGGCATTGCTGGATTCCTCACATCACTATCATCGGCTCCAGCACGAATTCGCCGCGCACGGCATCAAAGTCGATGGCGCGACGATGGATGCCACGGCGATGGTCGAGCGCAAGGACGGCATCGTGCGCACCCTCACCGACGGTATCGCTCTGCTGTTCGCCAAGCATAAAATCGCCTGGCTGCAAGGGCATGGCCGGTTGCTGGGGAACAATCAGGTGGAGATCCTGCCGCGGGATGCCGCGGGAAAGACCGATGAAAAGAACCGCTATACCGTGGCGGCGAAAAACGTCATCATCGCCACCGGCTCGGTCTCCGCACCGCATCCTTTGGCGCCGATCACGCCCAGGCGTTTGGGTATTTCGCTGAAATCCAGCGCGCCGCTGGAATCGACGATAAGGTTGCCATCGACCACCGCCAAAGGATGCGG
>SBBG01000094.1 GCA_005240065.1 Gammaproteobacteria bacterium | reverse complement strand
GCGCTGGTACGTTCAAGGTCAACGGCCAGCCGGTGCGATACGATATCGCCACGGGCTACGAGAATGGAAATGTCGGCACCCTCCAGAATGACGTCCGTGTGGAAGTGGAAGGCACGATCACGGGCGGCATGCTGGTGGCGAAGAAGATTTCGTTCAAGCTGGGTGGCGATGATTCGGCCGGTGGGGGTGGCGGAACGGGCGGAAGCGGCGGGATCGTCGTTGCCGAGGCGGAGGGGCTGGTTACCGCTAAAACCTCGGATAGTGTCACGGTGAACGATAGCGTCAGTCCGGTAGTAGTGTTTGTCAATAGCAGCACCATCTTTGAGGATGGTATCCGGCCTGATCTGACTAATATCAATATCAATGTTGATGTGGTGAAAGTCAGGTTCTACAAGAATAGCAACATCGCTCTCAAGATCGAGCTCAAGGGCGCCGAGGAAGATTGATCGGTGTAGGGTGCGTCATACGCACCATGCGCGCGGTACACCCTACATTTTAGGGCACTTCATGGACAATCTTCCCTGCCAGCAGGGTGTGCGTCACCCGTCCCTTGAATTCCCAGTTCATGAACGGGGTGTTGAGGCCGCGGCTGAGCAGGGTGGCGGGGGTAATTTCCCAGTAGCGTTGCGGGTCGAAGATGCAAACGTCGGCGTGCGCGCCGAGGGTCAGTGTGCCGGCGTCGATGCCGAGGATACGGGCTGGGTGGATGGTGAGCGCCGCCAGAGCATCGCCCAGCGGCAGCACATCTTCATCCACCAGCCGCAGGACGAGCGGCAGCAGGGTTTCGAGAGCGGAGATGCCGGGCGCGGTGGCGCTGAAGGGGGCGAGCTTGGCGTCCGGCTCGTGCGGCTGGTGGTCGGAACAAATGGCCGAGATCGTGCCGCGCGTCAGCGCGGCACGCAGTCCGTCGCGGTCGCGCTGGGTGCGCAGCGGCGGGATGACGTGGCACTGGCTGTTGAAATCGGCGACATCCATTTCCGTCAGGTAGAGCTGGTGTGCGGCCACGTCTGCGCTCACCGGCAGTCCGTCGTAGCGCGCCCGCGCGATCATGCGCGCGGCGCGCGCGGTGGAGAGGCGGCAGAAGTGCGCGCGCACGCCGGTCTGTTCGATCAGCACGAGCTGCTGGGCCACGGCGGCGGTTTCGGCGGATTCCGGGATGGCGGGTAGGCCAAGGCGGGTGCTGATCGCGCCTTCGTGCATGCAGCCGTTGTTGCGCAGCCATTCATCCTCGGGGTGCAGAAATACCATCAGGCCATGCGTGGCGGCGTATTCCATGGCGCAGCGCAGCAGGTGGTTGTTGGTGATCGGCTTGCCGGCGTTGCTGACGCCGATGCAGCAGGCTTCCTTGAGGGCGGCCATTTCGCTCAGACTTGCTCCGGCCAGTCCCTGCGTGAGCGCGCCGAGCGGGACGATGCGCGCATGGCCAGCGGCCGCGGCGCGGCTGCGGATGAGTTCGGCTACCGCCGGCGTGTCGATGACCGGATCGGTGTCCGGCGGGCAGCACAGAGTGGTGATGCCGGCGCCGGCGGCGGCGCGGGTTTCGCTGGCGATGGTCGCCTTGTGCTCCGCGCCGGGTTCGCGCAGACGCGCGCTCAGGTCGACCAGACCGGGGCAGACGATCAGGCCGCTGGCATCGATCTCCCTGTCGGTGTGAAAACCAGCCGGAGTATCGCCGATGGCATGGATGCGTCCATCCGCGATGCAGATATCCTGTACGCCGTCGACGCCATTGGCGGGATCGATGACGCGACCGTTGGTAATGCGCAGATGCATCAGGGTGTCCATTCAGGTGGTTCCTTCCAGGCTGGCGTGGGACGACATGGCCATGGACATGACGGCCATGCGTACCGCGATGCCGTGCGTGACCTGCTCCAGAATCACCGAGCGCGGGCCGTCGGCCACGGCGGAGTCGATTTCGACGCCGCGATTGATGGGGCCGGGGTGCATGACTATGGCGTCCGGCTTGGCGTAAGCCAGTGTTTCCCCGGTCAGGCCGTAGCGGCGGAAATATTCGTGTTCGCTGGGCAGCAGCGCGCCGCGCATGCGCTCGTGTTGCAGACGCAGCATGATGATCACATCGACATCGCGCAACCCTTCACGCAGATCATGATAGACATGCACGCCAAGGGCTTCGGCCTCGGCGGGGATCAGGGTTTCCGGGCCGATGACGCGCACTTCGTGGACGCCCAGCGTGGTCAGCGCATGGATCTGCGAGCGCGCTACGCGCGAATGCAGGATGTCGCCGACGATGGCGACGCTGAGCGGCGCGAATTCCTTCTTGTGGCGACGAATGGTGAACATGTCCAGCATCGCCTGCGTGGGGTGGGCATGACGGCCGTCGCCGGCGTTGATCACGCTGATGTGCGGCGCGACGTGCCGGGCGATGAAGTGCGCCGTGCCGCTGCGGTCGTGACGCACCACGAACATGTCGCAGTGCATCGCTTGCAGATTGTGCAGCGTGTCGAGCAGCGATTCGCCCTTGCTGGTGGCGCTTGCCGCGACGTTGATGTTGAGCACGTCGGCGGACAGGCGCTTGGCGGCCAGCTCGAAGGTGGTGCGGGTGCGGGTACTGGATTCGAAAAACAGATTGACGATGGTTTTTCCGCGCAGCAGCGGCACTTTCTTTATGGTCTGTTCGGCGACGCCGGAGAAGGATTCGGCGGTGTCGAGTATTTCCACCAGGAGCTTGCGACTCAGGCCCTCGATGGTGAGAAAGTGGCGCAGGCGGCCATTCTTGTCGAGTTGGATGTTGTGGCGTTTCATGGTCGTGTCGATGTCAACGATTCGCCGGATAGGATACCAGAACTTTCGCCGCCATCTTCTCGAAAAATCACCGCACCGTTTGCAGTTTGAGCGCCAGCGGTTCAGGGCCGGTGAGCTTGATGTGGGTGTGGCTGTCCAGCGCCAGATGCTGACCCGCCACATCGGCCTGGATCGGCAGTTCGCGTCCGCCGCGGTCGATCAGCACCGCCAGGGTGATCGCGGCGGGGCGGCCGTAATCGAAAATCTCGTTGAGCGCGGCGCGGATGGTGCGGCCGGTATGGAGCACGTCATCGACCAGTATGATGTGGCGGTCATCGACGCTGAACGGCAGGTGCGAGGGTCTGACCTGGGGGTTGATGCCGATGCGCACGAAATCGTCGCGGTAGAACGAGATGTCCAGGCTGCCGAGCGGCTGGGTCAGATCCAGCAGACGGTGCAGCCGCTGAGCAACCCACACCCCGCCGGTATGGATGCCGACCATCGCCGGTTCGCGCACATGGAGATTGTCCAGGCGGGTCTTGAGATTCCGCGCCATGGCGGCGAGCAGTTGATCGATGTCAGGAAGTGGGGTCATTGTCATGCGCCTCTGGGTGTGATGCCTGTTGTTCCGCGAACCAGGTTTGCAGGATGATCTGCGCCGCCACCGTATCGACGGTCTGTTTGCCGGTTTTTGCACGCCGTTTCTTCGGCGCGCCCAACATCTCCTCCGCCGCCACGGAGGACAGCCGTTCGTCCACCAGGAACACAGGCAAACGGTAGCGCTCCCGCAGCCGGTTGCCGAAGCGCCGCGCGGCGCATGTCATGTCATGCTCGGCGCCGTCCATATGGTACGGAATGCCGACGATCAGCGCATCCGGGCACCAGGTTTCGATCAGGCGGCTGATGGCTTCCCAGTTGGGAGTTCCGTCCGTGGCGCGCACCGCCTCCAGCGGCGTGGTGGTGGCGGTGAGGTTTTGGCCTGCCGCGACGCCGATGCGTTTCAGACCATAATCGAAGCCGAGGAAGGTGCGGGGTTTTACGATATTGGTTCTTTCAGGCATGTCCGACATCATTGGAGAGCCGGTTCAGGTCCACGCCAAACAGCGCCGCTGCGGCCGCCCAGCGCTCTTCGCTGGGCAGGTCGAAGAGAATCCTGACGTCGGCAGGTCCGCTCAGCCAGGCATTGTCGGCCATTTCCTGCTCCAGTTGTCCCGGCCCCCAACCTGCGTAGCCAAGAGCGATCAGCGCCTGCGCCGGCCCCTCGCCGCGCGCGATGGCTTCCAGAATGTCGCGCGAACTGGCAATGCCGATCTCGCCCACATTCAGCACGTTATCCCATTTCCCGCCGGGATAGTGGATGACAAAACCGCGTTCACGGTGCAGCGGTCCGCCAGCAAAGACCGGAAGACTGGCGATCTGCTCCGTTTTGGCGTGAATGCCCATGTGTTCGAGCACATCGCCGAGCCGGATCTCCATCGGGTGGTTGATGACAATGCCCAGTGCACCCTCGCCGTTGTGTTCACAGATATAAGTCACACTGTGAAAGAAATTCGGATCCGTCAGCGCGGGCATGGCGATGAGGAATTGATTGGTGAGTGTCAGTTTCGGGATCATGACCATAGTATCGGTCAAAAAGGGGTTAGGGAAAAGAGGCTGTTACCGCCCCGTTTCTAGCCGATCGCTAAGAAATTGCCAAGTGCGGGTGATGTGCAGCACATCGGTATCCTTGCGCATGCCATCGGGGAAAGGGCCGAACGGCGCAGCGAGTTTGACGATGCGTATGGCAGCGTCGTCCAGCACCTTCTGGCCCGACGAGCGGATCAGCTTGATGTCATTGATGCTGCCGTCGGGATTCAGCGCGACATCGAGCAGAAGCTGCCCGTATAGATTGCGGCGGCGCGCCTCTTCCGGGTAATTGAGGTTACCGACGGTCTCGATCTTCGCCTGCCAGGCGGCGAGATAGGCCGCGTCGCGGTATTCGGCGGTTCTGGCCGAGATGAAGCGGTGTTTGGGTCGGCGGGCATAAGTTTGGATGGAATCACTGAGCTCGGCTTCCAGCCGCGCGATCTCGCGGCTGCGCATCACCAGCTCGACAGCGGCGGAGGGCGCGCGCGGTGCGGCCGGTGTTTCATCGGCGGGTATCGGTCGTTGCTCGGAATTACGCTGGGTGGTGACCTGTTCAGGGACGGGCGCCGGCAAGTCCTTGACGGAAGCCGGAGCCTGACTGATGGGCGCATTCCCTTGCGCGCCGGAGGCCGGCGCCGGTGGCGGCGCCGTAGGGCGGTGTTTGGTTTCACTCGTGCCGCCCCCCTCCTGATGCGCCTGCGCCAGAAAATCGGGGTTTTCCACCTTCTTCTTGCTGGGGTTGTGGGCCAGAATGATTTCCAGTGTCGGTGTCGATGCCGGCTCTTTATTGATCTCCCGGCTGAACGTGATTCCCAGAATCGCCAGAGCATGGACGACGACGGCGAAAAACAACGTCAGGCCAAGGCGGTCGGTGGACGTAATGGGTGGAGAAGAGTTGAGGGTTGCCATGCTAACGAATACGGTGCAACGTCATTTGCGCGATAACGCCGCTGACTATGCCAAAAATCACCGCCGCCGTCATCAACACCGGCAGCAGATGAAACAGTGCCGGATGAGGAATGAACAAGGCGTAGGCCGCATAAAACTGTCCCGCCATGTGCGCCATGGCCGCCAGCACACTGTAGCCGACCGCGCCGAGGCCCCTCCCCGGCAACATGCCCGATAACCGCCAGGCCAGTCCCAAGGTAATGATGCTGGCCATCGCGCCGCTCAGGCTAAGTATGAACGCAGGCGAAAGAAACGTGCCCAACAACAAACTTCCCACCACCACCCGCAAACCCGTGATCCACGCTGCGGTAGACCAGCCGAACTGGAGCAGCGCCAGAACAGTAACGACGTTCGCCAACCCCGGCTTCACCCCCGGCAACGGGCTGGGTAAAGCGCTCTCCGCGATATGGATAGTGATCGCCAGCGCGGTAAGCCAGGCAATGCGGTGGTCGTCTCGGGTAGTGTGCAGAATCACGGAATACCGCCGCCTATTGCCCTCTCTCCCGCGCGTGGGAGAGGGGAGGATGAGAGTGTTGGAGAGTTGCTTGATAGCCGGTTTGGATGGGTAAGTTTATCATCCGTGTGGTTGGGTGGGTAGGAACGTGATATGGCATTTGGCTTGTGGGTCTACTCCAAATTTAAGACGCTAGCTTTGCTCGTCAAGCAGCTTGATAGTGTCACCAATGGCTAACCCGGCAGCAACTGTAGCGTGCGCTGTGCGCACGAACATCTTATCATTGCACCATGGCCACCTTCGAGCAACGCCCTCCCGGCGCGACGTATTTTTTCGCGATCAACACCCATCGGCGCCATCAGGTGCTGACCGATGTGTGGGTATACGAGGCGCTAAAGTCGAGCCTGCGCGCAAGGAGCAATTGCCATTCACCATTGATGCGTTCGTGTTGTTGCCTGACCACCCGCACTGCATTTGGACGCTGCCGGAACATGATGCTGATTACGCGAAGCGGTGGAATATTATCAAGCGTTTGGTGAGACAGCAGACCCGCGATGTGATCACGACCTCCACGAATGCCTCACGTATCCAGCGTGGCGAATCAGGGTTATGGCAACGGCGGTTTTGGGAGCATTAAACCCGTGACGCAGACGATTTTGAGCGGCATGTCGATTACATTCATTGGAATCCGGTGAAGCATGGTTATGTGCGATCGGCCGTGGGATGGCCTTTTTTGAGTTTCCATCGCTATGTACGTTGCGGCGACTATCCGGTGGATTGGGCCGGTCTCAAGAAATGATAATGACGATCGGCGGTATGGCGAACCGGTTTGATCGTGCGCATGGCGCACGCTATGTTTGTTGCGAGAAACAATCAACCCCAAAAAAATCCGCAAATCCCATTGATAATCAATGTATAATGCGGCTTCTGGCGATCTGGGGAAAATGGTGCCGAGGAGAGGACTTGAACCTCCACGGGGTTGCCCCCGCTAGCACCTGAAGCTAGTGCGTCTACCAATTTCGCCACCTCGGCAAGGTGTGGCAGTTGACGTATCAACCGGAAGAGCTGCGCAATTTACAGGGAGCCACTTTTCTTGTCAATGGGTCTCTTTATTTTGGTTAATTCCGGCCTCACATAGATCATCGTTACCCTCGCCCTGTCCCTCTTCTCCCGCACTCGGGATGAAGAGCTGGAAAGCGGGTGTATTTGATCGCCTGGTTTAATCACAAAAATGGAATAAATAGTTAGATAAATGAATAGCATAAAATCAAAAAATATTGTTTCGGCGATGGTCGCGGCAAACTGCGAGAGGTGCGTTTGATGGCGCGGCGTCGTTCCAAGGAAAAGGCCGATCCCCACGCCGAACGCGAGGCGGCCAAATACGAGCGGCCCATCCCCAGCCGAGAATTCATCATGCAGCTTCTGGAGGAGCGGGAGGAGCCGCTCACGGGGGAGCAGATCGTCGAGGCGCTGGGGTTGACCGATGAAACGGATCAGGAGTCATTGCGCCGCCGGCTGAACGCCATGGAGCGTGATGGCCAGGTGGTGCGCAACCGGCGTGGCGGCTATGGTCTGGTGGACAAGATGGATCTGGTGCGCGGCCGGGTAATCGGGCATCCCGACGGCTTTGGTTTTCTTGTGCCCGATGAAGGTGGTGATGATCTGTATCTGTCGCCGCGTCAAATGCGGTTTTGCATCCATGGCGACCGTGCCGTGGCGCGCATTTCGGGTATCGACCGCCGTGGCCGCCGCGAGGGCGTGCTGGTGGAGATTCTGGAACGCGGCACGCAGCGTGTCGTGGGCCGTTTTTACAAGCAGGAGGAGCAGGTCGGGGTTGTTGTTCCCGACAACAAGCGCATCACG
>SBBG01000175.1 GCA_005240065.1 Gammaproteobacteria bacterium | reverse complement strand
TATGTGCCCAGTACATGTCCGCCATGAATTTCCCCTTCTTCATGGGAGTCCGATGCTTCTGATCCGGAAATCGGACCAGCTATTTTGATATTTCTTGGTCTTCCCGGATCGTTTCTCGATAGCGAAAAGTGATAAGTTCCTATGACTTTTTTTGCGTCCGCCGCCGATTCTTCCATTGATCCGCGAATCACCTGATAGCAACCCTTGAGCGGTTTTATCTTGTCTTTATTGTCCGCATAAGAATAAGCGGATAGCATTAATAGTGGAGATGCGATCAGCAGAAAAGACTGAGCGGCCACCAAGTTTTTGTTCTTCATGAAGCACTCCTTATGGTTGTGATGACGGATGGGATGGCTTGGTTGGCCACCAGGCTCCTCGCGTTGTGTGCAAGATTATTCGTATGGCGGTTACAAAACCGTTACATATTCCAATCCCCGGTCTCGAATCGAGAAATATCTGGACACAGGATGTGTTCAGCGCATTACTCCGGGGTAACCCGCTTTATTTTCGCAGGATCAACGCCGCATTGACTTGATGTGCAGCCTGCATTCGGGGCGGAACAGCAGGCGTTTCGCCGATGGCGGGCGTAAACCAAATAGCCGATGGCAATCAATAAAATAAGGATTCCGCAGACCAACACCTCTCTATATGCGTCACCGGAGAAAAAGGCGGCTATCGCAGTGGAGCCGGCGCCGGCAAAAACGAGGCCGGCGATGGGTATCGCGCAACAGGCGGCACAGGCCGCCGCCACTAAAAGAATGCCTCGTTTGCTTCTGACATTGCTCATTTCTCGATCACTCGCTCTGTTATCAATTTCACCGGTCAAAGAAGTTGATCGGTCATCGTCGAGGATAAAACCTGTAGTGACTCAAGGTGCAAGCTTTTCTTATTGAAATTGTGGCATCATGACACCGCATGTCGCAGAAACCGCTTTCATCGTCTTCCTCGTCCCCGAATCTCCGGCGCCTGGTGGCGTTCAGGGGGGTGGTCATCGCCGTGCAGTTGCTTGCCGTGCTGGTGGCGGTATACGGTCTGGACATCCCTCTACCGCTGTTTCCCTTGTTGACGGTCATCGCCGCCTTCGCCATGCTCAATGTGTTGACCATCGCGCGGCTGAAAATGGCTGCCGCCGTGACTGATGGCGAGTTGTTTGGTCATCTGCTGCTCGATGTGACGGCGTTGAGCGCGCTGCTGTATCTCACCGGCGGTTCCTCCAATCCCTTCGTTTCGCTGTTCCTGCTGTCGCTGACCATGACCGCCGTTGCCTTGCCGGCGGTCTATACCTGGGCGATGGCGGTGATCACCGCCGTGTGTTATTCGGCGCTGATGTTTTTTTACCTGCCGTTGCCGCACAGCCATGGCAGCGATTTCAATCTGCATGTGTTGGGCATGTGGTTCAAATTCGTGCTGAGCGCCGGATTAGTCGCGTGGTTTGTGGTGAGAATGGGCAATACTGTGCGCGAGCGCGACCGGGCGCTGGCCGAGGCACGGGAAAAGGCATTGCGCGATGAACAACTGGTCGCCCTGGGTACGCTGGCCGCAGGCGCGGCACACGAGCTGGGCACGCCGCTGGCGACCATGGCGGTGCTGACCAAGGAGCTGGCGCGGGAGCATGCTCTTCAGCCGGAAGCGGCGGACAGGCTGCGCATCCTGCGCGACCAGGTGGATCGCTGCAAGGGCATATTGACGACGATGGCGGCGTCCGCCGGACAAGTGCGCGCCGAAGCCGGGCGAGGGTTGGCGCTGGATGTCTACTTGCAGGATATGCTCGATCACTGGCGGGCGATGCGCCCGGGGGTGGTGGTAGCGCAGGAATGGACGGGTTCGCAACCTCCGCCGCGCATCGTGGCCGAACAGACCCTGACCCAGGCGATTCTCAATATGCTCAATAACGCGGCCGATGCCTCGCCGGAGCTGGTCGAGGTGCAAGGCGAGTGGGATGCATCCGAGTTGCGCCTGGTCATCTGCGATCGCGGCCCGGGATTGACCCCGGCCATTCAGGCGCAGGCGGGCAAGGCGCTGTTTACCACCAAGGAGCCGGGGCAAGGGCTGGGCATGGGGCTCTTTCTCGCCCACGCGACGATCGGACGCTTCGGCGGCAGCGTGCAGTTGTTCAACCGGGAGGGCGGCGGCGCCTGCACACGGCTGGTGTTGCCCTTGGCCAATCTGGTGATAGCGTGAGCGAGCTCACCTTGCCCAGTCTGTTGCTGGTCGACGACGACGCGACCTTTTGTCAGGTATTGTCCCAGGCATTGTCCAGACGCGGTTTTGCCGTGCGCGTGGCGCACGGTGTCGATGAGGCGCTGCGCATCGCCGAAGAGGATCTGCCGGAATACGCCGTCGTCGATCTCCGAATGCCTGGTCCTTCCGGGCTGACGCTGGTGGAACGCCTCAAGGCGCTCGACAGCCATACCCGCATCGTCGTCCTCACCGGCTACGCCAGCATCGCCACGGCAGTCGAGGCGATTAAGCTCGGGGCCATTCACTATCTCACCAAGCCCGCCGATGCCGACGAAATCATGCAGGCTTTCGGCTGGGAGGCGGGTGATGCGGCCATCCCGATCCCGGAAAATCCCTTGTCCGTGGACCGGCTGGAGTGGGAACATATCCAGAGGGTATTGCTGGAATGCCAGGGCAATATCTCCGCGACCGCGCGGCGGCTCGGCATGCACCGGCGCACCTTGCAGCGCAAGCTGGACAAGCGGCCGGTGCGGCGGTAGCGTGTTAACCTTCTTGTCAGAAATAACCAAATAGGTTAATATCTTTATGGAAAAGGGCATCCCGCACTGCAAGCTACCGGTCGTGAAAGCCTTGGTCGAAGCTGGCAAGGTCAGAGCCACAGCAAGCGCCTTCAGTGGCGCTCGTGAACTTGGCATCAATGACCTCGCGGGCATGTGCGCTATTGCCCTGTCGCTCGCGCCTGTCAACTTCTACAAGAGCATGACGTCCCATGCCGATCACCGGATTTGGCAGGACGTGTACCACGTCAAGACAGCCAGCGGCGACGAGGTGTACTTAAAGTTAACCGTCATCGACGATGTGCTGATCGTTTCCTTCAAGGAGCTATGACCATGAGATGCCCATGCTGCGGAGCCGCTGAGCTGATACACGACACCCGCGACGTGCCTTACATCTACAAGGGCGAAACCACCACCATTCCAGCGGTGACGGGCGACTTTTGCCCCGCATGCGGCGAGATTCTCTTGAACCGTGAGCACGGCGACCGTTACAGCGAGTTGATCGGGATGTTCCAGCGGCAGGTAAACGCCGCTTACGTTGATCCAGGTTACATCGCCAAGGTGCGCAAGAAGCTCAATCTGGATCAACGTCAAGCTGCCGAGATCTTCGGCGGTGGCGTCAATGCCTTTTCCCGTTACGAGAACGGCAAGACCAAACCCCCTTTGGCGCTCGTGAAACTGCTCAAGGTGCTCGATCGCCATCCCGATTTATTGGATGAAATCAGGGCGGCATAACGCGCTGGTCTTCGACTATCCGGCAATGAGTGAAGAACTCGAAACACTATCCAGAGAAGTCGGCGAGGTCTTGCGCCGCCACGGCCTGATGCTCGTCACCGCCGAGTCGTGCACCGGCGGCTGGGTGGCGCAGACAGTCACGGCGGTGGCGGGCAGTTCGCGCTGGTTCGAGCGCGGCTTTGTCACTTACACCAATATTGCCAAGCAAGAGATGTTGGGGGTGCGGGCAGAAACGTTGGCCGATCATGGTGCAGTCAGCGAGCAGACGGTGCGCGAAATGGCGGAGGGCGCGCTGAAAAACAGCCATGCCCAGGTCGGCATCGCCATCAGCGGTATCGCGGGACCAGGCGGCGCCGTGCCCGGCAAGCCGGTGGGCACGGTGTGCTTTGCCTGGGCAAGGGAAGGCGCGCCGGTCCGCAGTCGCACCGAACATTTTACCGGCGATCGCGCGGCGGTGCGCCGGCAGGCGGTGATTACCGCGTTACGAGGGGTGGTGGCGATCCTTGATCAATCAGATTCCGGCTGAAAAAACCATCGAACCGGCACAGAGGCTGTTCTTCGCCCTCTGGCCGGATGAAGGCGTTCGCCAGCGGTTGGCGGAGATCGCGGCGGCGGTCGGCGCCTCCAATTCGGGCCGGCTCATTCCCGCGGACAACCTGCACATTACCCTGGTTTTTCTCGGCACCCTCGACAATATGCGCCGGCAATGCGCCGAACAGGTCGCGGCGAGCATACGCGGCGAACGGTTTACGCTGGTGTTGGACCAGATTGGCTATTGGTCCCGGCCGCGCATCCTCTGGGCGGGTGCAAGCCGGATTCCAGATGCCCTGCTGGGGTTGGCCGGTGAATTGCAAGCCGGTTTGACGAGCTGTGGCATCACCCCCGAAGACCGCCCTTACCAGGCCCACGTCACCCTGATGCGTAAGGTGAACAAGCACCCCGCTCTCCTCGTTGCACCGGATCCCATTGCTTGGGATGTGGAGCGGTTCTGGCTGGTCGAGTCTGTCTCGGGAAATAACGGTGTTTTGTATCGGCCCTTAGTGTCTTGGCCGCTTGCGTGAAAAATGTTGTGGATTACGCGTTCTTACGAGCCATCCTGGGCCTGTACCCGGCGGCCACCTGTCAACGGTCAGCGTAGGCAGCGGGGTCCGTTCTCGCATCGTAACAATTCGCCAGGATGATCTTCTCGGCGACCGCCCTGTTTGGTATGCCGCAGCACAGTTTGCCCGCATGCAGGGCAAAACGCTGGGTATAGCGCGGGTTCTTCGCCAGCCAATCGAGGCGCTCTACGTGCACGCCACCACACCTCGGACAATTGACGTGCCAGCGCTCGAACTCCAGGTAAATCCGCCAGCCGGCCAGTGGGAGATCGCGCGCTCGACAAGTGCGTTGATCGTAACGCTGGCGATGGCTATGAAATCCCGGTGTTTCACCTGCACGATTCCGCGTTAGACCCAAAAAACTTAATCATCCTGTCATCCCGCTGACATCTTGCGGCGCCATAGTGTCGGCCATCAAGAATTAAAATCGCTCCAAGGATTCCCTCCGAAAACGTCAAGGAGACACCTGTATGAACGGTCTCGCGCGGTGTGTTGTGTCTATGTTTATGCTGCTGATTATTGCGCCGGGGGCGTTTGCGGCCACGCCGGTGCAAATCGACACCGCGCGCAACAAGGCGCTGGCCTGGTTGATCAAGACGCAAAACGGCGATGGGAACTGGAAAACCACGCCGGGCACTGAAATGCTGGCTACCACGGCGGGGCTGGATGCCCTGAATAAGGCGGGTTTGAAGGGTTATCCTTATGCCGCCGGGTTATCCTGGCTGAGTAATGCTACGGCCATTAGCAACGATAGTCTGGCCAGGCAGATTGTTTCGCTGTACCAGGCCGGGATGAATGTGTCCGCCTTGACCGCGCGGTTGATCACTCAGCGCAATGATGCGAATCGTAATTGGGGGGCGCTGGATGAGTATGAGGGCAGTTTTCCCGATACCTCGCTGGCGATGGATGCGCTCAAAATCTCCGCGACGGCGTATGCCGACGCAGGCTACGGAATAGGGTTTATTGCCACCCGGCAGAACGCCGATGGCGGTTGGCCATACACAAAAAGCGAGCCTGGCGCCGCCACACCCAAGAGCTGGCTTATTCCCACGGCTTACAACCTGCTTACCCTGAACCGTTACAAAACCATTTATGCGGTACAGACCTATATCAATAACGGCATCACCTGGCTGAAGGCGCAACAGAAGGCGGGTGGCGGTTTTGGCGAGGGTGCGGCAGGCACGGTGCATGAGACCGCGCTTGCTTATCTGGCGGTTGTGGCTTCGCTCGGCGCTACGGATGCCGCTGCCCTGGCGGCGCAAGACTTTCTCATTGCGCAGCAGGCGGTCGATGGAAGCTGGGCCGCCAACCCCTATTTGACCGCCATGGTTTTACAAACTTTTCCGGCGCCGGCGCCCGCGTTGGCCGATACGGATAAGGACGGCATCCCCGACAGCGTGGAAGCGGTGCTCAACACCAATCCCACTGTGGCAGACAGCCGCTGGCTGGCGTCGGGCAACGGCCAGAGTCTTGCCGGGGCTACCGCGCCGCAACCTTTGCCGCAGGCCGTGATCGGCCAGCCTTACACGTATGCTTTGGTCGTAAACAGCGGCGTAGCGCCTTATGCCTGGTCTGTCGCCTCCGGCGCCCTGCCGCCAGGATTAACCCTCAATGCCAGCAATGGCGTCATCGGCGGCACGCCTACCGTGCTGGGTCCGGCCAGTTTTGAATACGCCGTCAAAGATGCCAGCGGCCAACTGCGCGTAGCGGCCGCGCAGATTGCGGTGGTCGATGTCCCCGGTTCTGCCGAAATTCCCACGTTGTCCGAATGGGGCGTGATCATCATGGGGATGTTACTGGTGGTTTCCATGGTGCATCTGGAGAAAAAACGGCAGAGCCGGCAAGGCTGACCGCTCGTGATAAAGGATGATCACCGCCATGACAACCTCCACTAACCCGAGAACGGTTTTTCCCGCGCCGCCCGCCGGCAAGGACCTGCGCTTCGTGCCGTTGTTTCTGGGGATCTTTCTTGCCCTGCATTTTCTCTACACCCTCGGCCGCGGCGGTGAGGTGGAGCGCGTGGTGCTGGATGTTCTGACCGTCCAGCCCGCCGTCGCGCTGATCAATTTTATCACGCCCTCGGAGCAGGTCGTGGCGCAAGGCCATCGCCTGGTATCGCCGCAGGCGGCGCTCTCGGTGCTGGGCGGTTGCGAGGGCATCGAGGGTATTTTGCTGCTGGTCGCCGCCTTGAGTGCATTCCGTCTGGCGTGGCAGGATCGGCTGCTGGGTATGGCGATAGGTACGGCATTTATCTATGCGCTGAACTTGCTCAGGATCATGGGGCTGTATTACGTCTTCCGCTATCAGCGCGACTGGTTCGACATCGCGCATGCGTATGTTGGGTCGACGGTGATTATTCTCCTGGGTTGCCTGTTCTTTTTATTCTGGGCGAACCGGAGTATGGCCCGTGCTGAATAACAAGGCCATTTTCCGTTTTGTGATCATGCTGGCGCTCTCTTACGCGGTGCTGCTCGCGGCGTCGGTGAGGCTGGGGCCGTTGTACGGCAATCTCTGGCTGCCGCTGTTTCAGTGGGAGATGGAGCATGTCGCACCGGACTACCGGGTGGCCACCCTGCACATTGTCGAGCGCGGGCAACAACGCGTGATCGAGAGTGTTATCGAAACCACCCGTCCGGTGCGTATTGGCGGGACGATCATCCCGGCGGATTTGCCGATGACCGGGTCGATTATCATCGGCAACCAGTTGCTGCATCCCGTCCTGCTGTTTTCCTTCCTGCTGGCATGGCCAAACATCAGGCCGGGGGAGCGCGGCAAACTCCTTGTTCTCGGCCTGCCTTTTCTGGTGGTTGTGGAAGCGGCGGACATACCTTTGGCGTTGTTGGGTGGCGTGCAGGATGTGCTGCTTTATACCCTGGCACCCGAACACTTGTCAGGTTCATTTCTTGTTTACTGGATGAATTTTCTCAGTGCAGGCGGACGGCAGGCGCTGACCTTGTCTGCCGCAGTATTGACGCTCATCACTTACCGTTACATTCAATCGAAAAAACCAATTTTCTGGGGAGACCGCCATGCCGCGCCATTGCCTGAATAGACTCATACCGCTGTTGCTGGCGTTCACCCTGGGCGGGCCGGTGTGTGCGGCGCATGTCGATCCCGCGCCGCTGGCGGCGGAGGTGGCGGGCCGGGTACTGCACGATCTCCAGGCGGGCCAGTCCGATCCTTTGCCCGAGGCATTGGGCCGCCACATGGACGAGGCGGGGGCGCTGCTGCGGCAGACCGAACAGGCGGAGGGGGCGCCCCAGGCGGATTTGTCCGCCGCGTTGCGCACGCAGTTCGCCGCCAAGCGGCAAGAAGTGGGTGCAGTGCGCAGCGAAGCGCGGGCGCGGTTCGCCGCCACCCGCACCCGCCTGGTGGCGCTGGGCCTGAGCGGCCAGGTTGCCGCCTGGGATGCGCTGCTCAAACAGGTGGAAAGCCGTTTCGACCGTTTCGACCGCGCCCTGGCGGGCGTGCAGGACAGCCGCGCGTCCCATGGGCGCGCCATGGCCCTGGCGCAGGCCAAGGCCGAACTGAAAACCCTGCATGAACAGGTGAAAGACCGCGAGGCGTCGCTGGGCGGCGAGCCGCTGCCCACCTTCCGCACCGGCATCCCCGCCGCGCCCCAGCCGCAACCCGTCGCGGACAGCGTGCCGGAATACCTGTCCTATCACCGCACACCGGGCGCCGGCCAGTATGCCTTCCTGGGTAACGTATTGCTCCTTGCCGGGCCACTGCCCGTGCCGGGTGAGGCGGCCAGTTGCGGTTACACGGCGGCCGATGTGGCGGGCACCCCGGATGCGCCGGTCAACGCCGAGATTCAGGCGCTGGCCGAAAAGCTCGGCTATTCGCCGGTGCGGATCTATCAGTACGTCGCCAACGAGATCGCCTTCGAGCCCTACTACGGTTCCCTGAAGGGGGCGATGGGCACGCTCTACAGCAAGGCGGGCGGCCCCACCGACCAGGCCTCGCTGCTGATCGCCCTGCTGCGCGCCTCCAACATCCCGGCGCGCTATGTCAAGGGCAGCATCCAGATCAACGATGCCTCGCCGCTGGCCCAGGACGGGCGCGGGCCGCGCTGGCTGGGGGCGAAGAGCTATGCCGCTGCCGCCAGCATCCTCGCCCAGGGCATGAACCCGGCGGCGGGTACGGTGACCAACGCCGCCAGCCAGAAGATCGGCATTGCACTGGCGCATGTATGGGTCGAAGCCTGCGTCCCCTATGGCAACTACCGCGGCACGGGGGTGGACAAGACCGGCTTCCGCTGGATTCCGCTCGACCCCAGCTTCAAGGACAAGACCTACCAGGCCGGCATCGCCACCAACGTCGGTTTCGACTATGCCGGCTATCTCGCCACGCGCAGCAACCAACTGCCGCAGGAGAAATACGCCCAGCAGGTGGAGGCCGCCCTCAAGGGCGTCGCGCCCAACTATGCCAACAACACGCTGCAGGATGCCGGTTATACCGGCAAGGCCGTGCCGCGCGCGGTCGACATTCTGCCCGCCACGCTGCCCTATCTCGTCACCTCCTTCACCGCCTGGCCGGGATCCACCTCCGCCGAGGCCGCGGCACTGCCCGACGCGCACCGTTATCAATTCACGGTCACCGTGAATAACGGCGCGGGCGCGGCGCTGGCCCCCGCGCTCACCCTGCCCTTGCCGCAAGTGGCCCTGAACCGCATCACCCTGTCCTTCAAGGGCGCCACCGCCTCCGACCAGACCGTGCTGGACGCCTGGAAGGCCAATCCCGACATGGCCGCCGCCCTGCCGTGCACGGCGAACGTGGTGCCGGTGATCAAGGTCGAGGGCGTTGACAGAACGGTGGGCGCCACCGGCGTCGGCCTGTGCACCAAGGATAACCAACTGGCTCTGGCCATCACCCTGCCCGAGCTGGCTGCGCCTTCCGTCAATGCGGTGACCTATAAAAATATCGGTGCCGCCAACCATCACGCCTTGCAGGGCTATGCCTTCCAGGCCTCCAACCGCCTGCTGGCCGAACGCGCCGCCGGGCTGCTCGCCACCGTCAAAACCACCGCCGACCCCAACAGCAATCCCGACGGCATCGAAGGCGAATTCCTGCACATCGCCGGTCTGAAATACATGCGTTATCTCACCGACGCCGGCAAGCAGATCGGCATGCTGGACGGCGGCTCCGGACAAAGCGGCAATCACATCGGGCTCACCTCCACGCAGATGAAGGTGCAATACCTGTTCGACCTGCCCTATGCGGTATACCGCCAGGGGCTGCTCGTCGACGTGCCCGGCGGCGTGCTCAACAATGTAGACCTCACCAGCGGCAATCCGGTGTGGAAAACCTTCCTGCTGTCCGGCTATGCGGCCTCGGCCTACGAAGCCTACATCTGGCAGGAGAACGCGCGCCTGGATGCGGTGAGCACCGTGCGCGGCCTCCAGTATGCCCGCGAGACCGGCATCGAAGTGTTGACCCTGACCTCCGCCAACTGGGCGGCGGAAAGCCCCAAGCTCACCAGCAACGCCAACGCCGCCCTCAACTATTCCGCTTCCCATGCCGCGTCCATCAAGACCGCCTACATCGACCAGGGCTACACCCTCACCATCCCGCGCAGCCTGATCCAGTATCAGGACTGGAAAGGGGCGGTGTTCGTCGGCGAAAAGAATACCATTGCCGTGGATGGCCAGGCGCGCGCCACCTACGCCATCAACCAATACGCCGGCGGCTACACCACCGGCGCCGTCCAGCCGTCGCTGCTCAATCCCGTCATCGACAGCGGCTATTTCCTGTCCCAGGCGTCGCCGGGGTCGCTAT
>SBBG01000043.1 GCA_005240065.1 Gammaproteobacteria bacterium | reverse complement strand
GTGCGCGCCGCCGTGGTGTGCCGATACTGCTGCCGCAAGATGCGGAAGCCGAAGGGACGCGGTTTCTCGACATCTGGAACGGCGCGCGCGACGTCCTGCTGAAAGCTGTAGCGCGCGAGCGGGCCGACGCCGTGCTGGCGGGCCGCCTCACCCAGCGCGCGGGCGCTTGGCGGGTGCGCTGGACGCTGTATCAGGGGAACAGTGTCGACGCCTGGGAAAGCGGCGGCGCGCCGTATGACGTGCTGGAGGCGGGTGTCGACGGCGCGGCCGATGCCTTGGCGAAGCGCTTTGCCGAGGTATTGAGCGATGTCGCGGGGGCCGTGTTGATCACGGTTGCCGATGTCGCAACGCTCGATGATTATGCGCGGGCTATGAGCTATTTGCAGTCCCTGGATGGCGTATCGGAGGTCGGCGTGGTCCGCCTGGAAACGGGCAAGATTACGTTCCGTCTCATGGCGCGCGGCAGCGGCAAGGGGCTGGCGCAGACCATCGCGCTGGGCAAGATGCTGGTCAATATTTCAGATGAGATGTCCGCGCCCGACGTCGATCAAGCGCCCGGCGCCACCGCCGTGTTGCGATACCGGCTACGGCCGTAATCCTAAAGGAGCTTCTGAATAATTCATCAGTACCTTAGCCATTCTCGCCACGGCTCCAACCGAGGTTTTTAGGATGAACCGCCGCGACATTCCCAACGTCATCACCCTTCTGCGCATGTCGTTCGCGCCGCTGGTGGTGTGGTTGCTGATCAATGAGCGCTATATCCAGGCGTTGCTCTTGTTCGGCGTAGCCGGTGCGTCGGATGCGCTCGACGGCTATCTCGCCAAGCACTACCACTGGACCAGTCGTCTCGGCTCCATCCTCGACCCGCTGGCGGACAAGCTGTTGCTGGTTTCGTCCTATGGCGCGCTGGGTTGGATGGGCATCATTCCGGTCTGGCTGTTGGTGGCTGTGATCGTCCGCGATGTACTGATCCTGGCGGGCGCGATTGCCTATCACCATCTGATCGGCCACGTCGAGATGGCGCCCACGCTGATCAGCAAGATCAACACCCTGGTCCAGGTCATGCTGGTGCTGGTATTGGTGACATCGCTGAGCATCGAGCCACTGCCCAAGTGGCTCGTCGACGGAATGATTTACGGCGTGCTGGCGACCACGGTGTTGAGCGGCGCGGATTATGTGAGAACCTGGAGTATCCGGGCATTGCGCGCGCGCGCGGAGCGGCGGATAGACAAAGGAGCCTGATGAGTATTTCATATCAGCGCATCGAGCGGGAGGCGCCCCCATGCCCCTGCTGACCGATTCGCAAAAATGGCTGGCGGTGCTGGGCATCGCAGGACTTGGGCTGCTGTTGTACCTGCTGGCGCCGGTGTTGACGCCTTTCATGGTCGGCGCGCTGCTTGCCTACGTCGCCGACCCTCTCGCCGATCGCCTCGAAGCGCTCAAGCTGTCGCGCACCTTCTCGACGGTGATCGTCTTCATCGGCCTGTTCGGCATGCTGGTGCTGCTGGTGGTGCTCGGCATTCCATTGCTCGGGCATCAACTGGAGATTCTGATCGGCAAGCTCCCCAGCTACATCGACTGGTTACAGCACACCGCCTTGCCCTGGTTGCAAGAGAAATCGCAGATGACCGGCCAGACACTCGATCTGGAAACCCTGAAGAAGCTGATCGCCGAACACTGGCAGACCGCGGGCGGCGTCGCCGCAGGGATGGCGGCCGCGATCACCCGCTCGGGTTTCACATTGCTCGGCTGGCTGGTCAATCTGGCGCTGATTCCGGTTGTCACCTTTTATCTGCTGCGCGATTGGGACGTGTTGACGGCGCGCATCCGGGAAATGTTGCCGCGCGCCGTGGAGCCCACCGTGGCGCGCCTGGCGGGCGAGTGCGACGAAGTGCTGGGTGCGTTTTTGCGCGGCCAGCTCATGGTGATGCTGGCGCTGGGTGCCGTCTATTCCACCGGCTTGTGGTTGATCGGGCTGGACGTGGCGCTGATCATTGGCATGGCGGCGGGCCTGCTCAGCTTCGTCCCCTATCTGGGATTCGCCATCGGCCTGTTGGCCGCCGGTATCGCCGCCATCGTGCAGTATCAAGACGTAATGCATGTCTTGATGGTGCTGGCCGTGTTCGGCGTGGGGCAGATACTGGAAGGCATGGTGCTCACGCCGTGGCTGGTCGGCGACCGCATCGGCCTGCACCCCGTGGCGGTGATCTTCGCCGTGATGGCGGGCGGACAATTGTTCGGCTTCTTCGGCATTTTACTCGCCCTGCCGGTGGCGGCGGTAGTGATGGTGCTGCTGCGCCATGCCCACGAGCGCTATCTACGAAGCCGCATCTACGCGGCTAAAGAAAGCGAAGAATGAGCATCCAACTGCCTCTCGGCATCGGTCTGCGCGACGACGCCTCGTTCGATAACTTCATCTCCGGCGCCAATGCCGAAGCCGTCTCCGCCGTGCAACGCAGCGCAAGGAACGGCGGGGGTGACCCCATCATCTACCTGTGGGGCGGCGATGGTGTCGGCAAGACCCATCTGTTACAGGCCGCCTGCCATCAGGCCAGCGCGCAAGGCGAGGCCGCGGCATACATACCGCTGGCGCAGGCCGGTGAACTCTCGCCCGCGATGCTCGAAGGACTGGAGCAGATCGCACTGGTATGCATCGACGACATCCAGGCGATCGCCGCGCAACCGGCGTGGGAAGCCGCCCTGTTTCACCTCTACAACCGCCTGCGTGACAGCGGCACACGCTGCATCATCGCCGGCAACGCCGCCCCCGCTGGTCTGGGGCTGAGATTGCCCGATCTCGTCTCTCGCCTCGCCTGGGGCCTGGTGCTCCACCTCGCCGCGCTCGACGACGAAGGCTTGCTGGCGGCACTACAGTTGCGCGCCCGAAACCGGGGACTCGACATGCCCGAAGAAGTCGCCCAATTCCTCCTGCGCCGCCACAGCCGCGACATGCCCCTCCTGTTTACCCTGCTCGACCGCCTCGACCACGCCTCCCTCGCCGCCCAGCGACGGCTGACGATACCCTTTGTGAAAGACGTTGTCGGCTAAAACCTGGCCAGTGAACACATCCGATTTTGCCCCTCTCTCCCTCTCCCGCTTGCGAGGAGAGCGCAGCGAGGGGAGCGTAGCCGCTGGGGTGAGGGTGGAAATTAGTTTGCAAAAGGACATGGTGGTAGTGCGGGAAAATAAGGTAACATCCTCAATGGCTGTCAATAGCTGAAGCGGGGCAATCGTGGAAATCAAAGCAACTTTGCATCCTGGTCAGAACGGCACAAAACAACTGGTCAACAAATATGGCGACCAACTGATCTGCGTTCGCTACCGTTACGACAAGGCGCGCCAGAAACGCCTTAAAACCGTTGAACTCATCGTCGACGAACAAGACTGGATACCCAACGTCATCATCCCCCGCGACAAAATCGTCGCCATCAGAATAGGTTTTGGCGAAAGCGATCTGCGTGAGAAAGTAAAAAACGAAGGCGGCTACTGGAACCCGGATAAAAAGCATTGGACTCTTTCGTATCAAAAGGTGCTGCAACTCGGGCTGGAACGGAGAATTTTGGATTCTGATATAGATTTATAGTTTCTATATGTAGATGTATGGTTTATATATCCATAAATTATAAACCTATATTTGGAAATGGTTTCTATATTTTGAAATGATGTCTACTTCTAGTTAGCCGTCTGATCAGCGATGAGCCTCGAATTAGATTGGTTATATAAGCTGTCCGATCCAGTGTTCGCGCTGTGTCTTTCTGCGCCGATCATCGTCATTTCTTCATTGGGAGCTTTTTACGCAATACGTCGCACAGCTAACACTGCAAAGTGGAGAAACCTCATTTCATTTGTCGCAGAGATTCTCGTGGTAGTTGGTGTGGTTGGAATCTTTGCTTTCGTAGGCAGGGCTAGGAACGACATCCTCACGGCCGAATCCGTCAGAGAGGTAAAGAATGCTGAGTACGCGCAGGCTGTGGACGCCAATCGCCTAAAACAAGCAATTTGTGCTGCCCCTCGTCTTTCATCACCGGGGGCAAGGGTCGCAAATTCGGAAGCATGCGAGAAATTCAGTGACGCGCAGAGGAGGTTTAACATTGACTCTAGTCTTGCTTTCTTGGCGCGCGATTACCAGCGCATTTCTGAAACGCCGGGCCTGTCGGCCACACAAATCAAGCTATTCACCGATGCGGCCAAATCAACATTGGTGTTTCTTGAGGCCAAGAACGCCAAGGCACTGCATGAGCATCGACAGCGAGAGGCCAATTCGATAACATCGTGGCAGCTTGTACTTGGAATCGCATTTCTCGTTTCAATCGGGGTTGGTTTAAAGTGTGGCAGAGCGGCTGCTGATCTTTGGCCTCGCAAACATGAGGGCTAACAACGCCATCAACGCGGACAGTGAAAAGCGGCGCGCCTTCGTCGCCCCGCTTTTCACTGCCGGTTATGGCGAACGTTGGGCGTCATGAACACGTGTGCATCCACCCGGTGGGAACCAATTAGCGGCATAGTGTCGCCCGCTGCCGATCTATCATTCTGCTATTCGCCACCGGAGCACTTTAAGGTAAAAATGCATTTCTCCAATGTCGTGGGCGCGTCTGAAAATGATTTGTCGCTTACCTTCTCTGGAGTTATTGCTGCTCAGTGGGAGAGCGAGTCCTTTGGCCTCATCCCGATACCCGAGCCTTTGCCCACATGCTCTAGCGCGCAGTGGTCAACCTGGACGTTCCCGCTCTTGCATATTGAAAACTCAATCTGGTGGGCTGCACATGACGCAAGAAACCCCGTGGGGGCGGAAGGAAAAGAACATTTTGTTCTTGTTACAATGAATGACTTGTTTCATGTTTTGGCTGAGCGAAATGTGAGCGCAACTTGGGTTCCATCCGAAAAATGACGCCCAACCCATCAGTCAACCGGACGCCCAACAGCTGCGCTGTTGGGTTCCCTCCGCTTCGCTCCGGCGCCGGTTACTTCAAACGTTGAGCCTGTAGAAAAACCTCCCTAATTCGTAAAAATCCGTCATCCGATCTGGCATAATCACCCTACAGCATTCACTGCAGACGGG
>SBBG01000127.1 GCA_005240065.1 Gammaproteobacteria bacterium | reverse complement strand
TTCCAGCAGCCGCCGGCTCTCGCCGTAGGTGAGACGCCGCCGGCTGCGGATCACCGTGTCCGCGAAGCGGCGCGCCACGATCAGATCGTGGTGGTGGAGTTGCTTCAGCAGCCCGACAAGTATACCCGGCCGCTGGGTCGGGTGATCGAGGTGCTGGGCGACCATATGGCGCCGGGTCTGGAGATCGAGGTTGCCATCCGCTCGCATGAAATTCCCCTGGAGTGGCCAGCGGGCGTGCGCGGCGAGATCGCCGGGTTGTCTCCGGAGGTGCCGGAAGAGGCCAAGAAGGGACGGGTGGATTTGCGCGAGACGCCTCTAGTGACTATCGACGGGGCCGATGCGCGCGATTTCGACGACGCCGTGTATTGCGAACGCCGCCGCAACGGCTGGCGTTTGCTGGTGGCTATTGCCGACGTCTCTTCCTATGTAGACCCTTACACCGCGTTGGATAATGAGGCGCGCGAACGCGGTAATTCTGTTTATTTTCCGCAGCGCGTGATTCCGATGCTGCCAGAGATCCTGTCGAACGGACTGTGCTCACTCAATCCGCACGTCGATCGGCTATGCCTGGTGTGCGAGATGTTCATCGACGATGAGGGCGAGATCACCCGTCATCGCTTTTTCGAAGGGGTGATGCGCTCCGCTGCGCGGCTGATTTATGACGATGTGGCCGCGATGCTGGCGGGTGAAGAACCGGCGCTGCGTGAAAAGCACGCTGTATTGTTGCCCCATCTCGAAGAGTTGTATGCCTTGTACAAGTCGCTTTACCAGGCACGCCAGCGGCGCGGCGCCATAGATTTCGAAACCACCGAGACGCGCATCGTTTTCGGCCCGGAGCGCAAGATCGACCGCATCGTGCCCGTGGTGCGCAATGACGCCCACCGCATCATCGAGGAGTGCATGATCGCCGCCAATGTTGCGGCGGCGCGGTTTCTGCTCAATCGCAAGATTCCCGCCATCTATCGCGTGCATCCCGGACCCACCATGGAGAAACTGGCCGACCTGCGTGCCTTTCTGGGCGAGGTAGGGCTGACTCTGCGCGGCGGCGAGAAGCCCGAGGCGAGACACTATGCCGAGTTGTTGAACCAGGTGCGTGGCCGTCCCGACCATCGTTTGCTCCAGACTGTGATGTTGCGTTCTCTGGGGCAGGCGACCTATCACCCGGAAAACACAGGGCACTTCGGTCTGGCTCATGAGGCCTATACCCATTTCACCTCGCCGATCCGCCGCTATCCCGATTTGCTGGTGCATCGTGCCATCCGCCATGCCGTAGCGGGAAAGAAAGCCAAAACATTTGGTTACTCGGTGGATGATATGGCGTCGTTCGGCGAGCACTGTTCCACCACCGAGCGCCGCGCCGACGAGGCGACGCGCGATGCCGTCGACTGGTTGAAGTGCGAATTCATGCTCGACAAGGTGGGCGAGGAGTTCGATGGCATCATCAGCAGCGTGACATCGTTCGGCATCTTCGTTGAGCTCAAGGAAATTTATGTCGAGGGCCTGGTGCATGTGACGGCGCTGAAGAATGACTACTATCATTTCGACAGCGTCGGTCATCGCCTGCGCGGCGAGCACACCGGCAAGGTCTATCGCCTGTCCGATCCGGTGCGGATTCGCGTGATGCGCGTCGATCTCGACAACCGCAGAATCGATTTTGATCTCGCCGAAACACAGCCCGAAGAGCGCGCGGCGAAAAAGAAGAAAAAAGTGACGGGGCCGGCGGAACCGGAAGCAAGGCAATCGACGCTCGAAGGAAAGCCAAAGGCGGTCAAAAAGAAGCGTAAACCTCGTAGAAGGCGGAAGCAGGCGGCGTGAAGAGCGGACAATGGATTTATGGCCTGCACGCCGTCCAGGCGGCGTTGGAGCGTAACCCCGGCAGCCTCAGCGAAGTCTGGGTTGAAAAGGATCGCAAGGATGCGCGCATGCAAGCCGTTCTCGATGCGGCGGTGTCCCACCGTATCGAGGTCCGCAAGGTTTCGCGCAAGGAACTCAATGCCCTCGCGCCAGATGCGCGGCACCAGAGTGTGGCCGCGTGTATGCAGGGCAGGGAGGCTGGACGCGAGGAGGATCTCGAACAACTGCTGGATGGCCTGACCGAACCGCCCTTCTTGCTGATTCTCGATGGTGTGCAAGACCCGCATAACCTTGGGGCTTGCCTGCGCAGCGCCGCTGCCGCCGGTGCCCACGCCCTGATCGCTCCTCGCGACCGCGCCGTCGGCCTCACCCCCGTGGTGCGAAAGGTCGCCAGCGGCGCGGCGGAGGTTGTTCCCTTCATTCAGGTTACCAATCTTGCCCGCACACTGCGCATGCTCAGGGAGCGCGGTATCTGGCTGGTGGGCGCGGATGCCGATGGCGACGGCGATCTCTTCAGCGTCGATCTGCGCGGCCCCCTGGCGGTGGTAATGGGCGCGGAAGGCCAAGGACTGCGCCGCCTTACCAAGGAATATTGCGATATCCTGGCTCGCATTCCAATGG
Source organism: Gammaproteobacteria bacterium (assembly GCA_005240065.1). Classification (GTDB taxonomy): domain Bacteria; phylum Pseudomonadota; class Gammaproteobacteria; family Ga007554; genus SBBG01. The sequence goes on along the minus strand of SBBG01000127.1, from coordinate 50,998 downwards.
CAGGGCGGGTGGAAAGCCTGAATGTCTCTGTTGCTACCGGGGTTTTTTTATTCGAGGCGCTGCGGCAGCGGCGGATTTAGGGAGCGCTGAGGAGCTTGGAACCTGTTTACGATCTCGATCAAGGGAAGAGCGAAGCGAAGGGTTCCCAGCGCAGGCGAAAATAGCCGAAAAAGCGGAGCATACACGGAGTATGTGAGCATTGTGAGGCCATTTTCAACGCTGAGATGCGCCCTTCGGCGAGATCGTAAACAGGTTCATCCCTTCAGCCCCAACGGATCCTGCCAGTCCACACCTTCCATGAACGGCAGGCGCCGGTCTTTATTGGTGATTTGATAGACCTTTCCGATCCAGTTGTTGATCACCGCTTCGGCGGTGTCATGCCAGGTGTTGTCCAAGCTGGGAATGATGAGTGATTCAGGCAGGGTGGGGATGGGTCCGCCGTGCGCGCGAGCGGTGATGACCTGTGTCTGGTGTTCTTCGAGGATAGCCTGGATGCGTCGGGTGAAGTAATTCTCCGGCAGCGGCGGATAGTCTTCGCGTTCGCCGCGCACATGGCGCATGACTTCGCGTTTGTATTCCTTGAGCAAGCTTACGGTGTCATATTCCGGGTGTCCCTGGAAAAAGACGATGCGGAAAAGATCCTCGCTCACTGCCAAGTGTACGCCTGCAGTGTCGCTTTCAGCCAGCACATGCACGCCGGCGGTTTCGAATTGGGCGCGCGAGACATCGTTGAAGCGCGAGTGTGGCACGTCGAAACGGGTGTTGACGCCCAGCGTCAAGGGGTGATGCCGGTCTACCACGCGGTGCGAGTATACACCCCAGCGCTTGAACCCCATGTGGCGCCGCTTCTGGCCGTAGCGGAATTCCATCACCGCGTGGGTGGCCAGGCAGGAGCACAAGGTGGATGTGACGTTCGCATAGGCCCAATCGATCACCTCGATCAACGGTTGCCAGAAGGGCTCCAGCGCGAGATCGGGCTGGGTGACGTTGGCGCCGGTGATGATCAGCGCATCCAGCCCCTGTGCCTTGATGTCATCGAAGGTCTCGTAATAACGATCGACATGCGCCCTGCCTTCCGGGCCGCGCGGCAGCTCGCGCAGAGTGAAGGGGTGCATGTAGAACTGGGCGATCTGGTTGGCCTCGCCGACCAGACGGAAAAACTGGCGCTCCGTGGCCTCCAGGGCGGCATCGGGCATCATGTTGAGCAGACCGATGTGCAGCTCGCGGATGTCTTGCGTGACGGCGGCATCCCGCGGTACGATGGTTTCGCCTTCTTCCTCCAGGCGTTGGAAGGCGGGCAGATCGGAATTGGCGACCAAAGGCATGGTTACATCCTTTCGTGCTGGCGGGAGAGGAGGCTTTCCACCAAGTGCAGAAAATCGGCTTCGTCCCGCACCTGCCATAGTTCGCCGGTTGTGAGGGTGTGGCCGTAGCGCGCAGCGATGGCCTCGTAGCGCGGTATACGTGAATAAAACAGGCGCGGGAACATCCACCGCACGAAGTCGTCGGGGTCGATCATGGCCACATAGGGCAGGCCGCGATCGCGCATGTAGATTTCCAACTGCTCGTCGAGAAAGGCTTCGCGGTAATAGAGCGGTTTGGGCGATTGTTCAGCGCGGCGGATGAGTTCCTGTTCGTCCTTGGTGGTGGCCTTGATGTACAGGATCAGCGTGTGTTTGGCGAGGATCTGCAGCGTTTCCTCGTCGTCCAGCTCGCACAAACTGCCGCCGGCGTCATTGACGAAGTGCTGGTAACCGTAGATCTCCCGCGCCTTGCCGATGAACTCGGGTACATCGCGCATGGCGGCGATTTCCGCCGTGTGATGCAAGCTCTGGCGGCGTTTGAATTCCGCAAGCCCCAGCCCGCCCTTTTCCGGATCTCCGAGTTTGCCGAGAAAACTGGAGACGGGTTTCAGGTTGTCTACGGTGATATTGTTGGCGATGTAAATGGAATCTGAGCGCAGCAGATCGCGCAGGAAGGGGATTTGCATCAGTTGCTGCTTGATATTGTCGAGAATCGGTTCATCCAGATAACGGGTACCGATACGATAATCACCGGAGTAGTGAAACCAGTTGTTCTGGCGCAACAGGGCGGCAAGCTGGGTTTTGCCTACCCCGGACATGCCCAGCAGGGTAATACGCTTGTTTTTCCAGGCTCGAAATTCGTCGGGTGTCAATTTCACTTGAGGGGTTCCAACCGGGTTTTTTCAGGGATGACGGCAGCGTAACGCGGAACGGTCTGTGTTACAAGGTGGTTGGGATTTTTTGCGCATCTCTTGAGTCAAATCCAATGATATGGCAGGATGCCCCCTGAATCTCGAGGGTTGGAAATTCGGCGGCGCAGGGACGGCCTTTCGCATGAGAGCGCTTTATCAGCGCTTTTTAGATTTCGGTTAATGTGGTAACCCATGAGCGCTAACGACGCCTTGCGCAAGATTCCCGTGGTTGTTCAGTCTGCCGGCGCCGCCAGGGGCGGGGGGCTGGAGTGGAAGCGCCGCGCGGTGCAGACGGCGGCGATCCTTCTCTTGATCCTGGTGCCGATCACCGGCGTATTCCGCATCGATACCGGCGCCGGGTTTGTGGTGCTGGATCGCCAGATCTGGTTTTCCGATTTCTTCATCGTCTTTGGCGTATGGCTGGCGCTGGCCTGCCTTCTGGTGATGTTTTATTCGACACTGGGGACCTCCTTCTGCGGCTGGGTGTGTCCGCAAAATACCCTCTCCGCCTGGGCGAACCGGCAGACGGTCAAATACCTGGGCAAGCGTGCCACCATCGATTGGGAAGGGCACGAGCAATCGAAGGTCTCTTCCGGAAAAAACAAGCTCAGGAACTGGCTGATCCTGGGTGGCAAATTGCTGCTGGTTGCGATGCTGATCGCGCTCATTCCGATGCTCTATTTCTATCCGGCGGATGCGGTGTGGTCTTTCGTTATCCTGCGTGACGATCCGCGCATCACCCGTTCCTGGTACTTGATCTATAGCATTTTCGTGCTGCTGGCGCTCGGCAATGTGGCGGTGATGCGCTATTACCTGTGCCGCTACACCTGCGTCTACCGCATCTGGCAGTTTCTATTCAAGACCCGTCAAACCCTGCACATCACCTACGATCAGTCGCGTTCCGAGGAATGCGCCAAGTGCAATTTCTGTGTCACCACCTGCCCGGTGGACATCGATCCGCGCAATACCCTGCTGTATGACAGTTGCACCAACTGCGGCGAGTGCGTCACCGCGTGCGATTCGCTACACAAGAAAGCTGGCGTGGCTGGGCTGCTGCGTTTCGAGTTCGGCGAACGCAAGGTGGAAGGCGTGCGTCCGTCTTCCAATCTGACGTCGCTGGCGCAGCGGGCGGGTTGGGCGCTGCCGGTGTTTGTGCTGGCGCTGGGTATGATGGCATGGGGGATGTGGCAATATCAGCCCTATGACTTCTCGGTCTACCGTTCCGAGGCGTGGCAGGGCAGCAAGCTCCAGGAATACCGCATCAGCATTGCCCACAAGATCTACCAGCGTGGCGTGGTGAACGTGCGGGTCGAAGGCTTGCCTAAAGAGATGTATACTCTTGCCTTCACCCAGGCGGCTTTCGATACCGCCGAGCGCAAGGACATCATTCTGCGTATCAGCGATGCCTTGCCGCCAGGGGTTCATTCGTTCATGGTGCGCGCTCAATCCGCCGAGGGTTGGCGTGATAGTTTCCGTGTGCAGCATTTTGTCGGGAGGAGTTAATCCATGTTTAAACCGAAGACAGAAAAGCATGCCCCGCCGCCATCCCTGGAGAAGCCGGTGGAATGGGGAAAAACCGACGATGACAATTTTGGCTATGTCGATGAAGCCGAGCGTCTAAAAAAACGCGGTTTGGAGGATTGGGAGCTGGTGGAGAAAATTCCCGAATCCCAGCACAACATTCCTTACTGGTTCATCGCCATTTTCGTTGCCCTGTTGCTGATCGCCGTCGGCCTGAACTTTCCCTTCTGGGGCGATCGCCCAGGCTATGAACGCGAATGGTTCAACTGGGGTCTGCCCTTGGGCGTGGTCTATACCACCATTGCGGTGATCGTCATCTACTGGCTGGCGGACTACCGGCACATTCGCCGCGGCAAGAAAGCCGCGCAACAAGAAAATAAAGCGCATTCGCAAGAACAGGACACCTAATTGAGAGCTTTGACAGTATTAGCGATGGCCGGCATTCTGGCCATCATGGGCGGTTGTTCACATAAAACAAGCAACACCGCCGCCATGGCGAGCGGTTATCCCGACCCTGAATCGACGGGAGGCAGGCTTTTCAAGGCGCGCTGCTCTGAATGCCATGTGCCTCCCATGCCCTCCAGCCGCACCGCTGACAAATGGCCGCTAATCGTCGACCGCATGCAGCATAACCGCATCATGAACAATTTCCCGCCGCTCACCGATGAGGAGCACCGCGAGATTGTCACCTATCTGCGGAAATATTCGGCGGGTGGTGCGTGAGGAGAAGAGCCTTCGCCGTTGCGTTGCTGGGGTTCTTTCTGATGTCGTGCGGCGTCGATAACCAGGCGCCTTCGATACCTTCGCAAACCTGGAAGGCCATCGAGGTCAGCGTCGAAACCCGCCCGGTTGTGGTGTCGCCCGGCATGAACGAATTTCTGGTGATCACCACCAGAAAACCGAAGAGACCCGTGTTCGATCTCGTCGTGTCGATGCGCATGAACGAGAGCGATCCATGGAAGCAGGCGATCCAGGACGGTCACGTCGGCGTCTACCGCCGCTCGCTGATGGTCACCGATCCCGCCGCGCAGACGCTATTCGTGCATATCAAGCAAAAAGAAGAAGAGACGGTATTGCGCTTTCCGCTCAAGGGGCGGCCCTTACCCTGACCCTCTCCTCTCCTTATTGCCCGAAAAGAGTGGCGGCAAGCAGGGCGTAAAGAATATTCGCGTTCATCCTCGTCAAAGAATCAAAGTTCTCAGTATCAAGCCAATGACGGCGCACCCCGCGATGACGTGAATCACATCGCGCTAAGCGCAACAGCGGCCCCCAAGGCGATCAGCGCCGAGCCCCCGTCGAAGCTCCCGGCGAAGCCCTGCGGCCAGAGCATGTGATAGCCGAAGAAGAGGGCGAGGTTGAGGATGACGCCGACCAAAGGGGAAAATAAGGGGACGCTTCTCTTATTCCCCCAGCCTCATCAAAGAGGGGTTCGCGCAACGGATCTGTTGAATACCCGCCTTGGATGGCTCGACCAACTTCTCCGCTGCGTAGGAGTAAGAAGAGGCTGCTGAAATAAGCATAAGAATCGCTACGATGTTCTTCATATTTGCGACTCAATCGTTCACCGGATTGATGGTTCAAACATCTCGCAACAATTCATTAATCCCCACCTTGCCCCGTGTTTTCTCGTCCACTTGCTTGACGATCACGGCGCAGTAGAGGCTGTATTTGCCGTCGGGAGAGGGCAGGTTGCCGGAGACGACCACGGAGCCGGCGGGGACGCGGCCGTAGAGGGTTTCGCCGGTCATGCGGTTGTAGATGCGGGTACTGGCGCCGATGTAGACGCCCATCGAGATGACCGAGCCTTCTTCGACGATGACGCCTTCCACGACTTCGGAGCGGGCGCCGATGAAGCAATTGTCTTCGATGATGGTGGGGCCGGCCTGGACCGGTTCGAGCACGCCGCCGATGCCGACACCGCCGGAGAGGTGGACGTTTTTGCCGATCTGGGCGCAGGAGCCGACGGTGGCCCAGGTATCGACCATGGTGCCGCTATCGACATAGGCGCCGATGTTGACGTAGGAGGGCATCAGTACCACGCCGGGGGCGATATAGGCGCCTTTGCGCGCCGAGGCGGGCGGCACCACGCGCACGCCGCTGGCGCGGAAGTCGCGCGGGCTGTAGTCGGCGAACTTGGGTTGCACCTTGTCATAGTAGTTGGTGAAGCCGCCCTTCATGAAGCTGTTGTCTTCAATGCGGAAGGAGAGCAGCACGGCTTTTTTCAGCCATTGGTTGACGATCCACTGGCCGTCTTTTTTTTCCGCGACGCGCGCGGCGCCGCTGTCGAGCCGTTGGATGGCTTCGGTGATGGCTTCCTTGACCAGCGTATCCACGTTGCGTGGCGTGATCTCGGCGCGGCGTTCGAAGGCGTCTTCGATGATTTGTTTGATGTCGTTCATGTGATCTCCAAGGGTTACAGTGTTTTTATGAAATCTCTGATGCGGCAGGCAGCTTCCACGCATTCCTCCAGCGGCTCGACCAGCGCAATGCGGATACGGTTGCCGCCAGGGTTGGCTCCATGCGCCTCGCGTGACAGGAAGCTGCCGGGCAGTACGGTGACGTTATTCCGGGCGTAGAGTTCGCGCGCGAATCCGGTGTCGTCGATGGGGGTGCGCGGCCACAGATAAAAGCTGGCGGGCGGGCGCTGCACGTCCATGACGGGTTGCAGGATGTCCAGCACGGCGTCGAATTTCTGACGGTAGAGCGCGCGGTTGTGCCGGACGTGCTGCTCGTTGTTCCAGGCTGCGGTGGAGGCGGCCTGGGTCGGTGGCGGCATGGCGCAGCCGTGGTAGGTGCGATAAAGGTGGAAGCGCTCGATGATGGCTTCGTCGCCCGCGACGAAGCCGGAGCGCAGGCCGGGCACATTGGAGCGTTTCGACAGGCTGTGAAATGCGATGCAACGCCGGTGGTCATGACGTCCCATGCGGGCGCAGGCTTCCAGCAGTCCTGGTGGCGGCGCGTTCTCGTCCAGGTAGATTTCTGAATAGCATTCGTCGGAGGCGATGACGAAATCGTGTTCGTCGGCGAGTTGGATTAGTTTCTGTAATGTGGCAATATCCAGCACCGCCCCGGTGGGGTTGCCCGGCGAGCAGATGTAGAGCAACTGGCAGCGCGCCCATACCTGCCGCGGCACGGCGTCGAAATCGGGGATGAAGCCGGTGTCCGCCGTGGTGTTCATGAACCAGGGTTCGGCGCCGGCGAGCAGGGCCGCGCCTTCGTAGATCTGGTAAAAGGGGTTGGGCATCAGGATCAACGGATCTTTGCCGCGGTCGGCGATGCACTGGGCAAAGGCGAACAGCGCCTCGCGCGTGCCGTTGACCGGCAACACCTGGCGGTCGGGGTCGATGCCGCCGGGAGCGAGATTGAAGCGCTGTGTCAGCCACGCCGCGATGGCCTGGCGCAACGCCGCGCCGCCGCGCGTGACCGGATAGCTGGACAGTCCGTGCAGATGCGTGATGATTTCCTCGGCGATGAAGCCCGGCGTGTCGTGTTTGGGTTCGCCGATGTAGAGCCCGATGTGGGACAGTCCGGCGGGCGGCGTGATGCCGGTCTTGAGGCGCGCCAGTTTTTCGAACGGGTAGGGTTGTAGCCGGGCGAGATCAGGATTCATGAATAAAATGCCGATAACGACAGAGGAAGTGTGTTTCGCCGTGAGTCTTAAGCGCGTAGTATAGGACATCCCGCCATGCCTTCCAAACTCAAATCGCTGCTCCCCGCCAATCTGCCCGTGGCCGCGCTGTTGCTGGCGGCGACGCTGTGGGGCATTTTCTGGTATCCCTTGCGTCTGCTGGAAGAACACGGTCTGCATGGGCTGTGGGCCACGTTGCTGATCTTCGCTTCGGCGCTGCTGGTGGGCTTGCCGGTGCTGTGGCGGCGGCTCGGCGAGCTGGGCCGTCATCGCTGGATGCTGTTGTGGATCGCCCTAGCCAATGGTTGGTGCAATACCGCCTTCATTCTCGCCGTGCTCGATGGCACGGTGGTGAGGGTGCTGTTGCTGTTTTACCTTTCGCCGCTGTGGACCATCATGCTTGGCCATTTCCTGCTCAAGGAAAAGCCGTCGCGCTTTGCCTTGACAGCCCTGGCGCTGGCCATGGTCGGGATGGTGATCACCATCTGGGAACCCGAGTTGGGTTTTCCCTGGCCCGAGGGCAGGGCGGACTGGCTGGCGATTTCATCGGGATTCGCCTTCGCCCTGTCGAATGTGCTGGTGCGCAAGACGCAGGAGGTGACGATCCCGATCAAGACGGTGACGACCTGGGCCGGCGTGGTGGGTGTGGCCGGGGTGTGGGCGATGGTGAGCGGGGTGCCTGCGCCCAGCATCGGGGCGGGTGTTTATGCGAGCGCCTTCGCCATCGGTGTGCTGGGAATCGTATTGATGACGGTGGCGGTGCAATATGGTGTCGCCAACATGCCGGTGCATCGTTCTTCGGTGATATTGCTGTCCGAGGTGGTGGCCGGCGCCGTTTCCGCACAGTTGTTGACCGATGAAGTGGTGTTGCCCAGGGAGTGGATAGGCGGGGCGCTGATTTTGCTGGCGGGGTGGTTTAGTACGCGGGAGGAGAGGAATGGTAAGGATCATCCCTGAGAACCCTGTCGGCAATCAAATTCATCTGCTTTTCCAGCTTTATTTCCCCATGTAGGGCGCGTCTCACGCACCATCCGTCAGTGGTGCGTGAGACGTATCCTACATTCGGGAGTTTAATCTAAAAATCCACCTGGCCGCGCACTTGAAAGATGTCGGCGTTGCCTTGCGCTGAGACTCTGTCGTAGACGGCGCGCACGTAGTTGGCCATCAGCCGCAGGTGCTGGTTGATGTACCAGTTGAGGCCGAGTGTGATGTCGTTCAGGCGGTGGCCGTTGCCATCGTCGATGGCGCTGTTGCGTGCGGCCAATTCCCAGGCGCCCCAGCGGCCTTGGGGGTCGATGGCCGTGAACCGGCCGTCGCGGTAGGGACGCGATTCGCCGGTGAGGAACCAACTGGCATAGACGTAGTAGCCGTCGAGGTTTCGCTCCGGTCTGCCGTTGTTGCGATCAACGCGGGAGCGCATATATTCTCCCTGCAAGGAAAACGGTCCGATGACCGTGGCGGCTTCCAGTCCGGTGAGCAGAATATCGTCGACGTTCCTGATCGTCCCCGAGCTGAACCAGTTTGGCGCCATGTCCGCTTCGGGGGGCGTGCGGTATCGCACCGTGCCGTCACCTGGAAGGCGGTGGCTCGCCCCTGCGCCAAGATGCACCAGCCAGCCCTTCGTGTCGATGGGGGCGTAGGCGATGCGGCCGGTGAACGCCTGGTCGAGATTTCCGGCCGAGTGCAGGTCTTCCTTGAAAATCCCGGCCTCCATGTACAGCCCTTTGACGGGAGCGGTGGAGACGCTGGCGCCCAGGCTTCTGCCCGGGGAAAACGCATAAGGCAGACCGCGTTCCATGAACGTGGTGATGCGGGAGCTGGTGGATGATTCCAGGCCGAAGGGTTCGATGAATTGCCCGGCTTTGACCTTGATGCCCTTCCATCCCGAATAAGAAACAAACGCTTGCCGGATGCCGGCGGGATCGGCGTCGCTGATATTGTTGAGAGTATCGGCGAAACTCAAGGTGACGTTGTAATTCCAGTCGCCATACACGCTTCCCCGCGCGGACAGGCGCACGCGGCGGAATCCGGTGTCGTGGGTATAGCCTTCCGTCTGTGTCTTCAATGCGCCATCACCCTGATACCACGCGGCGTCGTACATCACCTGTCCGCCGAGCTTGAAGGTGAAGGGCGGGGTTTCTTTCCCCAAGGCAGGTGTGGCAACAGTGACGGCCAGGGCCGTGGCGATCCAGCAGGTCGTCATTACCCGGTGTTTCATAGGGTGCGTCTCACGCACCGCACAGATGGTGCGTGAGACGCACCCTACGCCAGGCAAGTTTTTCACTTTTTTTCTCCAAACAGACAATCAAAAACGCGCTCCCCCATGCCGCCCCGTGTCATGCTCTGCGTGAAGGAGTGGCGGGAGCGGGGGAGGGTGTGAAATGTATAGGATGTCTTGAAGCCCTGCGCCTGGGCGGCGCGTGTCATCGCGGCGATCCAGTGCTCGCCGCGTTCCAGGCGCGTTATTCCCTGCTGTCGTTCGATGGCCGTCGCCTTGTTCAAGGCTTTGTCCTGCCGCACATCCCGTTCGCCCACCAGCACGCAGGTGGGTATCGTGAGAAAACGGGCCGGATCGAACACGACGTCCGGCAGGCGCTTGGAAGGTCCGATACCCTGGGGGTATTTCAGCGCGGGGTCGGGAAAGGTGTACCAGCCGGGCGCGCCCAGGACCAGCCCCGCGACGCGTTCGGGGTGCGCCAAAGTGTACCGATGCACGAATTGTGCTCCCCCGGAATAACCGAACAAGTATAACTTGTAGGTGCGGGCGCCAGTCAGCCGGCCCACGTCGGCGACGATGCGATCCAGCACGCTGTCCGCGCGCTCGCCTTTTCCTTTGCGCCCCAGCCGCTGGTAATCGGGAAAGCGATCTTTTGAAAAATACGGCGCGATCAATACCGCGCCGTAGCGTTCAGCAAGAGGCGCGAAGCGCTCGGCGTGTTCGCGCGCATTGCGCGAGATGCCGTGTACGGTGACGAAAATCGGCGCCTTGTCGCCGCCGTGGCGCGGGACATAGATAAAATAACTCTGGCCAGGATCATCTGGCAGCGTCCGGCGCGATACCACGCTGGGGTCCGGTGTGATGTCCTGAACGGCCGTTTCCACAGCCATGACAGAGGCGGCATGTGCAAGCATTGCGATTATCCCTGAGATGAATTTTTTCAACTTGCCACCGCCAGACCGGTGCGGAAGAATCGCGCGGTCGGGCCATCGCCGGACAATACCTTTGCCGGGGGGCCGGCTTCCAGTATCTGTCCGTCCGCCAGGTACCAGACGACGTCGGCGTTCCGCACATGATCCAGCCGGTGGCTGACGCGCAGGATCGTGCCGCGATACCCGGCCAGCGCCCGGTCCACCACCGCGTTGGCCTTCGGGTCGAGATTGGCGTCGACTTCGTCGAGCAACAGCAAGGGGGGATTGCCAAGCAGAGCGCGGGCCAGGGCGATGCGCTGACGCTGCCCCGCCGACAGACCCACGCCGCCTTCCGCGACGCGGGTTTTCGCGCCTTCCGGCAAGTCCGCAAGCACTTCGTCGATGCCGCACAAGGCCCACACCCGGGCGATTTCCTGTGCCGGTGCATCCGGCCAGCGATAGAGCAGGTTTTTCTCCACCGTGCCGCGCAGCAGGGGTAGATCAGGTCCCGTCATACCCACCGCGCGACGCACCGAAGCCAGGCTGTGCCCGGCCAGATCCTGGCCGTCCAGGCGTACCGCGCCTCGTTCGGGGTCGATCAGGCGCGCCGCCAGGGACAGCAGGGTCGATTTGCCCGCGCCGTTGGGGCCGACCACGGTCACCACGGTATTCGGTTGCACCGTCGCGATGATCCCTTCCAATGTTCCCGCCACGCTTACCGCATCGAATTCCAGGCGGCCTGCGCCCAAACGAAGGTCCGGCGCATCGGGCGCCTCCGCCACCAGCGAGGGGGCGTCAAGGAATTCCTGCAATTTTTCCCGCGACACTCGCGCCCCGTGCCAATATTCCTGGACGCGTCCCAGATCGCGCAGCGGGGGCATCAATATTCCGACGATGGTCATGGCCGCCACTACCGTGCCGATGCTGGCCCGCCCAGCCTCCACTTCGAACACCCCCAGCAGCAGCGCCGCCGCCGATGCGAGTGCCGCCGTGGCTTCGGTGACGGCCAGGATCTTGCCGGCGACGCGCGCCTTGTCTACCATCGCCTCCTGAAGACGCCGGCCCTGACGCGCCATGCGCTCGCGTTCCCGGCCGGACTGGCCGAACATCTGCACGACCGCCATGGTCGCCACCTTCTCGTTGACGTTCGTGGCCAGATGGGAAAGACGCCGCCGCGATTCGCGCGCCGCCATGCGCAGGCGCTCACCCAGGCTGAGCGCGACCGAGGCGCCGGCGCAAAGCACCATGCCGATGGCCAGCGCCAGCGGCCAATGGATCAATGCCAGCGCCGCCAAGGCCGCTACCGTCATCATGCCCGCCACGCTCAGTCGCGCCAACCCCAGGCTCACCCAGCGTCGCAACGCCGTCATGTCCCCGACGAAGCGCAGCGCCACGCCGCCGTGGCTGCGTTTCTGCAATGCGCGGGGCGCCATCGAACCGAGGCGGTCATACAGCGCCATGCGGACATCGGCCGCGTAATCCTGTCCCAGGCGCTCGGCGTCGACACGTTCCATCAGGCGTAACCAGGCGATGATACCCGCCGCCGCGGCGAATCCGGCCGCCGCCCAGATCACCATGGCGACGGGCGTGGAAGATCCCGGCGCGAGCATGTGGTCGAACACCCATTTGACCAGCCACGCCGTGCCCACTGCCGCTCCCGCCTGGGCCAGTCCGTTGCCGACCAGGCGGGCGAACAGGGTGCGGCGGCGCCCTTCGAGTGTGTGCGGGATGTTCATCAGGCGGATGCCGCGATTCTGGAGCACACGCCGAGATCGCTCAAGATCGCGGCATCGCGCAGCATGCGCTTGTCATACACCGGCAGGCCCGTCGCGCTGGCGGCCTCGGTGATCGCCAGCGGAGAAGCCGTCAGCAAACCGCTCACGGCGTGCACCGGCAGACCCTTGCTACGCAGCCATGACACTCCGGCCGCGGCGCCCATCGCGTCGCCCGCCGCGAAGATCACGCCATCCACGGTTTTGCTGAACACCGGAGAATCCAGCAGCGCCGCCGTCTCGGCTTGATACAGACCGTCCGCCACTTCCAGCACGATTACATCCATTCCGGCTTTCGCCAGGTGGCGGGTCAAAGTGTCAAGAATGCCCGCTACCTCGGCCGGTGACGAGCGGAAGGTGGAAGGGAAACCGGCGTCGGTGAAATCGAGCGCAAGACGCGCCCCGGCGTCGCCCATGAACCAGATGTCCTTGCCCGAGCCGGTACCCGTCACCTTGGCGGCCCCCACCCGCAGCCCGGCATTGCTCAGCCCGCGGATCAGATTCGCCGCCGTGGTGGTCTTGCCGGCATTCATCGCCGTGCCGACCACGGCCAGCGTGTAAGGCAAGGACTGCGGATGGCTCGATTTCTCCAGCGCCGCGCAAGACAGGTTGATGCGATGACCTTGGTCGTTCGCCAGTAGACCGATAGGGGCGATGACGGTCGGTGATTTCATGCTGGCGTGCCAGGACAAGGCCTGCGCCGCGATGCCGCCCGCCGCCACCAGATGACACTCCGCCAGATCGCCCGGCACCTCGGCTTCGAATTGATCGGGCGCGTAGCGATTGCCATAGCACACCACGATCTCGTCACCGGCGAACAGCGCGGCGCGGCGGCCATTGGTCAATTCCAGTCCGGCATGCTGGCCGATTTTTTCCACGCGCGCCAGCACCAGGTCGCCCGCCTGCGGGGTGACGCCGGTGCCGGTCAACAGGTTTACCGCCGACCCGAGTTTCACGTTGCGCGGGGTATAGGAAATTTTGGCGCTCAAAAGACGGGACTGGCTGATGGGTAAGATGTTCATCGTGATCTCCTTTACTTGGGTTATGGACATTCCATGGGTAAAACAATTTTCAAAGGTGGCGTTTTGTGGAAGAGCACTTTAGTTATCTTCCTCCCTCTATTGTTTGGGAATTTAATCCCAAAAATTACCTGAGTCAAGTACCTTGCGAAAACAAAATCATTAAAGGCGGGAAAAATGACAGAAAGGCGAAGTTATACTTAAGAAGTCATGAAGAAAGAATTATTCCGCGATGAATGTCTTGTTCATCGAAGCCGAGGGGGCCAGGCAAAAATGTTTTTGCCTGGCCGAACGGAAAAGAGGGGTTGGAAATAAGGAAGTTTCCGGGAAGACTTACACTGGAAGCGTCACCTCCCCGCCATTCACGCCGCAAGTGGTGTCTGTCTCGGCGGATGGGCAAAGACGCTGGGGCCGATCAGAATCAGACGCATGACACGCTCGGTAACGTCCTGTAGCAGCCGGGGGGCGTTTTCGATGGCCTCGGTCAGTGTGCAGGGGGATTCTAGGATACTGGCGTAGGCGTCGATGCCGTGGGCGAAATTGATCTTCGCCTCGGTGCCGATCGTCCCCGCCAAGGCGATCACAGGCAGGCCGAAACGCTTGGCGCGCCGCGCCACTTCCGCCGGAATCTTCCCGCGCGGCGTCTGGCAATCAATTGCCCCTTCCGCAGTGAATACCAGATCGGCGCGTTCCAGCAGGTTGTCCAGTTCGAGATATTGCATCACGATGTTGTAGCGTGGATGCAGGCGGGCGCCCAGCAGGGCATGCAAACCCGCCCCCAATCCTCCCGAAGCGCCGCCGCCGGGCATCTCGCGCACGTCGATTGCGGCGGTTTTTTCTATGACCGCCGCATAGCGGTCCAGCGCCCTGGCCAAGGTCTCCACCGTCTCTGCGGAGGCCCCTTTTTGCGGCCCGAATACCCTTGCCACGCCGTTTGGCCCACACAACAGATTATGCCAGTTGCAGGCCACGTCGATCGTTACCTCGTTCAGCCGTGGATCACGGCCTGACGGATCGATGCTCGCCAGGCGCGCCAGTTCGCCGCCGCCGCGCCCGATCGACATGCCGCCGGCGTCCAGAAGGCGCACGCCCAGCGCCTGGGCCATGCCGGCGCCGCCATCGTTGGTGCCCGAATCGCCGCAGCCGATCAACAGCCGTCGCGCACCGCCATCGAGCGCCGCCTTGATCAGTTGACCCACGCCATAGGTCGTGGTGCACAAAGGGTCACGCATGTCGCGCGGCACCAGCCGCAGGCCGGCGGCGGCCGCCATTTCAAGTACTGCGGTTTTGGGGCCGTCGCCGCCAAGAAAACCATAATGAGATTCCACGAGCTGTCCAACTGGTCCGATGACGGTGGCGCGATGCAAGGTGCCGCCCGTCGCGTTCACCAGTGCCTTGGTGAAGCCTTCGCCGCCATCCACCAGCGGCGCTTTCATGATTTCGGCATCGGGCAAGACGCGCAAGATGCCGGCGGCGATATTGTCCGTGACTTCATCGGCGCCCAGACTTTCCTTGAAGCCGGACGGTGCGATCAGAATATTTAGAGACATGGGGATTCCTCCTTGGATTAAGGTTTGGGAGTGGTTTGGGCGGTGAAATCCAGCCCCAGAAGCGGCCATACCAGAAAGGCGAAAACGACTAGCAGGCCGAAATGGATGGGCAACAAGATGGCGCTCAGGCGTAACAAATCCTGTTGCGTATAGGTTGGTATGTCGAGTTGACTGAACATTGTGACGGGCTTGGCGCTGACCATGAGCGTCAGGCAAAAACCTGCCGCCACCGTGGACAGAAATGCCAAGCCGGCGGGGTCGTAACCGAGCGATACGGCCAACAGCACGACGATAGGGACGAGCACCGAGGAGCGCGCCGTGCGCGATGTGATCAGCAGATGCGAGAGCAGTGACACCAGCGCGACCACCGAGATCACCGGCCATGCGGATGATGCGGCGCCGCCTTGCAACATCGCGAAAGCATTTTCCGCCAGCCATTTCGCGCCGCCCGATTCGACCAGCAACTCTCCCAGCGCCAGAGTGGCGGCCATGAAGATGAGCAGATTCCACTCGACCTTCTTTATCGCTGCGGCGAAGGAAATCACACCAAACCTCGGCGCGGTGACCGCCAGGGCGCCGACCACCGCCACCAGCGTGCTGTTCATGCCGTGCAGGGATTCGGTCGCCCATAGCGTCACCAGTGCGGTTACCATGATCAGCATGTAACGTTCCTGAGGGCTCAATGCTCCCGCGCCCTTGACGACATCGCCCGTCAACCCCGGCGTGAGCGGCTGATTGCGTTCTTCGGGTGTGAGGAATAATCGCAAAATGACCCACGCC
The DNA here is from genome assembly GCA_005240065.1 of Gammaproteobacteria bacterium. Lineage (GTDB taxonomy): Bacteria > Pseudomonadota > Gammaproteobacteria > Ga007554 > SBBG01. Next base: position 35,384 of record SBBG01000127.1, on the reverse strand, counting down.
GATACGAAACAACTCACCAGCGCGAAGGGCAGGCCCAACATCATCCACTCGCCAAAGCCGATGCGCTCGCCGGTCATGTTCCACAGCATCCCGGTCATCACCAGATGCGCGCCCGCGCCGAACAGGGAAGCGATCGCCGATAGCAGGATCACGGTGGGGAAGAGCAAGGCGAGCGCCCTGGTGATGCGCGGGTTGCCGATCGCCGCGCTCAGCGCCATGAACACGGGTATCATCAATGCGGCGCGGCCGGAGGTCGACGGGATGACGAAGGCGGTGACCAGCATGATGGCGGTCAAGCCGAAGAACAGATGTTTGATCGAGTGCGCGCCCTTCGCCACAGCCATGGTCAGCCGCTGCGACAAACCCGAGGCGTTCACCGCCGCGGCGATCATGAATGCCGCGAGCAGCAGCCAGATCATGGAATCGCCCAAGCCTTCGAAAAACCCGTTTGGCGTATCGATGCCGATCACGCCTGGGGCGAGCGCCGCGGCCAGCGCGATATAGGTGTCGTTGATGCTGGTGAAACACCAGCCGATCACCGCCAGGCCAAAAATGATAAAGGCCCAGCGGGCGTGGGCGCTCAGTTCCGGTAATCCGAACCAGATGCCCCCGGCCAAGGTCAAGGCCGCCACGCCGATCCCGATGTGGCGGTAAACGTGCTGCGAGCGTGTCGCGGATTCCGCGCCGGAAGGTGTTGTTATCTGGGATGCGAACACGGCGTTCACCTCCTTGTGATTTTGAGATACCGTTTACGCCTCCCGCACCGCGATGCTTTCAGGAGGCGGCCTGTGATTTACGGTTTCATTTCACATGACGAAGATGAAAAAAACGGTGGGGGCATTATTAAAAACAGGTTAAAGGAACTCGGATTTATTCAGAGATTCCGCGTCTTCTTCAATCCGCATCGATCTTGTAGCCAAAGCCTCTGACGGTCTTGAGCAGCGGTTTATCGGAGTCTTCGTCGATCTTGCGGCGCAGATTGCGCATATAGACATCGACCACGTTGGTGAGCGGATCGGAGCTGTAACCCCAGACATTTTCCAGAATCCTGGCGCGGCTGAATACCCTGCCTGGGGCGCTCAGCAGATATTCCAGCAAGGCGAATTCCTTGGGCGTGAGTTCAATGACGTGATCGCCGCGCCGCACCTGGCGCGTTTCGCGATTCAGCGTCAGGTCGGCGAGCGCGAGTTCGATCGACTGGCTGGTGTAGGAAGGGCTGCGGCGGCGCAGGGCCTGGATGCGCGCCAATAGCTCCTCGAAGGCGAAAGGTTTGGTCAGATAGTCGTCCGCTCCCAGCCGCAGGCCCCCCACCTTGTCTTCCAGCGCATCCATGGCGGTCAGCATCAGGATCGGCGTGCTCACCTCTTCCGCTCGCAATTGGCGGCAGATTTCCCGGCCATCCATGTCGGGCAGCATCAGGTCGAGAATGATGAGGCCGTATACTGGGGAACGCCCGACCCGCAGCGCCTCCTTGCCAGTGCTGGCCACGTCCATCAGATAACCTTCGGCCTCCAGGCCGCGTTTCACGAATGTAACAATACGTTCGTCGTCTTCAACCAGCAGAATCGCCATTGCCATCCCTTTCGTCCTTGTGTAATGGTAATTCGATGGTAATGATCGTGCCCGCGCTCGATGCGCTCTTCAAGGTAATATTCCCGCCATGGGTCTTGACGATGGCCTTAGCGAGGGGTAAGCCCAATCCCGTGCCTTCCGGCGCATCCCAGCGAGCCTGCGTGCCCCGGTAGAATCTCTCGAAAATGGCGCCTTGCTCCTCTTCGGGAATGCCGATGCCCTGATCGGCCACGGTGATGCGGGCAAATTCACCGGCGCGCGCCAGCGTCAAGGCGATCATGCCCGATGGGTGTGAATAGCGGCAGGCATTGTCGACCAGGATCAGCAGCAACTGTCCCAGGCGCAGCGGGTCGCCATCGATGATGAGTCGCTCTTCGGGCGCGTCCAGAGTCACCGTGAGCCGCTTCTTCTGCGCCAGGACACGCGCGCTTTCTTTGGCTTCAGCCATCAATTCATTCAGCGTCACCAGTGTGGTGTCGAATCGCAGCTCCGCCAGATCCGCGCGGGTCAGGAAAAATATGTCGTCGACCAGCTTGGCCAATTGCTCCGAGAGATCGACGATGCGGCGCAAGGCCGTCCGGTATTCCTCCTGGTCTTGCCGGGACCCGCGCAGCGTCACCTCCGCCTCGCCGCGAATGACGGTGAGCGGTGTGCGCAGCTCGTGGCTGATGTCCGCCAGGAATTGCCGGCGCGTCTGGTCGATGCGCCGAAGCTGGTTATTGGCTTCGGATAACGATGCGGTGCGTTGAGCGATCTTTTTTTCCTGGCCGGCCTGAATCTCAAGCAGACGTGTGTGCTCCTGCTCGAGGCTGGCCGCCATAAAATTGAAATTACGCGCCAGATAGGTGAACTCGTTTCTTCCTCCAAGCTGGATGCGATGGCTCAAATCCCCCTTGGCGACCCTGCGTGTGCCCCAGACCAGCACCCTTATGGGTTCATCGATACTGCGGAACAGGGCGAATCCCGCGACAGCGGCGAATAACGCTGATAAGACGGCCACCACCGTGGCTATCGCTTGCAACTGCCGCGCCGTTTCGTTGGCACGCTGTTCTTCTCGTTCGGCTTCGGCTCGTTCCCGCTCGATCGCCCCTTCCACCATGGGGCGGAATTCCCTGTCGATGATTTCCTGGAGCGTCATGTTGAGCAGCGCATGTGCTTCCGCCTCATGTCCCTGGCTGCGCAGCCAGCCAACTTGAGCGAGCGATGCCAGAGTGGCGCGGATAATCGCCCTGATGGCGGTAATATCCGCCAATTCCTGAATTTCCCCCTGGCGCTCCTCAAGCATGCCGAAACTTTCGAGATAGGCGATCTCACGCCGTACCGCGGCCGCGACATTTTCCATGGATTCCTCCAAGCGCGCACGCATTTCCTGACTGTCTTGTCCACCACCGATCGACCTGTCGATCAGTATCGCGTCGATGATTTCATTGAAGTGCAGATAGGCGTCGAGCGGCAGGCGGCTGTATGCCTCCAGCGCTGCTTGCGCGAGCTGGCTGCGATGAAAGTGATACTGGGTTTGTTGCATACCCCAGTACAATGCGCCTGCCAATATCAATATCAATGACAGCAAGACCGCCAGGGCGATGGCGATTCTGACGCGAAACATTCGAAGCAGAGAGAACATTTTTTGGGGCAGGGGCTCTGTTGTGACAGGGCACGGCTCCAAGCGCCGTTTTCAGGAAATCCTTCCCTGAGATATAATAAACCGTCTATGCGCCACCGCGCACGGCTAATCGCCTCAAGCATCCAACACGGAAACCCATGTCCCAATACATCTACACCATGAATCGCGTCGGCAAGGTTGTGCCGCCGAAGCGCGAAATTCTCAAGGATATATCGCTGTCGTTCTTCCCCGGCGCCAAGATCGGCGTGCTCGGTTTGAACGGTTCGGGTAAATCCACTCTGCTGCGCATCATGGCAGGCGTGGACAAGGAACATCTCGGCGAGGCGCGGCCGCAGCCGGGGATCCGCATCGGCTATCTGCCGCAGGAGCCGCAGCTCGATCCCACCAAGGACGTGCGTGGTAATGTGGAAGAGGCGATGCGGCCGGTCAAGGATGCGCTCAGCCGCCTCGATGAGGTGTATGCCGCCTATGCCGACCCGGATGCCGATTTCGATGCCTTGGCCAAAGAGCAGGCCGAGCTCGAAGCGCTCATTCAAGTCGCTGATGGCCACAATCTGGAGCGCACGCTCGAAGTGGCCGCCGACGCGCTGCGCCTGCCGCCGTGGGATGCCGATGTGACCAGGTTGTCCGGTGGCGAGCGCCGCCGCGTCGCGCTGTGCAAGCTGCTGCTGTCTTCGCCGGACATGCTGCTGCTCGACGAACCCACCAACCACCTCGATGCCGAATCGGTGGCTTGGCTGGAACGCTTCTTACAGGATTATCCGGGTACGGTGGTGGCGATCACCCACGACCGCTACTTCCTCGACAACGTCGCCGGCTGGATTCTGGAGCTGGACCGTGGCCACGGCATTCCCTGGCAGGGAAATTATTCCTCCTGGCTGGAGCAGAAGGAGCAGCGTCTGGAGGTCGAGGAGAAGCAGGAGAGCGCCCGGCAGCGCGCCATGAAGGAAGAGCTGGAGTGGGTGCGCAGCAACGCCAAGGGGCGTCACGCCAAGAGCAAGGCGCGTCTGGCGCGCTACGAGGAGATGGCTTCGCAGGAATATCAGAAGCGCAACGAGACCAAGGAGCTGTATATTCCGCCGGGGCCGCGCCTGGGCGATCTGGTGGTCGAGGCCAAGGGACTCACCAAGAGCTTCGGTGATCGCGTGCTGGTCGATAACCTCGATTTCAACCTGCCGCGCGGCGGTATCGTCGGCATCATCGGCCCCAACGGCGCGGGCAAGACCACACTGTTCCGCATGATCACCGGCCAGGAAAAACCCGACGCCGGGGAGCTGCGCATCGGCGATACGGTGCAACTCGCCTATGTCGATCAGTCGCGCGACGCGCTGGACGGCAACAAGAGCGTGTGGGAAGAGGTTTCCGGCGGTCTGGACATGATCACCGTCGGCAAGTTCGAGATGCCTTCGCGCGCCTACCTGGGGCGCTTCAATTTCAAGGGCACCGATCAGCAGAAACTGATCCGCGATCTGTCCGGCGGCGAGCGTAACCGTATCCATCTCGCCAAGCTGCTCAAAAGCGGCGGCAACGTGCTGCTGCTCGACGAGCCGACCAACGACCTCGACGTGGAAACCCTGCGCGCGCTGGAAGACGCGCTGCTCGAGTTCTCCGGCTGCGCCGTGGTGATCTCGCACGATCGCTGGTTCCTCGATCGCGTCGCCACGCACATGCTCGCCTTCGAGGGCGATAGCCAGGTGGTGTGGTTCGAAGGCAACTACGCCGACTACGAAGCCGACCGGCATCGCCGCCTCGGCACCGCCGCCGACCAGCCGCATCGCATCAAATACAAGAAGCTGGCGGGGTAGCGGATGTAGGGTGCGCCATGCGCACCTGGCCCATCGAAGAATGAATTGGTGCGCACGACGCACCCTACATCTGTATTCGCAATCAAAGGAACAAACTTTTCATGACCGTATTCGTAACCATGGCCTTGATGCTCGTCCTGATTCTGGTGGCGGCGGAGGTATTCACCAATGCCCTGGAGCATCTGGGTGAGAAACTGAAAATATCCGAGGGGGTCACCGGCTCGCTGTTCGCTGCGGTCGGCACCGCGTTGCCGGAGACCATGGTACCGTTGCTGGCGATTTTCGCCGGCACGGAAAACCAGCATCTGAATGAAGAAATCGGTGTCGGCGCGATTCTCGGCGCGCCGCTGATGCTGGCGACCTTGTCCGTGTCGCTGCTGGCGTTCTTCACTTTTCGCAAGCGCGGCTGGGGCGGACATTTCACACCTGAAAGAACCGGCTTCCAGCGCGATCTGGATTTCTTTCTCTTCGCTTTCGTGCTAGCGGCGGTGGCGATGTATGTTCCGTATGATCTGCCCTATGTGCGCGGCGCGATCGGTTTCGCGCTGGTGCTAACCTACTTTGTCTACATCCTGATGACCCTGCGCGCTTCCGAGAAGCTGGTGCAGGATGGCCATGCTACCGAGGCTCACTCGCCGATGATGCTCAACCGCATCGGCCTCCCCACCAACATTATCACCATCATGCTGCAACTCGGCATCGGTCTTGGGCTGCTGGTGGCAGGTGCCAAGGGCTTCATCCACGGCGTCGAAGAGGCATCGGGTATCCTTGGTATCTCGGCGTTGATGCTGTCGCTGATGATCGTGCCCATCGCCACCGAGCTGCCGGAGAAGTTCAACAGCATTCTCTGGATACGTCGCCACAAGGACACCATGGCTTTCGGCAACATCACGGGCGCCATGGTTTTCCAGGGTACATTGCTCCCCGCCATCGGCATCATGCTCACCCCCTGGGCGCCGCGCCCTGAGGTGCTGGCCGGTATCGTCATCGCCTTCTGCGGCGCCCTGTGGCTGCGTATGATGAGCGCACGCGGGCAGCTTCGGGTCTGGCATGTGCTGGTGAATGGCGGGTTGTACGTGACTTATCTTGCCCTTGTGTTGAGTTGAGGAGGGCTCATTCATCTGCCTTTACCAGCGTGCAGGGGGCGTGAGACGCACCCTGCAAACCAAAAAACTTATTGGTTAGCTTTCTGAATGTCTTTCTGCACGTCGCCCACCTTGCGCAGCCAGGGGGTGGTTCCCGCCGAGGCAGAAATATCCTTGGCGGCTTGTTCGGCCTGGGGGCGGCTGGAATAGGTGCCGGTGACCAGAACATGGAGCATTCCACCGTTGCGGTTGATGTGGAAATAGGCGGTGTCGCCGGAGAATTGATGGTTTGCGGCGAAGTCACGTACCGTCGTCTCGTTTTTCATGGCCATGAGCTGTAAGGTGTAGTGATCCGGGTTTTGCGCCAGCAGCCAGGAGGCATCCTTGAGCGCGGTGCTTGATGCCACGGTGTTCTTCTCTTTCGGTTGCCGGGCTGGTTCTTCCGTTGCAGGTGCCGGCTGATCCATCCGGCTGGCGGGTGCGGGGGCATCCTCACTAGGCGAAGGAGCGGCGGTGGCGATGGACTCGGACGCCTGTTGGGTTGGGGCATGGGTCAGCCCAAGCCCCGCTTCCCTGGCCTGCACCGACACATCGGCCAATTGCGCCAACGCGGCCTCTTTCTGTTTTTCGGAAAGTTCGGGGTGTTCCGGCGGGATTGCCAGTGGCACATTGCTGTTCTGTGCGGTGGTGGAAGCACTTTCTCTGCCGCCCAGTGACGTATTGATCGTTTGCTGTGCCAGTAACACCGCCAGCGCCACTCCGATGGCGGCGGCCGCCAGCCATAGCGTTTTCTTTCCGATACCCGAAGTTTTGCCGGGTGGGAGGTTGGTTCCGGGTGCGCCAGGAAGATAAAACGTGTGCGCCAGATGCTGACGTAGCGGGATGAGGGTGGGCGTGGCGAGCATGGTTTCCAGTTGGGGCCGGCAGAACAGGACAGTGCTGAGCGCGCCGCCGTCATCCTTCGTCGCCTCGATCAGGTCCGTCAGCAGCGTCAGCGCGGTTTCGGGCAGTTGATCGGCATCGTCGATCGCCAGCATCGGGCGCTGCCCCCGGGTCTGCATGCCCAGCAGGCGCTTGGTCAGCGCTTGCAGTTGTGCTTCATGGCCGCGAAACTTCCCGGCGGGCACGCCAAAACCGCTGCAAATGGCACAGAGCAGTGCGTCGGCATCCATCATAGCGTTCGCGTCGATCCGGCATACCTGCCAGGAGGGATGGGCGTGGGCGACGAATTCGTCGAGCAGTGCCGTCTTGCCGCTGCCCGCGTCACCCGCCACCAGCAGCAGCGCACTATAGGGGGCGAGATAGCGCAGCATGTGCAGGCGTTGTTCGTGCGCTGGAGCGGTGTCGGGAATGCTGTCGTCGATGGTGTTCAGCGTAGGCTCGCGGCGCAACATGTTGGTGTCAGGAAAATTCCAGTTTGAGATTGACCGCCGCCAGGTACTCAGCTTCGCGGGTCAGTTCGGCCTCGGTGAGGGGGTGCTGATCGAGCCACTGGCCGGGAAACTGGATGTGCAGCGATTTCTTGCCCGCTGTGAGACGCAGCTCGGGCAGCGCATCGCCAGTGCGGCTGCGGTGTAGCAGCACGGCCAGGCGCAGCAGCAGGCACAAACGCCACTCCTGGTCGATCTGTGACGCCGGAAGTTGCGCGAAGACCTGCATGGGGAATTTGCGGCGGTGGCCGCGAATCAGGCCGGCCAGGCGCATTTGTTCCTGGCGCGAGAAGCCGGGCAAGTCGGAGTTTTCCACCACATAGGCGCCATGCTTGTGATACTGGTTGTGGGCGATCGCCAGCCCGATTTCATGCAGGCGTGCGGCCCAGCTCAGCAGGTACTGATGTTCCTCGCCGTTCAGTCCCCAATCGCGTGCCACTTGCGACAAGCAGGCCAGCGCCGTGCCTTCGATGCGAGCCGCCTGAGCGGCATCCACCTGATAGCGCGCCATCATGGTCTGGATGCTCGTTTCGCGCACGTCTTCGTGCTGGATTCTGCCCTGCAAGTCGTGGAGCAGCCCCTCACGCAGCGCGCCATCGGCGACGCGGATCGATTTGATATCAAGCGTTTCCATCAGGGCGTTCAGGATCGCCACGCCGCCGGGGAGCACCGCCGCACGCTCGCTGCTGATGCCGTCCAGACGCAGACGCTGCACATGGCCGGCGTCGAGCAGCGCATCGCGTAATTTGCGCAGCGCCGGGCGCGTGATGCCATCGCCGTTCCATCCCTTATCGCGCACGATCCTGTCCACAGCGCGGATCGTGCCTGAAGCGCCGGCCGCGTTTTGCCAGCCGATGTGCCGGAATTGTTGCCGGATGGGCTGGAGTTCGAGTTCGGCGATGATTTCGGCGCGGCGCATGTCGCGGGCGCGTATCATGCCGTCAGGGAAATAGCCACGGCTCATGCCTACGCAACCCATGTGCAGACTCTCCATATCGATGGGCGCAAAACCCTCGCCGATGATCAGCTCGGTGCTGCCGCCACCGATATCTACCACCAGTCGCCTTCCTTCCTGAGGCGGCAGGCTGTGGGCCACGCCCAGATAAATCAGCCGCGCCTCCTCGCGCCCGGCGATGACCTCGATCGGATGGCCGAGCGCTGCCTGTGCGCGTGCTAGGAAATCGGCCGCATCACCGGCACGGCGCAAGGTATTGGTGCCCACGGCGCGCACGCTGCCCGGCGGCATGTCGCGCAGGCGTTGCCCGAAGCGCGCCAGGCAGTCCAGCGCGCGTTTCTGGGTGGTCTCGTCAAGACGATTTTTACTATCCAACCCATTCGCCAGCACCACCATCTCGCGCAACCGGTCGACGACATGGATTTGACCGTTCATGATACGGGCGACGACGAGGTGGAAGCTGGTGGAGCCGAGGTCGATGGCGGCGACGGTTTGCGGGTTATTGCTATGTGGCACGTTGCTACTGCCGATGGTGGTGGATGGTGATGGTAATTTTATCATTAGCCGCTGCTCATGAGCAGATTTTGGCGGTTTCTGTAGGACGCGTTTCACGCGCCGCGCGGATGGTGCGCGCGAGGTACCCTGCATGAGAGATAAAAGCTGAAAAAGCAGATGAGTTTAATTGCCTGGTTAATATCATCGGCGCGCCGCCAAGATGTCAGGCAAGTTTACGCAGGTGAGACGGCGCCAGCGCCCAGAGCAGCGTCGCCTTGCCATGTCCCAGGCCGTCGGCAAATTCAAGCAGGCACGCCGCGCCTTTTTTCAGTTCCAGAACGGGTTTCTTTTTCCCCGTCAGCAGCCAGCTCACCAAGCGGCTCAGATCCGGCTCATGGCCGATGAGAGCGATGGTGTCCGCCTTCTTCTGGGTTTTCAACCATGTCAGAACGCTTTCCGGTGTATGGCCGGGGGCCAATTGCTTCACTTCCGCGACCTTGAGTTCGCCATAGGCATCGGCGAGAATCTGCGCGCTTTCAGCCGCCCGCGCCAGCGGACTGGTGGCGGCCAGATCCACATAAGGTAGCAGCGCATTCAACGCCCGCGCCGCCTTGCGCATCTTCTTGCGCCCGGCGTCGGTCAAGGGGCGCAATTCGTCGGATTCGCCGGTGGTAGCGTATATTTCCCGGGCTTCGGCGGGAGCATGGCGGAGGATGAGTAGTTTCATGGGGGTGCTCCTTGAAGAGAAAAGCGGGTGGTTATGGGGTGAGGATATATGTTTTAGGGTAAGGAGGAAACCGTGGGGGCTTGCGGATAAGAGGATAAAAACCGTTTACCCTCATTGCGAGGGACAATGGACGTGGGGTCAGGATCGTCGAGCCAGGGAAAATAAAAACGGCGGCCATAGGCCGCCGTGAAAACAAAACCCAGTAAACATTATTGTATTGTTAGAAACCCAGCAGCGACTCAGGCCTTGGCTTTGGCGCGACGCCGTGCCACGCTCAAACCCGCCAAACCCAGACCCAGCAAGCCCAGGGTCGCAGGCTCCGGAACATGCCCCCCGGGACCGGTTCCGGGCGGAACGCTGATAATCCCCGTGATGTTGAATTGTCCCGGCGCGCTCATTGTGTCGACGCAGCAGGCGGTGCCGGTGAACAGCCCCCAAGTGCCGTTGCCCAGCACCAGCGGATCGGTGAGGAACCAGTCATTTTCATTTGCTGAATTACTAAAGTTTTGTGGTTCTGTGGCATAGCCGGTAAGTATGCCGTTTGTCACCATGGCATCCATGCCCGCAGTGGTTCCGCCCATGTCATTCATCACGCCCGTCCACTGAAACAACTGCCATGTGGAAGGATCCGTGCCGTAGGTGCCGATCCTGACGCCGCCATTGTCACTGTAGGGCGTGCTCTGATTGCCATGCCAGTGCTGGCCGAACATGGTGACCGTGCCATTGCCGTTATCTTTCCAGCCAAAAGCCACCAAATGGGCGTTGACTGAACCGACCAGGCCGAATACGCCCAGCCCTGTTGCTAATACGAGTTTCTTCAGAGTAGTCATTTTTTATCTCCCCTTAGGGTGTTAAAGTCCAATTCTGGTGATGCGTGATACCAGAACATAGAGAAGAGCAATAGAGTTTCTAATGCCTCGCCAGCATACTTTGCAAAAATTGTTCCATATTAATTTTATTTTTAAAAACAATAAGTTGATATTATTTTCTAGGTTTTCGATCATTGGTATGGTTTAACTACTGTAAAATTTACCGACAATTTGACCGGCAAAATTGGCGCAATTTTGGGAGAATTTCAGTGTTTTTAATGTATGATATTGATAGTAAATAAATTTTGTTGTGTAAAAATATCCGACACTACCGTTTGTTTCCTGAAAACAGCATAACCGGATCAACCATGATGGAAAATGTGCCACCCGACAGCGACGCCCAAACCCACAACCAACACCTCCAAACCCTGATCCGCACCGAAATCGAGCGCAGAGGCGGCCAGATCACCTTCGCCCGCTACATGGAGTTGGCGCTGTATGCGCCCGGGCAGGGGTATTACAGCGCCGGGGCGCGCAAGTTTGGGGAGGCGGGAGATTTTGTTACTGCGCCGGAGTTTGCGCCCTTATTTTCGCGTTGCGTGGCGCGGCAGTGCCGGCAGGTATTGGCTTACTTGGGAAAGGGCGATGTCCTGGAAGCCGGGGCGGGGACCGGGGCCATGGCGGCCGAGGTGTTGGCTGAGCTGGACGCGCTGGGCTGCCTACCTGAGCGTTATTTCATTCTCGACCTGAGCGCAGATTTGCGGCAGCGGCAACGGGAAACGCTGGAGCGCCGGGCGCCGCATCTGCTGGATCGTGTCCGCTGGCTGGATCGTCCACCTGACAGCGGCTTTACAGGCGTGGTGTTGGCCAACGAGCTGCTCGATGCCATGCCGGTGCACCTGTTCCGTATGGGAGAAGAAGGTCCGCAGGAGCTTTATGTGGGCATAGAGGATGACCGCTTTGTCTGGCGCGTCGGCCCTTTGAGTGATCCACGGCTGGGCGAGCGCGTCGCGGCGATCGTCGCGGAACAGGGTCCGCTGCCGCTGGGTTATACCTCCGAGATCAATCTTGCGGCGGAGGGCTGGGTGCGTGGCCTCGTCGACTGGTTCGAGCGGGGATTGGCATTGTTCATCGACTACGGATTTCCCCGTCGCGAGTATTACCACCATGAGCGCAGCGGCGGCACACTGATGTGCCACTACCGCCATCGCGCCCATCCTGATCCCTTGATTCTAACTGGATTGCAGGACATTACCGCCCACGTCGATTTCACCGCCGTGGCGGAGGCGGCGGTGGAGGTTGGTCTGGCGGTGGCGGGGTATACTACCCAGGCCTATTTCCTGTTGGGCAGCGGGCTGATGGAGATGGCCGGAGAAAGTCATCCCGATGACACGCGGCAGCATCTGGCGTTGATGCAGAAAATCAAGAAGCTTACTTCGCCCAGCGAAATGGGCGAGCTGTTCAAGGTGATCGCGCTGACGCGCGGCATCGACCTGCCGCTGATCGGATTTTCGTTCCAGGATCAGCGTGGGAGGTTGTGACACGCATAGAGGAAAATTTATGCAGGAGATGCTCGAACGCACCCAGGCGATGCTCGCCAGGCACCATCGCCATGGTGAAAATTTTGCGCAGTTGATGAAGGATACCTTTGCTGGGCGCTTCAATGATGAGTTCTGGGCGGCGTGGCGGCAGTGGATCGAGCCGGTGCTGTCCGCTTCGCCGGTGGTACTCGATCTGGGCAGCGGGCCGGGGCTGTTTCTACGCGCGCTGGCGGAGCGTTATCCGGGGGGGCGCGCCATCGGCGTGGAGTGCGCGTCCTATATGCTGGAGGCCATGGGCGAGTTGCCCGCCGGTTGCGAGGTGATGTGCGCCGATCTGCACGATCCGCGCCTGCCGCTGGCGGAGGGCGCGGTGGATGCGGCCGTCGCTTCGGTGGTGTTGCATGAACTGAATCAGCCGTTGCGCGCGCTTCAAGAGGTGCGGCGATGCCTCAAGCCGGGCGGGCGCTTGTACATTCTCGACTGGGTGCGCGCACCGCTGGAGGTCTATGTTCGCAACGAGACCTCCGAAGAACAGGTGTTCGACCCCGTCACGCCGGTCTCCGAGCTGGAAGACATTTTCACCCATTTCATCGAGCACAATCGTTTCAGTCGTGAGGATCTGGGTTATCTGCTGGAGCATTGCGGTTTTGCGGTGCTGGATAGCACGGCGCTGCGGGAGGGGCGGTTTGCGCGGCTGGTGGCGGAGAAGAGGTAGGGCATAGTCCGCTTCGGACGATGATGTGGTGCGTGGGACGCACCCTACGGACGAGAACCGCTCGTTACCCGGAAGATTCCAGACATATCCTGGTGTGTATGCACTTCCTTATAACCCGACTGCGTGAGAATCCGCGCCACCGCCGCGCTCTGGTCATAGCCATGTTCGAGCAGCAGCCCGCCGCCGGGGGCGAGGTGGTGGCTGGCTGCGGCGGCGATGTGGCGGATGTCATCCAGGCCGCCGGGGCCGGCGGCGAGGGCGGTGATCGGTTCGAAGCGGATTTCGGAGGTGTGCAGACGGGGGTCTTCGCTTGCGATATAAGGGGGGTTCGAAACGATCAGATCGAAAACTTCTCCCGCGAGCGGTTCCAGCCAGATGCCTTCACGAAACTCGACATTGCCGATGCCCAGCCGCGCGGCGTTGCGGCGGGCCACAGCCAGGGCGGCGGCGGAGCGGTCGGTGGCGACGATCCGGCAGGCGGGGCGTTCGCGCGCGATGGCCAGCGCGATGGCGCCCGATCCGGTGCCGAGGTCGGCGATGCGCCAGGCGCTGCCGGCGGGGATGCGTTGCAGAGCGAGCTCCACCAGCAGCTCGGTTTCGGGGCGCGGGATGAGTGTGGCGGGCGAGACCTCCAGCTCCATCGACCAGAATTCGCGCCGTCCCGTGAGGTAGGCGAGAGGTTCGCCTGTGGCGCGGCGTGCGATCAGCGCGTCGAATCGCGTCATGGCTTCGTCTGGCAAGAGCAGGTCGGGCCAGGTATGGAGATGGACGCGATTGCGGTCCAGCACGAAACCCAGCAAGGCTTCGGCGTCGAGGCGCGGGGTGTCGCATACAGCGGCAAGGCGGTGCGCCGCTTCATTCAGGACGTTGGCGATGGAGGAGTTTCTTGTCATGAGCGTCGGATGGCTTTATATTAACCCGGCAGTCAAATGGATCGTCATCACCCGGTTGTTTCGTAGGGTGCGCCTCACGCACCTGCGCGCGGCGCACACCCTACCCCCGGGAGAAAAGCTGGCAAAGCAGATAAATTTGATTGCTGGGTTAATAGCTTACCACTTTGCTGAACAAAGCTTGAACGAATGATATACAGATTGCGATCCCTCGTGCTCGATAGAAGCAGCGCCATTTTGCTGGCGCTGGCGATGCTGCTCGCGCAATTCGGGCTGATCGCGCACGAGATCGACCACCAGTTGCACAAACCCAGTTCGGCCTGCGAGATGTGTCTTGCGGCGCATCATCTGGGCAGTACGCCGATCGTAAAGAATACACCGCTGCTCGTATCGCGCACGGCGGGCAATGATGCCTTGCCGGCGAATGTGGCTTCACCTGTTCGGCAATTCGTTGCCAGCTTCTCCGCCCGCGCCCCGCCCGTTTCTCTCCACGCCTGAAAAACAACTGAATCGCCAATGCCCTTGAGGGCCGCTTGGCGTATGTTTTTGCCGTGCGCGCATTGCGCTACGGTTTACTGTTATGTGTGGAGAAAACAATGATCAAGAAACAATTCGCCGCTATCGGCATGGTGGCTGTCCTGTCTCAGTCTGTGATCGCCGAGGAGGCTGTCAAGCAAGAAATGGCTGATGAAATGCGCCGCCCCTGGCAAACGCAACGGCCGATCGTCACCAGCAGCGCCTTCAACCCCGCCGTCAGCCTGATCCTCTATGGTACTTACAGCCGGTTCACTAAAAACTACCATGAAGAAATTCATGGTTTTGCGCCGGCCGCTGATGCCCATGGCGCGACCAGAGAGGGCTTGTCGTTGCAAGGCAGCGAATTGGTGGTGTCGAGCAATATCGACGATAAATTTTACGGGTTGATCATCGTCCGTCTGGAAGATGACAAGACCAAGGTCGAAGAAGCCTTCTTCCAGACACTCGCGCTGCCGCAGGGCTTGACGCTCAAGGGCGGACGCTTTCTGTCGGGTATTGGTTATCTCAACGAGCAGCATCCTCATTTCTGGGATTTCGTCGATATCGCCTTGCCGTACCGCGCCATGCTAGGGGGAAATTACGGTGATGACGGCGTGCAATTGCGCTGGGTGGCGCCTGCTCCGCTGTTCGTGGAAGCCGGCGCCGAGGTGTTGCGCGGCGAGAATTTCCCCGCTGGCGGCGCGGCAAAGCGCGGCGCTGGCGCACGTAGCGTCTTCGTCAATCTCGGCGACGACGTTGGCGCCAGCCATAGCTGGCGCGCCGGTGTGGCGCGGCTGGAAGCCGATGCCCAGGGGCGTGTTTTCGAGGACGATGCCCATAATCAATACAGCTTTACCGGCAAAGCCCCGCTGAACATCGCCAATTTCGTCTGGAAATGGGCGCCGTTGCGCAACCCCGCCGTGACTAATTTCAAGTTTCAGGCCGAGTATTTTCAGCGCGATGAAAACGGCAAATACACCTTCGGCGCGCCTGCGCAAGAGGTGAACTATGGCCCTCGACAATCGGGGTGGTATGCCCAGGCAGTTTATCAGTTCATGCCGCGCTGGCGCGTGGGCGCGCGTTATGACGAGCTCAAGGGCGGCACACCACCTATGGAGCTGGCGGATACGCTTCTCGATGCCGAAGGACATAAACCGCGCCGTGCCAGCATGATGGTGGATTTTTCCAACAGTGCGTTCAGCCGTTTGCGCGTGCAGTTCAGTCATAATCAGACCGCGCCCAAGGATGCCAACGAAGTTTATCTGCAATACATCATGAGCCTGGGGGCGCACGGTGCGCATAAATTTTAGGAAAGCGCTAATAAATCGGCAAATGTAGGGTGCGTTCCACGCACCGTTCATCCTTATGGTCAATGCCATAGGATGTGGTGCGCGCGGCGCACCCTACGAAGTTTTCGGGAGTTGCTGTTTATGAAAAAAGCTTTCTTACATTTTTTGACTTTCTCGTTGCTGCTTTTCCATATCCCCGTTTCGGCGGCGCTGCGGGTGTTTGCCTGCGAGCCGGAATGGGGGGCTCTGGCGGCCGAGCTGGGTGGTCCGGCGGTGAACGTCTACACGGCGACGACCGGCTTGCAGGATCCGCATCTCGTCGAAGCGCGGCCCAGTCTGATCGCCCAGATGCGCCGGACGGATCTGGTGGTATGCACCGGTGGCGATCTGGAGCAGGGTTGGCTGCCGCTGTTGTTCCAGCAGGCGGGAAATAGCAGGGTACAGCCGGGCGGGCCGGGATATTTTGAGGCGGCGGCATTCGTCACCCTGCTCGAAGTGCCAAGCCGCCTGGATCGGGCCGAGGGCGACATTCATGCCATGGGCAATCCCCATCTGCATCTCGATCCGCGCAATATTGCCTTGGTGGCGGCCGGGCTGGCGAAACGCTTGGCACAGATCGATAGCGTCAATGCCGTCCACTATCAGGCGCGTCACGACGATTTTTCCAGGCGCTGGACGCAGGCGATGCGGCGCTGGGAGCAGCAGGGTGCGCCGCTCAAGGGTCTGGCGATCGTCACGCAACACAAGAGCTGGAGCTATCTCAACAACTGGCTGGGACTGCGCGATATCGCCACGCTCGAGCCCAAACCCGGCGTGCCGCCGAGCAGCGCCTATTTGTCCCAGGTGTTGGCGCAACTGCGGCAGCGGCCAGCAAAGATGATCATTCGCGCCGCCTATCAGGATGTCCGGCCATCGCGCTGGTTGTCCGAGCGGGCGAACATCCCGGCGGTGGAGCTGCCTTATACCGTGGGTGGTTCGGATCAGGCCAGGGATCTGTTCGGTCTGTTCGATGATACGCTGGCGCGTTTACTCAAGGCGGCACAATGAATCTGGAGAATCTGGACTGGAGCATCCTCGGTCCGGCTTTCCTTGCCGGCCTGCTGGTGCTTGCCACGCATGTGCCTCTGGGCCGCCAGGTGCTGGCGCGCGGCATTGTCTTTGTCGATCTTGCCATCGCGCAGCTTGCTGGGCTGGGTGTGATCGCCGCGCATGCACTGGGTTGGGAGACGCAAGGTTGGCAAACGCAGATGGCGGCAGCGAGTGCGGCGCTGGCCGGTGCGCTGTTGCTCACCTGGAGCGAGCGGCGCTGGCCCGACATTCAGGAGGCGCTGATTGGTGTGCTGTTCGTGCTGGCGGCGACCGGCGGCCTGTTGTTGATCAGCAGCGATCCCCGCGGCGGCGAGCACCTCAAGGATCTGCTGGTCGGACAAATTCTCTGGGTAACACTCGATGACCTGGCGCCGGTCGCGGCGCTTTACGCCGTGGTGCTGGCGCTATGGTTTGGCGTGCGCGGCAGGCTGGGTAATTTGGGGTTTTATATGCTGTTCGCGGTTACCGTCACCGCTTCGGTGCAACTGGCTGGGGTATATCTGGTATTCGCCAGCCTCATCATCCCGGCTTTGGCGGTGCGCGGTTATGCCGATCAACGGTTGAGCTTGATGTCGGGTTACGGGGTGGGTATCGCCGGCTATGCCACGGGGCTTGGCTTGTCGGCGCTATTTGACTTGCCCTCCGGCGCGGTCATTGTCTGGA
Source organism: Gammaproteobacteria bacterium (assembly GCA_005240065.1). GTDB lineage: Bacteria > Pseudomonadota > Gammaproteobacteria > Ga007554 > SBBG01. Next base: position 18,179 of record SBBG01000127.1, on the reverse strand, counting down.
TGCTGGTTGTGTTTGGCGTGCTCAGTCGAATACGATTTCAAGCCGCCGGAGGTAATCGTCCAGCCGGTTGATCAGGGTGACGATAGCCTGGGTATCGTGTTGCGGCGCGGCTCGTTCCAGTTCATCTCCGACCCGGCCGACGGCCTCCAATCCATAGCCGCTGCCGGTGCCTTTCATGTTGTGCCCGATAACGCGGATCGCTTCGTAGTCGCAGCGATTCAGCGCTTCTGTGAGCGCGGTTACATCCTGTTGCCGCCGGGCGAGATAGGTGGGTAGGAGATCCCGAAGATCAGGATCAACATGCACGATGAGCTTATCCATGCGGCATATATTGCGATTCGGGGATCACTTTTGCAATATCGTTGCAATCGCGCCGCGCAATGCCTCGCGTTTGATCGGCTTGGGCAGGCAGCCGTCGAAGCCGGCATCGATCAGCGCCTGACGCATGTCTTGCCCGGCGTGTGCGGTGAGGGCTACCACGGGTTTGGTATAGCCCTGCCGACGCAGCCGTTTCAAGGCTTCCTCGCCGCTCATGTCCGGCATTTCGATGTCCATCAGCACCATGTCCGGCTGTTTGGCGAGCGTCATTTCCACCGCTTGTCCGCCGTTTTCGGCGTAGAGGGCGTCCAGTCCCCAGCGGCTGAAATAATTCCTGAACAAGACGCGCGCATCTTCGGAATCGTCGGCCAGCAGCACGCTTCCCGTCAATTTTTCCTCCGCCGCGGGCGGCGCGGCCGGTTCTGTCGCTTCGCCGGGCAGCGTGGCGCGCGGCGCGGGCAGCCGCACCAGAAAAGTCGAACCCTTGCCCAGGGTCGATGCGACGGAAATCGTTCCGCCCATCAAATGCGCCAGGTTGCGGCTGATGGTCAGGCCCAGGCCAGTGCCGCCGTGGGTGACCGCCACCGAGGCGTCGACCTGCTGGAAGGACTCGAAGATTCTGTCCAGCGCTTGTTGTGGCATGCCGGGCCCGGTGTCTTCCACGGCGATAGCGAGCCAGTCGTTTTCCCACGATACCTTGAGATGGATATGCCCTTGCGCAGTGAACTTCAGAGCGTTGCCGGTGAGGTTGATGAGGACTTGGCGCAGCCGGAAGCCGTCGATCATCAGCCCCGGCGGCAGGGTGTCGCCATAGACAGCCTTCAATTCCAGACCCTTGGCGGCGGCTTGTATCTCCAGCGCCTCGATCACACCGTCGATCATGCCGTGTATCGCCGTCGGGCGGATGTCGACTTCCAACTGGCCGGCCTCGATCCTGGCCTGATCGAGCAGATTGTTGATCAATCTCAGCAGGTGTTCGCTGTTCTGGTCGACGGTTTTGACATATTTTCTCGATTGCGCGGAAAGTGATCGATCGGCGCCGAGCAGGCGGTTGAAGCCCATGATCGCCGTCAGCGGCGTGCGCAGTTCGTGAGTGATATGGGAGAGGAATCTGCTTTTGAGCTGGTTGGATTCTTCGGCGGCCTGTTTTTCGTAATACAGCCGCTGCTTTTCGTCGTAGAGCGTTTTGAGGCGCGATAACACCAGTATCAGATAAAGCGTGAAACTGTTGGAGAGCGCGAACAGCAATGCGCTTTGTTGTCTGAGCATGGCCAGCAGGCCGAGGCTGATCAGATAGATCAGCGCCATGCCGCAGACTGTCAGCAGGGTCATGGAAAAAGCCCTTCGAAAGCGGCGATGCCAGGCGAGCAGCGGAAAGGCGATGCCGATGGCCGTCAGCAGCAGATTCCAGCCGAAGCGTGATGGACGCAGCACCAGATTCTGCGCCAGATTCTGGTAAGCCAACGCCAGGACGTGCAGGCCGGGGATCATTCCTCGCGGTGTGGGGACACGGTCGCCGAGCACCGCGGTGGTGCTGCCGATAAACACCGTTTTGTCGCGCAGTTCGGCCGGGTCGAGCTGATAGCCCGGCGCGCCGAGGGTGGCGAACACCAGCCGGTAAAAGGGGATGACCGGGAAGGCATCACGGTTCGCGGGATATTGCAACAGCACCTCGCCCTTGCGCGTGACCGGCCAGGCATACGGTCCGACGTGCAACATGGCCGCGTCCGGCCTATAGCTCACTTCCGGGTAAGGCTGGCGGGTGAACAGCGCTGCCAGCGCCAGCGTGGGCAGATGGCGGCCGTAGGTCTCATGCAGCAATGGCACACGGCGCAGCATGCCGTCCTCGGCGTCGGGGACGACATTGATGACACCGAATTTCACGACCGGATCGGGTGGCAGGGTGAACTCCTCGCGCGGCAGCGTGATGTCGTCCCAGTGCCTGGCCGGAGTGGTTTTGGCGACCGGCCACGTCAATGACGACAACTGGGCGTGATAAGCGGTGTCGCGGCGTGGCGCGAGTGGCAGCGCCACGCCGGGCAGCACGACATTGCCGGCCTGCCGGATGGCCGCGGCTAATCGTTCGTCCCCGCCGCGCGGTTCGGAAAACAGGATGTCGTAAACCACGCTTTTGGCGCCGGCATCCTTGAGGTAGCCCGTGACCAGGTCATAGATGTCGCGTGGATAAGGCCACGGCCCGAAATCGTGCGCAAGGCGAGCCATGGATTCTTCATCGACATCGATGATCACCGTGTCAGTGAAACGAAACTTCTTGGCGATCAGAGGTTGCTGGGTATTTTCCGCCAGCCACAGGTCCATTTGCCGGTAGGATACCGTCTGACCCATCAGCGCGGTGATCGACAGCGCCAGCAAGACTGCGAGCAATAACCGCATAGCGATCGTCTGCTAAGGTATCAGCGGAAAGAGCAGCACGGGGATGATCAGCCACCATGGTATGTTGCGCGGCACATTGAACTGTTGCGCCGCGCCGAAGGGTCCGGCGAAGCCGTCGGCGTCGATGGCCCTGACGCGCATGTAATAATCGCCCGCGTCTGGTTTGGGCAGGGTAACGCGCGGTTCGGTCAATGTCCGGTCTGTATGGATGTCCTTGAAGTCTTTGTCACGCGCCAACTGGAACCGGTAAGTTTGACCCGCTTCGCCCGCCGGCCACTGAAACTCGATGTCCTTGTCGCCCAGTTTGGGAGGCGCGGCGGCCGGCGCGGGAGGAATGGGTTTCAGGGTGAAAGACTGCGTATCGCTGAACGGGCCTTCGTCGCCGCTCGTGGTGCGGCTGGCGACGCGCCAGTAATATCCGCCCGGGGTCAGGCCGGTGGCGGCATGTTGAATGTCTTTCAGATCGCTGGTGTCGTCCGTCAGACGTGTGAAACCGTCATCGGCGGCGAGCTGAAAATGATAGGTGCCGGCCTGGCTGGATGCGCTCCACTGGAATTGCGCCGTGTCGCCATAGACCTTGCCCTTGTCCGCTGGGACGCTGAGAAACGGCGGTTCGGGACGAGCCTTGAGTCTGAACGCATGCCCGGCGTTCAGCCCTTCGAGGCCCTGTTCGTCGATGGCGCGCACGCGCAGAAAGTAATGGCCGTCCGGCAGATCCGCCCATTTCGCCTCGTTGTTCTTGAACGCGCCATCCAGCAGCAGATTCTGGAAATCCGGATCGGCGAAGACCTGGGCTCGATAAGTGGCCGCACCCTCGGCGGATGTCCACTTGAAGCGCAGCGGCACCCGTTGCAGCAAGGTTGCCGTCCCGGACAAGTCCGGGGCTTTCAACAATGCCTTGGGAGCAATCGGCGGCTTGCCGGCCTCCGCCAGCGTGCCGAAGCCGGCGGGAACGGATAACCGCGCGCCCCCGCCTTCCGCCGCCACCGCGCCTTCCACGACTTCGCTGCGCGATGTCTTTGTATCCTCATCGACGCTGACCCGGAAATCCGTGCCGCGCACACCGACGGCAATCGCGGGTGTGATCACATCATAGCGCGCCGCTGGCCCCTTCAACGGAGTCACCTGCGTATCGATTCCTCCTTTGTCCAGGCGGGTACGGATGTTCATTACCCCGGATTGTCCATAGGCCATCATCTCCTCCAGCGCCAGGCGGCTGCCTTCGGTGATCATCAGGCGCGAACCATCGGCGAAGCGCAGAGTGAGGTTGCTGTCGGCCTTCGTGCGGATTTGATCGCCGGTGCTCAGCATACGACCCGCCTCGGCGGAAACGGGAGCGCCGCCTCCTGCGGGAAGAATCTCCACATTACCCTGAACACGTAGAATTTCCGCCGTCAACATCCGCCGTTTCAACCACTCGACGGGAACGCGCAGCGCCATGCCCGGGGGCATCCGGTGCGGGTTGGCGACGCGGTTGATCTTTTGCAGTTTCACCCAGTTGCGGGGGTGCACCAGATAATTGTTCGATATGCCGATCAGCGTATCGCCGGAACGAACGGTATAGATCCAGTCCGTCGTCTCCGCCCGTGCGTGCGCCATCAACAGCAACCCTGCGAACAGGCAGAAAGCAAGCAGTCCAGGTTTGCGCATGCCTGCATGTTGCGGAGGGCGATAACTGAGGGACATGACGGGATACCGAGTTGCCAGAAATGTATCCGGCTATTTAGCACATTCGCCGGGATTTGACAAAAAAACACGCTACCGCCCCGGTTGAGGGAGCATGTAATTGGGGAAAAAGCGTCGCGCCTTGATTTAGGCGCCTGAGTGGAGCTACAGCTTGCGTGCCCGCATCCATTGTTCCAGCATCATCACCACCCAGATCATCACGCCATAGTAGGAAGCATGGCCGGTGCGATGCTGTTCGATCAGGTGATCCAGATAGGCGGGCTTGAGGTAGCCGCGTTGTTTGAATGAGGCCAGACTGTCGTGGGCCAGGTCGCGCAGGGGGGGGTGTTCGTTCATCCACAGGCCGAAGGGCAGGCCGAAGCCGTGTTTGGTTTTGGTGATGGTTTCTTGCGGCAGGAAGTCACGCAGGGCCTCCTTGAAGAAATAGCGCAGCTTGAAACCCTTGACCTTGAGCGCGGCGGGTACTTCTGCGGAGAATTCCACCATTTCTTCGTCCAACAGCGGATAACGCACTTCCACGCCCGCCAGTTCGCACATACGGTTGACTTTGCGCAGGTCGTTGTCGGCCAGTGTCTGTTTGAGGTCAAGGTGCATCATGCGGTTGATGGGCGATTTCGATGCGGTGCGCTGATAGACCTCGCGCATCAGTGCGATGGGCTCTTGTTGGTCTATTTGCTCAAGAAAACGGGTGTCGAAAATGTCCGCCAGCGGTGAGCGATGCAGAAAATTGTAAGCTTCCAGGCGGTCGGGGAGGGGAACCTTGGCTTGACGGATATAGCTTTGCAGCTTTTGCGCGGGTGGCAGATGACTTGCGCCAGGCAGAAAAGCCAAGGGTTCGATCAGGCCGCTGCGTAAGACGCCGGGCACGGTGAAATACAGCTCGAATATTTTCTGTTTGGCATAACGCACGTTGCCGCCGAAGATCTCATCCCCGCCATCGCCCGCCAGCATCAGCCGGATGCCGTCGTCATGCGCCTTTTTTGCGCATAAATAGGTGGGTACGGCCGAGGCATTGCCAAAGGGTTCGTCATAGGCGCGGGCGATGAGAGGAATGGCGTCAGCCACGTCCTGCGGGGTGACGTAGTATTCATGGGCGCGGGTGGCGAAATGCCGGGCGGTGATGCGGGCGTACTCGATTTCGTCGAAGCCATCGGCCTTGAAGCCGATCGAGTAGGTGTCGACGGGTTTGCCCTTGCCCTGGATTTCGGCGAGTACCCCCGTGACGGTGGAGCTGTCGGTGCCTCCGCTCAGGAATGCCCCGATTTCCTCATGGCTGGCGGCGCGCCGCACGCAATCACGCAGCAGGTGCTGGAAACGTGACGTTAGCGCGGGTTGCGATTCCGCGCCGTCATCCTTATAGTTGAGCTGCCAGTAGAAACCTTTCTCAAGTTGTCCGTTGCGCAGCAGCACGTATTGGCCGGGCAATAGCTTTTGTATCCCTTCATAAATGCTGTCCGGGCTGGGCACCATGTGGCAGTATAGGTAGTTGAAAATCGCCTGGCCGTTGATGCGCGGCGTCACGGCGGGATGAGCGATGAGGCTGTCGGCCGTCGAGCCGAATACGAGTTGATCGCCGACATGCGCATAGTACAGGGAATGTATGCCCAGCCGGTCGATGGCCAGCAGCGTCTGGTTTCGGTTACGATCCAGGACAGCCAGCGCGAAAGGCCCGTGGATGTCCGCAAGCGCGCTCACTCCGTTGCGCCGCCAGGCCAGGGTGGCTGTCGCGGCGGGATTCTTGTCAAGAGCAAGAGCGGCCAGTTCCTGCGAGCGCCAAAAGATCCGCCCCTCCAGCGCAACGGCAATGCCATCCTCTTCATGCAGAGCGGCGCGTCCGAAGGGGGAGCAAACCGCAAGGCCGTTATTGTTCGCATGATGCCGGAGCGGATTCGCACCCTGGCCGCCGCCAAGGCCGAGGATCATGTCCGTCATCAAGGTGTCCGCTGCAAGAGCGCTGTTCGTCCAGCCGCAAATTCCGCTCATGTTATTGTATTTTCATGAATTGACTGGACTTCATTATACAAAACCGTTTGATTGTCTGTCTGTGTATAATTGATGTGTGATAATCAATTGATTCTGTGTTGGGATTCTGCTGAAAAATCGTGATCCAATTCTATCGGGGAAGGGCATGTCCATGAACGGGATGGCGAACGACGACGTCATGGTCAGTATGGCTGATACAGGTGACGCGAACCGCAATGTGCGCATCTCATTGCGAGGGGCAGCCGGTACGGAAATCAATCTTTCGGTGCGTCAAGCCAGAGCGCTGGCCATGGAATTACTGGACATTGTGCAAGCCAATGGTGGCTCGCCCGCTGAGGATGCCGTTTCCTCCGGCAAGAATGCCTTGGCGGAAACCGATTTGCGGAGTGTTCCCCTCAAGGAAGTGATTTTCGCCTTGCCAAGCCTTACCGCCGCCGCCATTGGCTGGAAAATCAAGCGATTTCGCCAGTATAGCCGGGTCAGATACAACACGTATCGCAGGCCGATAGTGGAAATCGCGGGCATCAAAATCCCTATCGGCAAACATCTTTCCGATAATCTGCGCGACGCTATATTTGGCGGCTATTACGAGGGGGCCGAGCTGCGGACGGTGAAATCGAAGCTCGACAGAAATGACAGAGTGATGGAAATCGGGACCGGCATCGGTTTCATTTCGAGTTATTGCGCCAGGCTCATCGGCTCCGAGCGAGTGTTTACCTTCGAGGCCAATCCGGCGCTGGAACCCTGTATCCGCCAGCTCTACGCGCTGAACAGCGTGGCGCCCACCCTGGAAATTTGTCTGCTGTCGGACCGTATTGGCGAGCAGACATTTTATGTCGAGAAGGATTTCTGGATGTCTTCAACGATACGAGTCAACTCCGATGCGCGGCCGATCCAGGTGCCGATGAAGTTATTGAACGAGGAAATCGGGCGCATCGATCCGACCTTTCTCATTCTCGATATCGAAGGCGGGGAGTTTGATCTCTTCAGATATATCGATTTTCGCAATATCAGAAAAATAGCCATCGAACTGCATACTGCGATTCTCGGGCGAGAAAAGGCCGAATTTGTCAAATCCGTCATGGCGAAGCACGGATTCCAAGTGGATGAGAGACTTTCCGGCAGGATCGAGAATTACAAGGAAGAGTTGTTTCTGGAGCGCCGGTGACGGCTCGTTGGTCAATTCTTGCCGACACCAGGGGCGAGCGATTTGAGGAGCAGTTTGCCCAGCATCTTGATGCGGGTGGCGTTGAAGGAGTGGCGCTGACTCGTTTTCCAGGCCGCCAGCGATGCGGCAAGCGCTCCTTCATTCATGTGGTGATAAGCCAGGTCAAACCAGCTATTGGCTGCGGATCGTCTGAGTAGTGTCAGCCGCCGGGTGGAATCGGCACAACCCGCCAGGGTCTTGGCAAGCAGATATTCCTTGATTTCCACACCCGATAGCATGTGTTCCAGCCGCCGGTCTTGTTTTGAAGAGAACCCCTGATTGCCGGCGCGCTGTTTATATAATCCCTCCGTGATCAATGCCGTGGGCACTTCCATCGCCGCGCGGATTGCCCAGTCGCAGTCCCAGAGCAGGCAGCCGTCACGGTAACCACCTATTTTCTCAAAGGTATGGCGGCGTACTACCGGGCGCTGAAAAGCCATGGGCACTCGCTCAAGCAGGGCGGCGATCAGCGGTTCGCCGAAAAACAGCACTCCGGCTTCGATTTCGACGCCGCGTGCTTCTTTCAGCGTCTTTTGCATCGCATTGTGATACGCGTTCTCTCCCCATGTTGCGTTCGTGCCGAACCATGCTACACCCATGAACACCACCTGGATGTCCGGGTGGCGATCCAGCACATCCAGCGCCCGTTCCAGGTAACCGGGCGCGTAGAGATCGTCGTCATCAAGGAACGCCAGAATCTCCCCTCGAGCAGCCTTCGCGCCGGTGTTTTTGGCGGCCGGGCCACCTTGTGGCGAGTCATGGCGCAGCACGCGGATTTTTTTCGCCTGGTTGCCAGCGGTGAAGCCTGGGGGAACCGGAGGCAGGGATGCGTCATCCACGATGATCGCTTCCCACTTGTCCATGGTCTGGGTCATGACGCTTTCCAGCGCCTCGGAAAGGAGGGCGGGCCGGTTATGGGTCGGGATCACGACAGAGATGCGCGGCGCGGTGGACATGCTTTTTTCGATTCGCCATGAAAAGCATATCTTATCGTATAATCACGGTTAATTCATTTTGGTTGATTGATGTGAGCGAATTCTGGTCGAAGGTTGAAAAAACGCTGGCTTATCACGGCCAAAAGGCGTTGAGGGCGGTGCGTGGGGTGCAATGGGGATTCGGCCATCCGCTGGCGCGGCGGCCCATTTTCATCCTCGGGTGCAGCCGGGCGGGCACCACCTTGGTATACAAGACTTTCTCTGAAGCCCGGGAGATAGGTTCCCTGCAACGCGAAACCCACGATTTCTGGGTGGACTTGCACCCTCTGGCGGAAAAGCACTGGGATACGCATGCCCTGACCGCTGCTGACGCCAGTTCCCGCGATCGCGATGCCGTCTCGCGCTATTTCTATGCGCACACCGGCCGTCACCGCTGGGTCGACAAGAACAATCAGAACGGTTTGTGCGTGCCTTATCTTCACGCGCTGTTTCCCGACGCCTGTTTCGTCTATGTCAAGCGCAGCCCCGGCGACAACATCAATTCGCTGATCGAGGGTTGGGGCAAGGCGGAGGAATTCGCCACCTGGTCGGACGAGTTGTCCGAGACGGTCGCGGTCGATGACGGCCATTACAGACGCTGGTGTTTCTTTCTCGCTGAAGGTTGGCGGAATTATCTGAACGCCCCGGTGGAAGAGGTCTGCGCTTTTCAGTATGACGCGATCAACCGGGCGATCATGGCGGGGCGCGATCTGGTGCCTGCCGCGCAGTGGAGCGAGATTTTTTACGAGGATCTGGTGCGCGATCCGATCGGCGGTTTTCGTCAAGCTTTCGAGCGTTGCGATCTTGCGTTCACTCCCGCCTTGGAGAAACATTGCGAGGACGTGCTTTCCATGCCATATAACGCTTTCTCCGAGATTCGTCTCGACAAGTGGCGCGACGGCCGCAACCGCGAACGCATCGAACGCGTCATGCCCGGAGTGCTGGAGGTGGCGCGGGGCATGGGTTACAAGCTTTGAGACAGGCGTGTGGGCTTGATAATCACAATCATTCTTGGCGTATCTTTTGCGGCATGGCTGTTGCTGATCTGGCATTACCGGCGTGTTCTCTATGCCCTGTGGCGTGAGCCGGTGCTGCGCCATCCGGTGCTGACTATCGAGAGCGATGACTGGGGGCCGGGGCCGAAATCCGATGCGCAGCAACTGCATCGCATCGCGCAGGTGTTGGCGCGCCACCGCGATGGCCATGGACATGCTGCGGTGATGACGCTGGGAATGGTGCTGGCAGCGCCGGATGCCCGGCGGATTCGCAGCGAGAATTATCAACATTATCACCGCGTGCTTCTTGTTCCGCAGAGGTTTCCAGCGCTGTGCGAAGTGATGCAGCATGGCGTTTCCTCCGGCGTGTTCGCCCTGCAATTGCACGGCATGGAACATTACTGGCCACCGGCCTTGATGGCGGCGGCGCGTGGCGATACGGCCATCCAGAGGTGGCTGGAGGGCGATGACTTGCCCAGAACCGAAGAGCTGCCTTCTCATCTGCAAAGCCGCTGGATCGATGCCGTGGCATTGCCTTCCCGGCCCATTGACGCGGTCGAGATCAAAGCCGCCGTGCGCGAGGAAGTGGAAACCTTTTCCGCCTTGTTCGGCCAGCCGCCGCGCATCGTCGTGCCGCCGACATTTGTCTGGAACGAGACAGTCGAGCGTGCCTGGGCGGCTGCCGGGGTGGAGGCGATCGTCACGCCCGGTCAGCGTTATGAGGCGCGGGATCGAGATGGCATGCTGGTGGCGGGGGGCGGTATGATCCGCAACGGCGATTCTGGTGTGGGTGAAGTGAGATATGTGGTGCGCGATGACTACTTCGAGCCCGCCCTGGGCCATGCCGCCGAAAAGGGCTGGGCGGCGCTGGCCATCAAGTCCCGCGCAGGCCGGCCGACGTTGCTCGAAACCCATCGTTTCAACTTCAGTGGCGATCCCGACATCGCCGAGGCGGCGATCCTTGAATTGGACCGTCTGCTGGCGGGCGCGCTGGAGCGCTTTCCGGGCCTGATGTTCATGTCCACCGAGCAGCTTGTGCGCCGGATGTGCGCCGTCGATGCGGAACTGGTCGAAACGGGCCTGATGCGCAGGGTGGGCGTGTGGCTGCTGCGTCTGCGCGAGGTTCCGCGCCTGTACAAGCTGGCCTGGTTGACGGGTGTCATTGTCCCGGCATCATTGTTATTTTTCGTGACGCGGTTTTTTCGCGCGGACGCCTCAGTGAAAAGTGTGTTGCCGGCGGCGGGCTGAAGAAATGACGAGCCCGGTTTCCTTTTCAGTCATCATCGCGGTATACAACGGCGCGCAGACCATCCGTCGCGCCATCGAGTCCGTGCTGTCGCAGACCTGGCCGGCACATGAAATCATCGTTGTCGATGATGGCTCCACCGACGCCACAGCGCAGGAAGTGGCGCAATTTGACGAGCGCGTGTGCTATGTTCATCAGGCCAACGCCGGTGTGTCGGCGGCGCGCAACGCCGGCGCGCGGCTGGCGACTGGCGATTGGCTGGCCTTCCTCGACGCGGACGATTGGTACTACCCCGACCGCTTGCGGCGGCATGCTTTCTTTCTCGCGCGCGATCCCAATCTTGATTTTCTCACTGGCGATTACGATTACGTCGCCGCCGATGGCGGGTTCGTCAGCCGCTCGATGGAAAAGACCGAGGCGGGCGTCATGCTGCTGAAAAAGGCGGCCGGGCAGCGGGAAGTGGTCATGGAGGCGGCCGAATTCGGCCCCTACATCGAAGATCACTTCGGTGATACCCATACACTGAGCGTGCCGCGTAGCACATTCCTGGCGCTGGACGGCTATCCAGTCGGGCGCAGCGTATGCGAGGACGTCAACTTCCTGATCCGTCTTTGTGCGCGCAGCAAGCGTGCTGGTGTAATCTGCGAGCCGCTGGGCGTCTATTTCATTCACGAGCATAGCGCCACGCGTTCCGACCCGTTACGCGCCCAGCAGCGCACCCTAGAGGCGCTGTTGCCGCTCGAACAGGCGTTACTCGACGCCCCTTCTGTGGTGAAACGCGGCTGGCAGGGTAGGCTGCGCCGCGCCCGCCTGAATCTGGCCTACGCCTTGTTGCGGCAGGGACAGCGTGGCGCGGCACTGCGTGCGGCGTGGGCCTCGTTCACTGCCGACCCGGGGTTGAGCACTTTGCGCGACCTGTTTTCTGTCCTGCGCGGCGTATAGAAATGTCTTCCCGTTATCTGGTCATTACTGAATTGTTCTTGCCCACCAAAGGCGGCACAGCGGTCTGGTTCGACGAGGTCTACCGGCGCATCGGCGGCAAGGAAATACACATCGTCACAGCGGATGTGCCGGGGGCAGCCGAACACGATGCGGCGCATCTCAACACCATCCATCGCGTCTCGCTGCGCCGTCATTGGTGGCTCAAACCCGAGTCGCTGGCGATGTACGCCAAGCTTTTCGGCAAGGCGCTGGGGCTGGCACTGCGCCACGAATTCGACGCCGTTCATGCCGGGCGCGTCCTGCCCGAGGGGTTGGCGGGATGGGCGGTAGCGCGGCTTGTCCGCCGTCCGCTGGTGATCTATGCCCATGGCGAGGAGATCACCACTTGGCGTCAATCCGGCAAATTCCAGGCAATGGTATTCGCCTACAAACACGCCGACCGGATCATCGCCAACAGCGAGTTCACCCGCGATGAATTGCTCAAGCTGGGGGTGGCGGCGGACAAGATCGCGCTGATTCCGCCGGGGGTGGACATACACCGTTTTTGCCCCGGTCTGGAGACGGCCGATTTGCGCGCGTCGCTGGGTCTGGCTGGCGGTGAGCAACTCATCCTCTCCGTGGGCCGCTTGAGCCGCCGCAAGGGCTTCGATCAGGTCATCGCAGCGTTGCCGGCGTTGTTGAAGCAAGGGATCAACGCGCACTACGCTGTCGTCGGTATTGGCGAAGACCGGGACTATCTTTCCGCGCTGGCCAGGCAAATCGGCGTGGCGGACCGTGTTCATTTACTCGGGCATGTGGCTGCCGAGGACCTGCCGCGATGGTATAATGCGGCGGATGTGTTCGCCATGCCCAACCGCGAGATCAATGGCGATAACGAAGGCTTCGGCATGGTGTTTCTGGAGGCGGCTGCGTGTGGCACGCCGACGCTGGCGGGAAAGGCCGGTGGTACCGGCGCGGCGGTGGTCGATACTGTCACCGGCCTGAGAGTGGACGGCGTCTCGGTGGATGAGGTTGCCGCCGGTCTGAGCCGTTTGCTTGGCTCGCCCAACTTCGCCAGGCAACTCGGCAGCCGTGGCCATCAACGCGCTCTCGCCGAATTCGCCTGGGAAAAAGTGGCCGAGAAAACGCTGGCGTTGGACAAGGGGCTTTAAGCTTTAAAGGGTCAATATGGAAAAATTCACGCGATTGACGGGCATCGTGGCGCCGTTGGACCGCGCCAATGTGGATACCGATGCGATCATTCCCAAGCAGTTTCTGAAATCCATCAAGCGTAGCGGTTTCGGGCCAAACCTGTTCGACGAGTGGCGCTATCTGGATCACGGCGAGCCGGACAGGGACAACAGCCAGCGCCCCCTCAACCCGGATTTCGTGCTCAATCAGCCGCGCTATCAAGGTGCGCAAATTCTGTTGGCGCGCGACAATTTCGGCTGTGGTTCGTCGCGCGAGCATGCTCCCTGGGCGTTACAGGACTATGGTTTTCGCGTCATCATCGCGCCGAGCTTCGCCGACATTTTTTTCAACAACTGCTTCAAGAACGGCCTGCTGCCGATCGTGCTGGATGCCGCCACCGTGGATAAGCTGTTCAAGGAAACGAAAACGGTGTCCGGTTACGCTCTGACGGTGGATCTGGGGCAGCAGACGATCACCACTCCCGCCGGTGAAGCGATCCCTTTCGAGGTCGACGCGTTCCGCAGGCATTGTCTGCTCAATGGACTCGATGATATCGGTCTGACGCTGCAACATGTGGACGATATCAAGGCTTATGAAAAACGGCGCCGCGGCGAGGCGCCATGGTTGTTTGGCTAAAGAGTATCTAAAAATGACTAAAAAAATAGCGGTATTGCCCGGCGACGGCATCGGTACGGAAATCGTCGCCGAGGCGGTGAAGGTGCTTGATGCGCTGCGCCGCGCTTTTGGCTTGAACATCGAGATGGAGCACGCCCTGGTCGGCGGCGCGGCGTATGATATCCACGGTCATCCTCTTCCTGAGCAGACGCTGACACTGGCCAAACAGGCCGACGCGGTGCTGCTCGGTGCGGTGGGAGGCCACAAATGGGAATCGCTCGACATCGCAGTGCGGCCGGAGAAGGGCTTGCTCGGGTTGCGCTCGGGCCTGGGTCTGTTCTCCAACCTGCGGCCGGCGATTCTCTACCCGCAACTGGCCGATGCTTCCACACTCAAGCCCGAGGTGGTGGCGGGCCTGGACATCATGATCGTCCGCGAGTTGACCGGCGATATCTACTTCGGCCAGCCGCGCGGTATCCGTGTGCTGGAAAATGGCGAGCGCCAGGGTTTCAACACCATGGTATACAGCGAATCGGAGATCGAACGCATCGGCCGTTCCGCCTTCGAGATCGCCATGCGCCGCGACAAGCGCGTGTGTTCGGTGGATAAGGCCAACGTGCTGGAATGCACCGAACTATGGCGCGAGGTGATGACGCGCATCGCCAGGGATTATCCCGAAGTGACGCTAAGCCACATGTACGTGGACAATGCCGCCATGCAACTGGTGCGCGCGCCCAAACAGTTCGATGTGATGGTCACCGGAAACATGTTTGGTGATATCTTGTCCGATTGTGCGGCAATGCTGACCGGTTCGATCGGTATGCTGCCGTCGGCCTCCCTCGATGCTTCCGGCAAGGGTATGTACGAGCCGATCCATGGTTCGGCGCCGGATATCGCCGGCCAGGGCATCGCCAACCCGATTGCCACCATCCTGTCGGTGGCGATGATGTTGCGCTACACACTGAACGAGCCGGAACTGGCCGCGCGCATTGAGGCGGCGGTGAACAAGGTATTAGATCAGGGGCTGCGCACCGGCGACATTTACACGTCTGGCATGCGCAAGGTAGGTACAGCGGAAATGGGCGACGCAATCGTCGCCGCGCTGGTTTAAAGGTGATAATAATGAGCAAAACATACGATGTCGCGGTCGTCGGCGCCACCGGCGCGGTGGGCGAGACCATGATCTCCATCCTGGAAGAGCGCAACTTTCCGGTGGGCACACTCTATCCGCTGGCGAGCAGCCGTTCGGCGGGCAGTAAGGTCGAGTTCAAGGGGCGGTGCATCACGGTACAGGATCTGGCCCAGTTCGACTTTTCCAAGGCGCAGATCGGCCTGTTTTCCGCCGGCGGCGAGGTTTCTGAGGTCTATGCTCCCAAGGCCGGCGCGGCCGGCTGCGTGGTGATCGACAACACCGCGCATTTCCGCTATGAGCCGGACATTCCGCTGGTGGTGCCCGAGGTCAATCCGCACGCCATCGCCGGTTTTCGCACGCGCAACATTATCGCCAATCCCAATTGCTCCACCATCCAGATGGTGGTGGCGCTGAAGCCGATCCATGATGCCGTCGGCATCGAGCGCATCAATGTCTGCACCTATCAGTCAGTATCCGGCACCGGCAAGGAGGCGATCGAGGAGCTGGCGGGCCAGACCGCCGCGTTGCTCAACGCCAAGCTGATCGAGCCGCGTGTTTATCCGAAGCAGATCGCTTTCAATGTGCTGCCGCATATCGATGTCTTTCAGGATAATGGCTACACCAAGGAAGAGATGAAAATGGTGTGGGAGACCCACAAGATTTTCGAAGATGAGTCGATAAAGGTAAATCCGACGGCGGTGCGCGTGCCGGTGTTTTATGGTCATTCCGAGGCGGTGCATATCGAAACCCGTAAGAAGATCACCGCCGCCGAAGCGCGCTCCTTGCTGGCGAACGCGCCGGGCGTGGTAGTGCTGGATGAGCGCAAGCCGGGCGGTTATCCCACCGCCGTCACCGAGGCGGCAGGTAACGATCCGGTCTATGTCGGACGCATCCGTGAAGACATTTCCCATCCCAGAGGTTTAGATTTGTGGATCGTGGCCGATAATGTACGCAAGGGTGCGGCCTTGAATAGTATTCAGATCGCTGAGATTCTGATAAAAGATTATTTCAATTAGCAAGTTTTGCCAGCCACGGGATGATGCCGCTGCCCTGTGATTGAACTCACAGTCTCGGAGCTTGGCGGAAAAAGGACGTATCTTCCGGAGAAATACATGCGCAAGCTGGGTTTGACGTTGGTTCCGCTGGTGCTGTTGCGAGCCGCGGATGTTTATGCCTTGGGACTGGGGGACATCGAGCTTCGTTCCGCGCTCAACCAGCCGTTGAATGCGGAAATCAAACTGTTGTCGGCGACGCCCGCCGAATTGCAGGGATTAGCCGTGGCGTTGGCCCCCGAGGCGGCTTTCGCCAATGCCGGCGTGGAGCGGCTGGGATTGCTGACCCAGCTCAAATTCAACGTCGTCCAAAAATCCGACGGTTCGCATGTCATCACGGTGACTTCCAGCCAGCCGGTGCGCGAGCCGTTTCTCGATTTTCTGGTCGAGGTCAATTGGCCGGCGGGACGCTTCGTGCGCGAATACACGCTGCTGCTCGATCCCGCCGTTACAGAGAACGCGAAAGACGCCGGAAAGCCGGCGCTGATCGAGGCGCCGGTCACCAAGAACAAGCCCGCTCCCGCACCGTCCCCTGCTACGACGCAAGGTGAACCCTCTCCGCCGCCAGCGGCGGAATTGCTTGCCAAGAACGGAAACGGCGTGGCTGGCGTAGCGAAACCCCCGCGCGTTTCGGCTCGGCAGAGCGATGGCCTGAGTTATGGACCGACCACCCGAACGGACACGCTTTGGAAGATCGCCGAAGAAATGCGCCCGGACAAGTCCGTGAGCACGTCGCAGGTGATGCTGGCATTGCTCAAGCACAATCCTCACGCGTTTTCCGCCGACAACGTCAATAATTTGATGGCGGGTTATATCCTGCGATTGCCCTCGGCGGATGCCGTGCGCGCCGTCTCTCCCCAGCAAGCCGCCAGCGAAGTCGCGGCGCAATATCAGCAATGGCTGGCGGTGCAGCGGGGCGAGGCGGCTCCTGCGCGCGCCACGGCGGCGACGGGAGCGGGCCGATCGCCCGCACAAGAAGGTGTTGCGTCCCAGGGCGCGCAATTGAAACTGGTGACTCCCGGTGATGCCAAGGCGTCGACTGCCGGAGGCGCAAGAGCGGGTTCGCCCGATACCAATGATCTGGCTTCGCTGCGCAAGGAGCTGGCGCTGGCCCTCGAAACGGCCGAGGCCGGCCGTCAGGAGAATCAGGAGTTGCGTGAACGGTTGACGACGCTGGAGCAGCAGATCGCCACCATGCAGCGGTTGATGAACCTCAAGAGCGAAGACCTCGCCGCGATGCAGAACAAAGCGGCGGCAAAAATTCCCGAAGCGCCTGCGTCGGCCACGCCGTCAACGCCTTCAACTCAACCTCCTGCCGCCGTTGCCAAGCCACAGTCGGCAAAGGCGCCACCCCAGCCCGAAGAGCCGGTGGCGACCGACATGGTGGGTGAAATCATGAGCAATCCGCAGCAACTGGGCATGATTGCCGGCGGTTTTGTGCTGATATCGGCGCTGTTGTGGGCGATGGTGCGCCGCCGCCGTGCCGCTGCTCTGGAGGCGGCGGAGAATATGTTCAGCCGCTCCGCGTCTACTACCTCATCATCACCGGGAGAAAGCGCATCTGGCGCCGAGGCCGTGGCGGTCGACGAAGAGGCCGTTACCAGCGAGCCGGCGGTGGTCTCGCCCAAGAGCCATGCGCATGCCATCCATGCCGAAGAGGGGGTTATCGACCCTATCGCCGAAGCCGATGTGTATCTGGCATACAAGCGTTATGAACAAGCCGAATCCCTGATCAAGGACGCCATACGGCATGATCCTCAGCGGCAGGATCTGGCGTTGAAGCTGCTGGAAATTTATCACGCCGCCAAAAACAGGGATGGCTTCGAGACCCAAGCCGAGGCGCTTTATGCCAGCTTGGGCGGCGAAGACCATCCCATGTGGCAGAAGGTGGTGGAGATGGGCAGGCAGCTTTGCCCCGACCATCCCTTGTTTGCCAAAGCATCGTCCACGGACGTTGCGGTGGCGGGCGTTGCGCTTACCGGGGTGGTGGGCACGGGTGCGGCGATGGCTTCCGATGTCATGGGCAGCGGCGATTCCTCGTTGGATATGCAAACAGCGGGTATGCACGAGATTCCCGCCGGCCTGGGCGATGATTTCGCCGCGATGGGCGATTTCGATGCTCTCGGGGCGGCTGACCTGAACAAGGAAGAGCACGCGGCGCCCGTCGGCAACCTGATCGATTTCGAGTTTGGCCTGGACAAGCAAAGCACCGATGCCATTGCGCTCGACGACAATGAAGTCGCCGCGTCGCCGGATAATGCGCTGGATTTCGATTTGAGTCTGACCGGCGCGATCGACAGCCTGAGCGAGGCCGTCAAGAGTACCCCGGTGGCCGATATCCCGGAGATGGCGGGAGAACCAGCGCTATTCCAGCTCGATGACCAGACTTTGGCGGGGTTGGAAGATGTTTCCTCGGCTTTCGAAGCGGAAACACAACCGCAATCGGAGGCCGCGTCTGACGATAT
>SBBG01000033.1 GCA_005240065.1 Gammaproteobacteria bacterium | reverse complement strand
TTTACGATCTCGCTGAGGGGTGCATCGCGGCGTTGAAAATGGCCTCAAAATGCTCACATACTCCGTGTATGCTCCGCTTTTTCGGCCATTTTCGCCTTGCGCTGCATCCCCTGATCGAGATTGTAAACAGGTTCTAAGCCACCGCCAGACACCACACTGGCACCACCCGCTCCAGTGTGGAGGCGCCACCGTGGCGGTAGGATTTGCCGTCGGGGGCGAGGCGGAAGCCGTGGTCGGCGAAGATCAGCAGGGGTTGGCCAGGATCAAGGCGGCGGCGCATGGCTTTGCAGGCGGCGCGCAGTTCGGCCACAGCGAGGTGGGCGAGGTCGTCGAAGGGGAGGAAGCGTTCATGCAGCAGTGTGTCCACGGCGTCGATCTTTTCCAGGCTCCGGGCGTGGCCTTCGTCGAGCAGTTGCTGATAAAACGCGCCGGTGGTGGTGCGGGGCGAGACTTGTGCGAAGCGGCGCTCCTGCAAGCGCCAGCCGGGGAAGAGTTCGGGTATGGCGTTTTCCGTGGCGGCAAGCAACGGTAGTCCCAGGCAGTCGATGACCAGCCACTGGGCGCCGCCGTGGTTTTTCAGCACCGTCATGAGGTCCGGCGGTGCATCCGGTAGAGTGGTCAGCGCCAGCTCTTCGAGGCGCGCCAGCCAAGGCTTGGGGGCGAGCCGCAGCAGGCGATGGTGGGCCGCATAGAGGTTTGCGGCAGTCGCTGCAAGCAGCGAAGCGCTGTCCGGCCGGCTGGGTTGAATCAGTTCGCGCGCGGCGGCTACCAGCGGTGAAGCCTGATTCGTACTGGGCGCAAGCAGCTGCCCGTCGAGCAGCCAGCCAAGGATGCGGTCGACGGCGGCATCGCTGAAGCCGAGATCTTCCAGCCGCGCCAGGGTGGTGGGACTTACCCATTCGGCGCGCAGCCCCTCGACGATGGTCTGCTGCTCGCGGGCAGTGAGACCGGCGGGCAGGGACGCGGCGTGACGCAGGGCCTGTTCGGCGCACCACAGGGTGAGCGTGTCGCGGCCGGAGTCTTCGCGGACGGTGAAGCGCAGGCGCGTGGCGTTCTGCCGGTTCAGCCACTGGTCGATGGCGGCGAGCAGTGCGGCGCGTTCCCAGGTGCGGCCGCCAAGCAGTTCGGCGAGAGACTCCGCCGCGACCGGCTTGACCAGTTCCAGTCCCGCCAAGTGTTGGTCGAGCAGCGCGATGTCTTTCACTTCAGGGACGGACTGCCTGCCCTCCAGGTAGTTGAGGGTCTGGGTGTTCATCTCCAATCCCTGGTTTTGCCAGTCGCGTAGCCGTGTCTTGATGTCCTCCTGTTGAAAAAACAGCGTCAGCGCGCTGTCGATGGCGGTGCGCAGGGTGTCGAAGCGCGCCAGCTCGTCGGCCAGCGGCGCGCGTTCGCCGTCGAAACCGCAAATGCACTGTGGCTGGAAATCCAGGTTGCTCAACCCCCGGCAGCATAATGATTGCGCGTGTTGCTGACAGGTCTTGATCTGTCTTAGCGCGTCGTCCAGGCCGAGATGGCGGCTGGCCGATAGCGCGGGCGGTTGCCAGGTCCACAGGGGATGGTTGTTTTGCTCCTGCCACCAGGCGTCGTGACGGCGGCGATAATCGCTTTTGTAATCCTCATAGGCGCTGCGCGCCTGGCGCAACCAGTGTTCGACGGCATCCGGCGCATCCAGGCCGGGCGGCGCGCCGAGGGCTTCGAGGCGGACGGTGAGGGCCGGGTCGCGGCACTGGGCGAGCAGCGGATGATTGAGCAGATGCCGCAGCCGCTGCAACTCGCCGAGCAGGCGGTCGATGCGTCCCGGCAGATCCGAAAGCTCGTTGACTGCCGCCAGGAAGCGCGCCGGCGAGCCGATCTCATAAAGAAAGTGCTGCAAACCCTGAAGCTCGTGATCGCCCTTGTCCAGCGCCGCCCACTGGGCGAGCAGGCGGCGCACCTGCCCGGCCAGTTCCTCGCCCTGGCCGAGTTCGCCGAGTTTGAACAGGAGCGGCTGCAACTGCGCGATGTGGCGCTGGCCCGCCTCGCGCAATTGGCGCACGGCATGGCGCTGGGCCAGCACCGACCATTGTTTGGGAATGCGGATGTTCAGCCCCTCGCAGAGCCGTTGCAGGTCTTTGAGCTGCTCCAGGTTCAGGGCATGGCCGGGGACAATCCTGTCGTACTGGAGGGGTGTGGGCAAGGTCTCATAAGCCTCGCGGTAGGACTGGCGGCCCTTGAGGATATCCACCTCGCCCTGGATGAGCAGAAAGATCAGCAGCAGGTGCACCTGGTCGGGCACCAGTCCGTATATCGGGCTGGCCAGGTGTTCGTAAACCGCCTTTGGCGCGGGCTGGTGGGCGAGCAGCGGCAGCACCAGGCTGACCAGTTCGTTTTTCTCGATGCCCGGCGGCGTGACATATTCGCGCCCCTTGCGGCGCAACAGCCCCATCGGCGCCAGATAGGCTTCGCGGATCAGTTTGACATATTCGTCGGCTTCCTCATCGCCCAGGTCGTGCTGGCTGACGTGACGCATCAGGCGGCGATAGGCCTCCTTGGGCAGCGGGCCGTGGCTGGGGGCATGGCGCTCGAAGCCGGGGTAGAGGCGTTTGCACAGCCATTCGCCGTGGCGGTTCAGCCACTCGTCGAGCGTGGCCGGGCTCTCCATGCGCGGAGCGGGTTCGCGATCTCCGGCGGGGCTGGTCAGCGTCGCTTCCTGATAGACATGCCTGATCCGGTCTTGCAGCAAAGGAAGGCGTTCCGCAATGCGCTGCTTGATGCGCGCGGCGAGATCGGAACCCAAGGGGCGGGCGGCGGCGCGGCTCAGCGCGGCCAGTTCGCGCAGTTCCGGCGAAAGGCCGAGGCGCGCCGGCTGTAGCACGTATGCGCCCTGAACCCGCGCCGGCTCGCCCCACGGCAGGCGGATGCACAGCGCGAGCGGCTCCTGCGGCGGCGCGGGCGTGTCGTTGCCCAGATAAACGGCGAAGGCGCGTTCATGGAAGTGCCAGCGGATGCGGCGCGCCTGCCATTGCTCGCGTGGCAGCAGGAAAGGGTTGAAACCCTGCGAAGGCAACAAGCCGGTCAGCGTATCGAACACCACGTCTTCGCCGGCGGGCAATTCGGCCAGCTCGCGTTCCACCAGCTTTTCCAGGCGTTCCGCTCCTTCATCGGCCAGATCGATGCGATAGCGTCCATCGCGCACCGCGATATAGCGGCCCTGCTCGACCAATTGTTTGAGCACCCGCTCGACGATCCTGAGATTCTTGCCGGGATCGATGCGCGCCGCGGCGAACAGCAGCCAGTAGGCGGCTTCCTCCGCGGACAGGCCATCGCGCACCGGCGACAGCGACACCAGCACCAGCAGCTTGAGCAGCCGCCAGGCCAGATCGCGCTGCGCATCGCTGTCGAAGAGGCCGGCCAGGTGTTTGCGGTAATAGGGAAGGAGCTGCTGCGCCAGCGGCAAAAATTCGGGCTGGATTTCGAACAGATCCTGGAAGTGATCGACGATGACATCCGGCGTGATCAGACTGCCCCAGGGCCGGTCGAGGAAGGGGGCGATATTGCGCGCCGGATTGCCGGCCAGCCAGGTAACGGTGAATTCGACGATACCGCGCGCCTGCGAAAAGCGGTCGCGCACCTCTTCCAGCAGCTCCAGCGTGGCGGGATGCAGGGGATAGATGGCGCACAACTCCGCGCCGTCGATGGCGGGATAGACCTCGCGCAACCTTCCCGCCAGCTCCGCGACCGCCGCCTCATAGCCGGGTTTCCTGATCAGGATGCTGTCGCCGATCAGATCGCGGACATGGGCCGGGCTGAGCAGCAGGCGCAACGGGTAGCGATCCTTGATCTTGCGGTAGAGGGCATATTCCAGATCGCCGGTATGCTCGATCTGCTCCTGCATCGCCGCCACGATCCAGAAACGCTGGCCCTGCGCCCATTCTCCCATGTATTGTAAAAAGCGCACGTCCTCGTTGAAGGCGGCGGGACTGGATTTGGAACGCAGAAACTCGGACAGTTCGTCCAGCACCAGCAGCAAACCGTTCGGGTGCCGCGCCGCAAGCCGGGTCCAGGCCGTCCGCCGGTCGCCGGGATGAGACTCCAGTCCCAGCGCCTCGCTCACGATATCCTCCAGCGCCATACCTGCGCGGAAATTGAGCAGCGAGACCGTCGCCACATCGGCGGCGGGGTCAAGGAATCCGCCGCCCCGCAGTTGCTGGGTCAGATAGGCGAGAAAGTGCGATTTGCCCGAGCCGTAGTGGCCGATGAGGAACACGCCGCACCCCGTCTCCTGACGCAGAGCATGGCGCAGCGCATGCAGATGATTTTGCACTTCGCGCGTGATGTGATAGCTTGCGCTGATCCAGGGGGCGTCGCGTCCCTCCAGATGCTCCAGGCGCACCACGGTGGGATGAGGACGGACATCGACGAAGTCGCGGATGAGGGTGGAGGTCATGGGCAGTAAACTCTACCACAAAACGGAGAATTTAAAGTTTGTCAGGCGAGTTGAAAACAGTATTGCGCAGGAATCTGAGTCATGCCCTGCGTCACGGCGATCTGCCGCAAGCTGTGGCGTTGCTCGATCGACTGAAGCTTGAAGACCCGCTGGCGCTGGAGACGCGCGGGCTGGAGCTGGAATTTCTGCTGCGCGCCGGACGGCTGGCGGAGGCGGGGGCGCTGGCCGCGCAACTGCTGGAGCTGTTTCCAGCCTCGGGCCGCGTGCATTATCTGGCCGGCGTGCTGGCCTACCGGAAAAAGGACTACCCGCGGGCGGAGCGCCACCTGCGCGAGAGTCTCGGCCTCTATCCCCACGCCAAGACCCGCCACTGGCTGGCCAAAACCCTGACCCAATCGGGAAGTTATGCGGAGGCCGAGGCGCTGCTGCTGGAACTGTTGCCCACCGAACCGCGTTGTCAGCTCGATCTGGCCTGGCTCTACGAACGCAAACAGGATATCGGCCGCGCGCTCGGCGCCGTCGAAGCCTGGCTGGAGCAGCGCCCCGACGATGCCTGGGCGCGCAGTCAGCTTCAGCGTCTGCGGGCGCGCACGCTTCAACCCGAAGATCTGCTGGAAGAAGTGGATAGCTTATTGGATCTGGGCGAGGATGTCGCGCCCGAGGTGCTGCCCGAATACCTCGAAACCCTGCTCGCCATCGGGCAGAGTGGCAAGGCCAGAACCTTCGTCCAGCAACGCAGACATGCGTTCGATGCGCGGCTTGCCGCCCGCCTGGGCTGGGTTTGTCACCACCGCCAAGTGTATGACCTGGCATTGGAATTGTTTCTCATCGCATTCGCGGAAAACCGCCGCAACTTCAAATTTCTCGTCGCTCTGGAAACCGCCGCCAGCCGCTGCAACCGCCTGCCGGAGCTGATCGCGCTCTATGAAAAACAGGCCGCCGAAGAAAAGACGCTCTATGGCCGCATCAAGACGTTGCGGCGGAGGGTGGAGGAGAGACGTCCGTAGCGTGTCTCAACAAAGCCTATGACGTCGGCACGAAATCAATGGAGAACGTCTTCACCGCCGTGCCGGTGTCTTCGCCGCCGAAATCGAACATCAGCACGCGCGCCACGATCTTCTGGATCAGTTCTTGCGAATCGAGTTCGCTGGAGACCACATCGCAGGCGCTGACCTTTCCGGAGGGTTCGATGGTCAGCTTGAGTACGACCCGTCCTTGCAAGTTGGGATCCTGGCGCTGGGCGCGTTTGTATAGTGAATAGAGCGCGCCTTTGTTCTTGTCGAAGGCCATTTGAAGTTCCGCGTCGCTGCGGCCGCCTTTTGCGGCGGCGGCGGCCTTGGGGGCGCTTGTTTCGCCGGCGTTGAGGCGTGCCGCTTCCGGGCTGGTGACGCGCGTGGTGGTACGTTCGCCGAGCTTGGCGCCGCTGAGGTTGCGGCTGGCCAGAGGGGGAGGCACGGCGGCGGCGCTGCCGCCGGGACGTGCCGTGCCGGAGGTGATCATGGCGCGCTGGACGAAGGGTTCGTCCTTGCTGGGATGGACCAGTTTTTCATCCGATGGATTCGGCACGACGGGCTTGTCACGCAAGGCCGCAAGATCGTTGCTCAGCGCCAGCAATCCGCTGCTGGCGGCTTTCTTGCGCGCCGCTTCGATATCCACTTTGGGTGGTGGTGTCTCCGCCGGCATGGGCGCCGGTTCCGGCTTGACCAAGGGCTTGGGCTCGATTTTCATCTCCGTCTTGGGCGCGGGTTGCGGCTTGGGTTTGACGGGCTCTTCCGGTTTTTTGATGTCTTCCTTTTTGACCGCCTCCTGCTTCGGCGGTGGAGGGAGCTTTTTGCGCTCGATGATCATCTTGGCCAGGCGCGGCGGTATCTGCTCGACCTCTTCCCTGGGCGGTTTCGGCACGGTGATATAGGACATGATCAAGCCAACCAGCAGCGCGCATGCCAGCGCCGTCATCGAGATGGTACGGAAGCGCCGTTCATCCCTGGTGGAGACATTCCACGGCAGATCGGGGTGGTAATGATAGACGCTCATGCTTCACTCATCCCGCTGCCGGCTTCTCTTTTTTCGTCACGGCCAGAGAAATGTTCCTGTAATCGGCGCTGGTGCATGTGACCATGATCTTCTTCAGCAGCTTGTAGGGAATTTCCTTGTCACCCATGATGGTGATCTCGCTGTCCTTTCTGTTCTTGGCGGAACGATTGATCTGGTGATCGAGCTCTTCCTTCAGCGGGCCGATGAGATCGGTGGAGGCGTTCATGACCTCGTTCACCGAGGCGACTTTGCGACCCTGCACGATGATGTCCTTGCCGGTCACCATGACCACCACGGTCTGCTTGGGCGGCTGTTCGGCGGCTGATTCCGGCAGCTTTACCACCTTGGTGCTGGGTAGCACTTCGGCATCAGAGGAATTGACCAGCAGGAAGAACACCAGGATGGTGAAAATATCCATCAGGGAAACGAGGTTGATGGTGGCATTACGCTTGTTGCGCTTGTGATGCCGCTCCATGCGTCTGGCGCGCCGTGACATTTCCATCGGGTCATCCGCCTTTTTTCTTCGTTGCCGCGCCGGCGGCGGGCGCGTCGCCTATGGAAATGTCGGGAAAAAGTTCAGCGCCGCCGCTGGCCCGCACCGTATCCATCACCTTCACCAGCGTGTCATAGGAAATATCTTCTTCCAGCAGAATCGAGGCATCGCTTTTGTCCGGCAGGCGCGCCTTGATTTGTTGCAGATATTGCGACAAGGCGGCCAGATCATAGGTGTTGCCTTTGTTATCGAACCGCTTATAGAAACGGCCGTTCTGATCGTTCAGCTCCAGGGCGTTCTTGCGCACGATGACTTCCAGTTGGAGATTCTTCTTCGCGCTCTCACCTCCTGCCGCGGCGGGCGGAAGATTCAGTTCCAGAATGGTGATGCGCGAGAACACCGCCGTAATCAGCAGAAAGGGCACCAGTATCACCATCAGATTCATGAAGGCGGTGATATTCAGCTCCTCCGGCGAGCCTGATGAACGGCGAAAGCGGCGTCTCATCGGCTGTCGCCGTCCTTGTTGGCGTGCTCCTTGATGATGTTCAGCACTTTCACCGACGCCATCTCAAGGCTGTCCACCAGCTCGGTGGTCTTGGTCTGGAGCACGCTGTAAATCAGCAGCAACGGTATGGCGACGATCAGACCGAACGCCGTGGTGTTCATCGCCACGGAAATGCTCGATGACAGCAGGGCGGCCTTTTCCGACGGGTCGGCGTTGGAAACGGCGGTGAAGGCCTGGATCAGGCCGACGATGGTGCCGAGCAGGCCCAGCAGCGTGGCGATGTTGGCGAACGTGGAAAGATAATGAGTGCGCTTTTCCAGCCGCGGCGTCGCCTCCATCAACCCTTCTTCCATAGCCGTTTCGATGTCGTCGTGACGGCGGCCAAGGCCGAGGCGCGACAGGCCATACGAAAGGATTTTGCTGATGGCGGCGTCCGATTGGTCCATCATGGACAACGCCTTCTGATATTCGCCGCTCTTGAGCAGTGGCAAGAGTTTGTCCCAGGCCTCCCTGTTTTTGCTGCGCGCATTGGTGAGATAAATATAGCGCTCAATCGAAATGGCGATGCCCAGCGCGAAGACCAGCAGGATCGGGTACATGAAAAACCCGCCCTCCTGGAAGAATCGAATCGAAGTGTTGAAAACATCCATACCGGCTCCTTTGTTACGTCAAACCATGCCTTGTACTTCGGCGTCATTCATGAAAACTTTACGTAAATACGAAATTATTAACGCGATAATCGAATTCATCTGCTTTTCCAGCTTTCCTCCCATTGCAGGGTGCGTCTCACGCGCCATCTGTGCGGTGCGTGAGACGCACCCTGCAATTAATTGCCAGATCAGTGCTTCCCCTGAAACAATTCATGGTATTGAATCCGCTTTGCGAACGAATCCTGATCGAGAGTGGCGAACGCGTCGTCGATGAATTCTTTTTTCGGCGCGCGCTCCGGCGGCGGCGTCAACGCCGGTTTGCGCCACGGCACGATGTAGAGCGCCTTGGGCATATCGTCGTCGCCGATGATTTTGACGCTGGGCGCTGGACTATCATCCGCGGCCAATGCCGGATTGGTCAGGGTGTGCATCAGAATGATGAATATCAATGCCGCTCGTTTCATGCCTGTTATCCTTGCGGTTTTTTCACCGTGCTCTGGCGTTTTTCAAGGTCGGATATCCAGATCTTGATCTTCTTGTCTTCCTCGCCGGAAAGGAGTTGGTAGCGGCGATAGTGATCGAGCGCCAGGTCAGGATTGCGCAGATAAAGATCGTGGAGAATGCCAATGTTGAGGTGGAGCAGGCGATACTGCGAATCGATGCCCAAGCCCCGTTCGTAAATTTTCCGGGCATCTTCGAAGCGGCCGGCGTTTCTGTATAAAATCCCCAGGCGATTGTAGGCTTCGGTATCGAGCGGGTTGTGGGCAATGGCGGCGGTCAGGGTTTTCTCATCCGCTCCTGCCTGGCTGTCGGCCGAGGCGTCGATCATGGCCGCACTCTTTTCCTGTTTGGCGTATTTGGCGGGTAGCAACTTCGCCAGTTCGGCGAAGCTTTGTTTCACCGGCTCGTCGTAAATGCCTGCGGCGATGCGCTGTACATTGGATTCGTGAATCTGGATGGCCTTCTCCTCGAAGGGAAATGCCTGTTCCTCGAGCAGGACGTTGTACTGCTCAAGCTCCTCCGGCGACAGCCCTGCGGGGCGCTGCGAATCGAGCAGATCGCGGCTGAAATCGCTGTAGATCTTGCCCATCTGGTAAGTGGCGGCGGTGGTCACATCGGCGATGTTGTAGGCCGCGGCTAGCGAATAAGCTTGCAATGCCACTTCCATTTTTTCTTTTTTGATTTTCAGGTTCTCTTGCAAGGGCTCGACCAGGCGCACCTTGCGAAACGATTCGCCCGCCGGCTCAGCAAGCACCAGTGCGGCTTTGGCCGCCGCCAGGCGGGTACGGTCGCTGCGTTCCTCGCCACCTTCCTTGTCGGCTTTGATGATATCTCTCAGCCAGGCATCACGATTCGCCACATCGTTGACACGCTGATAGGCGGCAACCAGCCGGTTGCGGATTTCGACGGCCTGCTCCAGCGGCGCGGGGAAGAGCTGCACGTAGCGGATATAAAGATTGATGGCCGCCTTGTCGTTCTTGCCTTTTTCATAAAGCTCGATTGCCTGCCAGGCGGCGGCACGGCGCGTGGCTTCATCCTGATCGCTGGTCAGAATATTTTCAAGTTCGCCCGCCGCCTTGGCGGGTTGGCCCGATTGGATATAGGCCAGCACCAACTGCCGTGATATATCACCTTGCAACACATTACCAGGATAGGAGCGCTGAAAATAATTTAATAGACGAAGCGCGTCGTCCCATTGGCCCAGCGCCATATAACCGATCGCGGCATTGTATTCAGCATTGCCGCGGATAGGGGAATCCGGCGCAGCCTGCGATACACGCAGGAAATGGTTGATGGCTCCGGTGATGTCACCCGACCTGCGAACCTGCTCGCCCTGTTTGTAGATCGCTGCCGCCAGATTTTCGGTAAGCTCGTTCCTGGCCGTGTCGCCGGCAGGCAATAACGCCAGCAGTGCGCGATAGTCTTCCTCGGCGCGATCATAGGCTTCCCGCTCGAAGTCGGCATGGGCAATGATGGTTAGGGCGGTGCGGCGGAATTTGGTTTCGATGGGCTCTTTCTTGAGCAGCAACCGCGCCGCCTGTTCGGCCTTGTCATACTGCTTGAGGGAGAAAAGCTCCTCCGCCGCGGAGGCGAGAATGGCGGGGACACGCTTGTCCTGCGGATATTTTTCGGCGAAGCGCAGGCTGCTGACAATGGCGTTGCGGCGCCAGACATTTTTGTCGTAGCCCGACAGTTTTTTCTCCTGCGCCTGGTAGGCGAGCAACGCGGCATAACCCGCCTCCACGCCATCCTCGTTTTTCGGCGCCTCATAGGCGACGTGCTCGTAATGTTTGATCGCTTCGACATACTGGCCGTCTTCGTAAAGCAGTTCCGCGAGTAGGAAAGTGACTTTCACCGCTTGCGGATCGCCGGGGAAAAGGCGCAGAAATTTCTTGTACCATTGCGCCGCCTGAACATAGGAGGCGTGCTTCTTCTCCTGTTGGGCGACAGCGTGGTAATGGCGAGCCACATCTTCCAGGTTGCTTTTCAGGAAAGAGGTGACCTTGCTCTGGGTGTTGCTGTCGTTGTAGATGATATGTTCGGCATAGGTCTTGGTCATGCCGCCAGTACGGCGCCGTTCGTGGTTCTCGAAAGCGGCGACATACTCTTCCTTTTCCTTGAGCGATAACACCGGAAGCGCCGTTTTCGTGTAGGTGTCAATGATGCGCTGGCGCATCAGCATTGATTGGGGATGAGCGGGATATTCCTTGACGAAGGCGCGGAAGCTGTCGATGGCATCGTTCAGCCGCTCCTTTTCAAGGTAGAGTTCGCCCAGCTGCCGGTAGATCAGAAACTCGTAAGGCCGGTGTCCCTTGCTGGAGAACCAGGCGGTGATGGATTCCGGTCCCTGCTGATGGTAAAAACTCAGGCTGATGACGCGCAGCGTATCTTTGACGAATTCCTGCTGGCCGCGCGGCAAGGTGTAGTCATCGGCGACGATATTTTTTTCATTCAATTTTCTGTCCAGGATGACGAAGAAAGGATCGAGCGCCTGGGGATATTTGTCCTGCTTGTAGAGTGACCAGCCGTATTTGTACAGCGCCATTTCGTAAAATTGCGATTTCTTCGCCGGCAAGACGGCGGCATAAGCGGCCGCCGCCGCCTCATAATCTCTCAAGGTGAACAGTATCTCGCCGCGCCGGAACTGGACTTCATCGAGATAGGCGATCTTCGGGTGGCTATTGACCAGGCGCGTCAGTGTTTCCAGTGTCTTGCGGTAATCTCCACGCTGTTCATAGGCGCGAGCCAATTGGTAAAGATTGCTTTCGTCTTCGGACTTGTTGCCGGCCTGATCCGGGCGGTTTTGCAGCAAATCCTGATACAGGTCGATGGCGGCGCGGTTGTTCGCGGCCGCGGGCAAGTCATCGTTGCGTTTGCCGCCGTTATCGGTGGGCGGCGGAGTTTTTTGCAATGCCTCGAAATTGGCGGCATCGGCGCCCTCCACCTCCAGATTGGCGATCTTGCGCTTGGCTTCACGCTGAATATCGGCATCCTTGGTGGATTTGATTGTCGACTGATAGCTCTCGATGGCCTTGCCGCGGCTGTCCGGTATCGTGGTGTTTTTTTCGACGGTCACGCTGCGGCGCTCCAAGTCGCGGAGTGTTGGTCCGTCGTCCTTCACTTGGCTGCATCCCGCCAGCGCGGCGAACGTCAGTAGAATCAGTTTGTGATGTTCCTTCATCTCACTCATCCCCGCGCGCCGCGGCATGGTTATACAGCTCGGCCACGGCAAGATTGGCCTGGACAAGATAACTCTCCAGACGCTGCTCGCGCCGCTCCAGTTCGGCGATAGCGATTTGTTGCAACTGGCTTTCCAGCTTCTGGGCGGTGACCTGGGTCTCCGCCATGGCTGTTTCGATGCGGCCGCTCAAGGATTGGGCGGCGGGATATGCGCGCTGTGCTTGCAGTGTGATTTGCAAGGTGAGCGTGTCACGATAAAGCGTTACAGCTTGCTGGAAAGCGGGGTTTTCCAGCAGCCATGGCAGGTAGCGGTTTTCAGGCGCAGGCGGTAGCTTTTGCAGAGTGTCGCGCCATCGTCCTTCGTCGACGGCATGCTGGCGCAGGATGTTTTTATGCAGCTTGCCGGCGCGTATCGCCGCGATGGCATTGGCGATCTGCGTCTTTTCGCCGGTATAGGCGGATACGGCGTGCTGGTAGTGGGTGAGGGCTTCTTTATAGGATTCCAGCTTGAACAAGGTGTCGGGCACAGCCAGCATGGCTTCCTGGGTTTCCGGGATCCTGATGTCGCGTTTTTGCAGTTCCATCCAGGGTACCAGCGCGCGTTGATGTTGGCCGAGCGCGATCTCAGCAAACCCCGCGCCCAACAGCGCCTTCGAGGATAAAAGGCCGTCCAGCCTTATCTTGTTAAAGTGCGCCTTGGCCTCTTCGGGGTCGCGCGCTTGCAGATGGGCATAGCCGAGCGCCAAGCTGGTTTTGTCTTCCAGTGTTCTTGCTTCGGCGGTGTTGAACGGCAGGGTGCCCAGTTTGCCGAGCAAGGCCATACCGTGTTCCTTGCCGCCATATTTGATTTCCGCGATGGCCAGATTATGGCGGCTGTAATAACTCGCCACGGAGTTTTCGTCCAGCCGTACCGCCAGTTTGCGGGCATCCTGGAACCGCTTCATCGTAGCCAGCACATCGATCAGCAGGCGATCGCGCTCTTTTACGAGGGCATCTGGCAAATCGCCATCCGTGGCCGATAGCAGTTTCTCCGCTTTCAGGGCCTGGCCTTGCCGGAACAGGATCCTGGCGAGATAAAAGGCGGCGGTATTCCGGGTGCGCCTGAAAGAAGCCTTATCCGCCAGGCGGGAGAAAATCTCCTGCGCCGCGTTGGGCATGTCATAGGACAGGTAAAGCGCGCCCAGCAAAAGATCACTTTCGTCCTTCGGTTGGCTCAGCGCCCCGGTTTTCTGGGCTGCGATGAGTCGAGTGATGGCGGAAAAATCGGCGCCCTGATAAAAGTCGAACAGCGCTTCGCCGAACAGCGGATCTTTGGCTTTCCAAGGGATGTCGTCGCGCGGGCTGCCAAACGCATTGCCGGCAACGGCAAAGCCACCGATGACCAGCATCAGAGCCGAGCGCGTAATCCATTTTGTAAGTCTGTACGTCATCGCCATCCGAGCCTACGGCATTTCCTTGACCGTTATTTCCGGCGATTCGTTCTGGAGTGGATCGAAAATGTTCAGCATCACCCGCATGGCGCGAGCTTCCTTCGTCAGGGCGAGGGATGCCTTTCTGCGATATTGGTCGTCATCGGGGGTTGCTCCGGCAAAGACCGCTTCCAGACGGTGTTCGCCGGGATTGAGTACGCCGAAGTGAAGCCGATGTATCGCGCCGCGTTGCAGCGCGGCGGTTTCTTCCGCAGTATAGGTGCGGGTTGAGACTATCTTGCCGTCCATCTTCAGCTCGACCGACGCCAGGTCGAAGCGTGGTATTCTATCCATGCCCAAAAATACCACCACCCGGTTCTTTTCCGGGGAACGCGCCGTTTCATCGAGGATGAGCAGATCGCGGTTGATTTCCAGCACGGTTTTCTTCAGGGATTGCACCTGGTTGTCCAGATTAACCAATGGTGGAATGTTTTCGGCCTGAAGGGCCGTTGAGCCTGTGAGCAGGCCGAAAAAAAGCGCGATTGTTCTAATCACCGGACGCATCCGTGTTCCATGTTTCATGAAGTGAATCTGATGGGCGTCAACAGTCTGCCATGTCATGAATATCGGCCAGATCGCTGCAACCCTTGACCCGAGAGACGGGAAAAATCGACGGTATTGAAGGCCGGCCAGGGTTGCATATCCTTTCGCCCTCGAAAATCCGGGCGCGAACCCCGTATAATCCCTGTTGAACATCATCATCAACCCAGGGGCACCTCTAAGAATCCGCTGAAGCCGCGATGGCGGCGTTGGAAATGCGCTCAAAATGCTCATGTACTGCGTGTACACTCCGCTTTTTCGCGCATTTCCGCCTTGCCCTCGCGCCTTGATCGA
>SBBG01000228.1 GCA_005240065.1 Gammaproteobacteria bacterium | reverse complement strand
GGGGCAGTTGGCGGGAAGCGTTTTACGCGCGGGCTCATTGAAAGGCAGCTTCCTACTCACGCCGTGGGGGTGGATGCTCAAGGGCTTGCCGGTGCGGTTCAGGAAGTGCACCAGGATCTTGTCCCCTTCCACCGCCTGGAGCTGCGGCCCGAGTATCCCCATCCAGGCTGGCTGCGCCACCGGCTGGGTGTAGCCGCCGATGTCGGTTGACGCGATGGGGGAGGCGGCCAAGGAGGTTTCGGCCGGGTGAGCGACACAATGCGGAGGGGGAGCGAGCTCGGCTTCAGCGGATTTTTAGAGGCACCCTTCATGCTAGCTGCGTTCTCTGAAATGCGGGCGTCGCACCGGGATGACCAGCGATCCACCCTCGTCGGAGACGCAGCGCAGACCGATGCCGTACAGGGATTCCAGATGCGGCAGAGCGGCGGCGTCGGCCGGAACGTCCGCCGTCAGGCCGCCCTCCTTGATCAATAACAGGCGTGCGAACGAGAGCAACGCGTGATTGATGTCGTGCAGCACGGCGAGCACGCCGTGGTTACGCTGCCCCGCGAAGTGATCGATGCTCTGCAGCAGGTCGAACTGGAGACCGGGATCGAGCGACGCCAGCGGCTCGTCGACCAGCACCAGTCCGTTCTCGACATCCCACAGTTGCGCGAACACCCGCGCCAGTTGCACGCGCGCCTGCTCGCCGCCGGCTGAGTTCGGGCACCGTCCAGCGGGACAAGCAGCGCCCGTCGAAAACGACGCGGCCGGCACGCGCGGGGATCTCGCGCGACAGCAGCTTGAGCAGCGTGGACTTGCCCGCGCCGCTCGGGCCGAGGATGGCGGCGCGTTCTCCGGCGCGGACGGTGAAATCGAACGGGCCGAAGGTCGTGCCGCCCAGCGTCGCGGTCGCCGCGTCCAGGCTGAGCAGGGGCAAGGTGTCGATAGACATTGGCGGCGGCCTCATGCGAGACGGTGGCGCGCGCCGCGCAGCAGCGCGAGGAAGAACGGCCCGCCCGCCAGAGCGGTGAAGATGCCGACCGGAATCTCGGCCGGGATCGCCACGTTCCGCGCCAGCGTATCGGCCAGCAGCAGCAGGAGTCCGCCGGCCGGCATCGACAGCGGCAGCACGTGGCGCTGGTCCGGGCCGATCACGGCGCGCACTAAGTGCGGCGCGATCAGGCCGACGAAGCCGATGAGGCCGCACCAGGCGACGGCGAATCCGCTCAGCACCGCCACCAGCAGGATGACGCGGCCGCGGATGCGCTGCACCTCGATGCCGACGTGTCCCGCCACCGCCTCCCCCAGCGCGAGGGCGTTCATGGCATGCATGATCCTCGCCGACCCCCAGGCGGCGCTGCCCAGCAGCAGGACGAGCACCGCCGCCAATGCCCAGGAGGCGCCGGCCAGGGCATTGAGCGCGATGCCGGTCAGCAGCAGACCCGCGATCGAGCCGGGCGTGAGCCAGCGCGCCACGCGGTCGAGCAGGTAACAGACCAGGAACGCGCCGGTGAAGGCGCTGGCCGGGAGGATGAAGGGACGCCACTCGGGCGGCGCCGGATAGTTCGCGGAGGCGAACACCACGAGGGTCAGCGCCGCCGCGCAGGCCGCGCCGCTGGTCACGCCGAGCAGGCCGGGATCGGCCAGCGGATTGCGGAACAGCCCTTGCGTCAGCGCGCCGCACAGCCCCAGCGCCGCGCGATCGACGCCGGACCCGTATTATCCGTCATGCGGCGCATGGCGCGGGCTCGCGTGTCAGGCGCTCCAGCATGACGCGCCAAGCGTTCAGTTCCGGTTTACCCGGCTTGCGTTCGCCGAACAATATGGCGATGGTCTCCCCGGCCGCGTCGAACAGTTCGAGCGAGGTGACGATGCCGTCCTCCGTCGGCTTCCTGACCACCCACGCGCTGGCGATGCGGTCGCCGCGCAGGTGCAGATTGAAGCCGTCGTCGAGCACGTTGATCCAGGGGTCCATGACGGCGATATTTTTCACCGGGCCGCTGTGGATCTGGATCATGCCCGGATTGCCGACGAACACCATGATCGGCAGGCCCTCGTCCGCGGCGGTGTCCAGCACCTTGCGCGCGCTCATCGCGTCGACCCGCCGTGCGAACTCGGGATCGGCCAGCCGCAGCCCCTGGGTACGGCTGACCGAGTAGCGCTTCAGCAGACCGAAGAACTCGTGGGTGTCGCGCAGGGACGCCCAGGCGTCGCGGAACGCGGCGACGTCGATGTCCGCGTCCGCCTTTTCCGTTCCGGGCGCAGGAAGATCTTATGGATCGCGGCGCCAGCGGCGTCGAAGAACTGCAGGCTGCGCTGCACGCCCTGATCGGTGGTCTCGCGGACGGCGAATCCGTGGGCCCATTGCCGGTAGAAGATGCGCAGATCGATCGCGCCGCCCAGCACCAGTCCCACGCGCTCCGAATGGCTGGCCCCGCGATACACGCCGCTCTTCTCGTGCACGCAGTGGGCGTTGCGGGTCAGGGCCATCACCTCGCCGAGCGGCTCGATCGCGCCGATGATCCCGGGCCACTCGGCGCGCAGGCGCACCGCTTGCAGCGGGCTGTCTCTCGTCTCGATGGCCCCCGCATCAATGGCAACGCCGGCGTGCGCCGCGATCAACTCGCCTTCCGAGATGCCGAGCTTGTCGGCGATATCGCGGTGACGGACACCGTCGCGCCGCAGGCTGGCGAAGCTTTTACGAATGGTCTGATATTGTTGATCGAACATGGTTGTTTCCTCTTTCAGTTGTCGTAACGGATGGATAGCTGCGCGTCCGCCGCATGGCGGTTGTCAGGCATGCGAAATTCCGTCTTCAGACTTGCCAATAATGAAACGATAAACAACTGCACCGAGAACACCGCCGACAATAGGTGCAACCCAGAAAAGCCACACCTGTGCAATCGCCCAGTCACCGGCGTAGATCGCCACACCCGTGCTTCGCGCGGGATTGACCGAGGTGTTGGTTACCGGAATGCTGATCAAATGAATCAATGTCAGCCCCAATCCGATGGCAAGAGGTGCAAAGCCCGCCAGCGCGCGCTTATCCGTAGCCCCCATGATGATGATAAGGAACATCATGGTCATGACGACTTCAGTAAGTAAGGCCGCTTGCATCGAATAGCCGCCAGGCGAGTGCTCACCGTAACCATTCGCAGCAAATCCGCCGGCAACATCAAAGCCCGCTTTGCCGGTGGCGATGAGGTAAAGAGTACCTCCCGCAGCAATGCCGCCGAAAACTTGCGCCACGATATACGGGATGAGATCCTTTGCCGGGAATCGCTCGCCCACCCAAAGCCCGATTGAAACAGCGGGGTTCAGATGACAACCGGAGATGTGCCCGATCGCATAAGCCATGGTCAGCACTGTGAGGCCAAAGGCCAGTGATACGCCCAGCAGGCCGATGCCGACATCCGGGAACGCCGCCGCTAAAACCGCGCTACCGCAGCCTCCAAGAACCAGCCAAAACGTACCGACGAACTCTGCTGCATACTTTTTCATGCCTATCTCCTTATAGTTTGTGATTTGTTGCCTGACAGCCTTTGAAATCCGCCCATCTCTTTCTCCTTCACATGTGCTCTCTCCGTCACGAACGGCTGGAATAGAATTCGACGACCCGGTAGACGTCGATCGGGAACGGCACTTCGCCGGGCAGCGGTGTGCGCGTGATGCGCGCGCGGCGGGTGTGTGCGTCGAAGGCGATCCACTCCGGCACGTCGAGCGCGGGGCGTTCGAGCGATTCGGCCACGAACGGAAAGGACAGCGCCTTGTCCTTCAGCGCGATTTCGTCGCCCGGCTTGACCCGGATCGAGGCGATGTTCACGGTGCGTCCGTTGAGCAGCACGTGGCGGTGGTTCACCAGTTGTCGCGCCGCCACGGCCGTGGGCGCGTAACCGGCGCGGAACACCGCGTTATCGAGGCGGCGCTCCAGGAATTCCAGCAGCGCGTCGCCGGTACGGCCCGTGGCGCGGCGCGCCTCGGCCACCAGGCGGCGCATCTGGCGTTCGCTCAGGCCGTAGTTGAACCTTTTCCACCAGCATGGCGGCGAATTCGCTCTTACGGCGGCCGTGCGCCTGACCGTGCTGGCCGGGCGGG
>SBBG01000101.1 GCA_005240065.1 Gammaproteobacteria bacterium | reverse complement strand
CGTGCGCGTCACGGTCAGTCTGATTGCGCCGATTGCGATGGACGAGGGTCTGCGTTTCGCGATCCGTGAAGGCGGTCGCACCGTCGGCGCCGGCGTGGTAAGCAAGGTGATTGAGTAATATACATGGCTAGTCAAAGAATACGTATTCGCCTGAAGGCCTTTGATCATCGTTTGATTGATCAGTCGGCGCGTGAGATTGTCGAAACCGCCAAACGCACTGGCGCGCAGGTCAAGGGCCCGATTCCTTTGCCGACGAAGAAAGAACGTTTTACCGTGCTCATTTCTCCGCATGTCGATAAGGATGCCCGCGATCAATACGAGATTCGCACCCACAAGCGTCTGATGGATATCGTGGATCCTACCGACAAGACGGTGGACGCGCTGATGAAACTCGATTTGGCGGCCGGTGTGGATGTGCAGATCAAATTGACGTAATAGAGCGTCGATCTGCTTTATAGAAGAATAGGGTTTGAGAAATGGCTATCGGATTAATCGGCCGTAAATGCGGCATGACCCGGGTGTTCACCGAAGAAGGTGTATCCGTACCCGTCACCGTGATCGAAGTTGATCCCAATCGCGTAACCCAGGTGAAAACCCTGGAGACCGATGGTTACCGTGGCGTGCAGATCACCACCGGTGTGCGGCGCGCTACCCGCGTCACCAAGGCGGCGGCAGGGCATTTCGCCAAAGCCGGTGTCGGCGCCGGGCGCGGTCTATGGGAGTTCCGCCTTGAAACAAACGAGGGTGAGAGTCTCGCCCCGGGCGCCGAGTTGAAGGTCGACCTGTTCCAGGCGGGGCAGAAGGTTGATGTGGTGGGTACGAGCATTGGTAAGGGTTTTGCCGGCACCATCAAGCGCCACAATTTCACGATGGGCGATGCGACCCATGG
Organism: Gammaproteobacteria bacterium; assembly: GCA_005240065.1. Lineage (GTDB taxonomy): Bacteria > Pseudomonadota > Gammaproteobacteria > Ga007554 > SBBG01. The sequence goes on along the minus strand of SBBG01000101.1, from coordinate 8,581 downwards.
TAACTCGCTGTCGCATCGTGCTCCTGGTTCTATTGGTCAGCGCCAGACGCCGGGACGGGTGTTCAAGGGCAAGAAAATGTCCGGTCACCTGGGTAATGAGCGTTGCTGTGTACAAAATCTCGAAGTAGTGCGTGTCGACGTTGAGCGCAATCTGCTATTGGTCAGGGGCGCTGTCCCAGGCGCCAAGGGCGGCGATGTGATTGTGCGTCCTGCCGTAAAAGCGCGTGCTTGATAGGTAAGGGTTATGGAATTACAACTGCAAAGTTTGAAAGCGGGCGAATCCGCAGGAATGATCCAGGTGTCCGACGCCACGTTCGGTCGCCCCTTCAGTGAGTCGTTGGTGCACCAGGTCGTCACCGCCTATCTGGCGGGTGCGCGTGCCGGTACCCATGCGCAGAAGACGCGATCCCAGGTGCGGGGCGGCGGGGCCAAGCCCTTCAAGCAGAAGGGTTCGGGTCGTGCGCGTGCCGGTACCATCCGTAGTCCGTTGTGGCGTAAGGGTGGCAAGATTTTCGCCGCCGTGCCGGGCGATTACTCGCAGAAAGTGAACAAAAAGATGTATCGCAGCGCCATTAGCGCGATTCTTTCCGAGTTGCTGCGCCAGGAGCGCTTGCTGGTGGTCGATTCGTTCTCGGTCGATAGCCCGAAGACGCGCGAGTTACTGGCGAAGCTGAAGGCTGCGGATTTGTCCAATGTATTGATTGTGACGGACAACGTCGACGCCAACCTGGAGCTGGCAGCGCGAAATCTGATTAATGTCGAAGTGACCGACACCCGGCACGCGGATCCTGTGAGCCTGGTCGGTTTCGAGAAAGTGTTGATGACTGTTGGTGCGCTCAGGCAGTTCGAGGAGGTGCTGGGATGAATCAGGAACGTTTGATGAATATTCTGCTGGCGCCTCATGTGTCCGAGAAAAGCACCCGGATTGCGGATGCCAACCGGCAGGTAGTGTTCAAGGTCGTCCGTGATGCCAGCAAGCCCGAAATTAAAGGTGCCATTGAATTGATGTTCAATGTTCAGGTCGCCGATGTGCGTGTCTGTAACGTCAAGGGCAAGACCAAGCGCTTTGGCCGCATGGAAGGCCGTCGTTCCAACTGGAAGAAAGCCTACGTGACGCTCAAGCCTGGCCATGATATTGATTTCATGGGCCCCCAATAAAGCGGCGATCAGGTTGATAAAGGACCATAGTCATGGCAATAGTTAAACAAAATCCGACATCCGCAGGCCGCCGCTTCGTTGTGAAGGTGGTAACTCCAGGTTTGCATAAGGGAGAGCCCTACGCGCCGCTGCTGGAAAAGAAAAGCAAGAACTCGGGCCGTAACAATCAAGGCCGTGTCACTGCGCGTCATCAAGGTGGCGGTCACAAACAACATTACCGCGTCATTGATTTCAAACGCAACAAGGACGGGATACCGGCCCGGGTAGAGCGTATCGAGTATGATCCCAACCGAAGCGCGCATATCGCCCTGATGTTATACGCCGACGGCGAAAGACGTTATATCGTCGCGCCCAAGGGCGTGCAAGCGGGTGATTCGCTGCAATCCGGCGTTGATGCGCCGATCAAAGTCGGCAATTGCTTGCCGTTGCGCAACATTCCTGTCGGCACCACGGTGCATTGCATCGAGATCAAGCCCGGCAAGGGTGCTCAGCTCGCCCGTAGCGCGGGTGCCGCAGTGCAATTGGTCGCGCGCGAGGGTGGTTATGCCACTTTGCGCTTGCGTTCCGGCGAGTTGCGCAAGATCCAGGTGGATTGCAAGGCCACCATCGGTGAGGTCGGCAATGAAGAGCATAGCCTGCGTTCGCTGGGCAAGGCGGGTGCGAGCCGCTGGCGTGGCATCCGTCCCACCGTGCGCGGTGTGGCGATGAATCCTGTCGATCACCCGCATGGCGGTGGTGAAGGTAGAACCTCCGGCGGCCGTCATCCGGTGTCGCCGTGGGGCAAACCTACCAAGGGTGCCAAGACACGCCATAACAAGCGTACCGACGGCATGATCGTGCGTCGTCGCCGATGAAGTCGCGACTGAAGTCATCAGCGAAGTTGAGAGGATAGTAGCGTGCCACGTTCAATTAAAAAAGGTCCATTCATCGATCTGCACCTGACCCAAAAGGTTGAGGCAGCGGTTGCCACCAACAGCAAGCGTCCAATCAAGACGTGGTCGCGCCGCTCAATGATCGCTCCGAACATGATCGGTTTGACGATCGCCGTTCATAATGGCAAGCAGCACGTGCCGGTGATGGTCACCGAAAACATGGTTGGTCACAAGCTCGGTGAGTTTGCCATTACCCGGACCTTCAAGGGTCACTCGGGTGACCGCAAGACGAAGTAACGGGGTTTTTGAAATGGAAACAGTTGCCAAATTGAAGTACGCGCGGATCTCCGCTCAGAAGGGTCGCCTGGTCGCCGATCAAATTCGTGGCATGCCGGTCGAAAATGCGTTAAAATTACTGACTTTCAGTCAGAAAAAGGCTGCCTCGCTCGTCAAGAAGGTGCTGGAGTCCGCGATCGCCAACGCGGAGCATAATGACGGCGCCGATATCGATGCGCTCAAGGTGTCCATGGTCTGCGTCGATGAAGGCCCAAGCCACAAGCGCATGCATGCGCGAGCCAAGGGACGGGGCAGCCGTATTCTGAAGCGCACCAGCCACATTACCGTGGCGGTGGCCGAGAAAAAGTAGAGAGAGAATCTAAATGGGCCAGAAAGTTCATCCGACAGGAATCCGGCTTGGCATCGTCAAGGACTGGACCTCGAAGTGGTATGCCGATTCCAAGCATTACCCGGAATATTTGAACACCGATTTGCGGGTGCGTCAGTTCTTGAAGAAGAAGCTTGCGCAGGCGTCCGTGAGCCGTATCCAGATCGAGCGTCCTGCACGCAATGCGCGCATCACGATTCACACGGCGCGTCCCGGTATTGTGATCGGCAAGAAGGGCGAAGATATCGAGGCGCTGCGCAAAGATGTTGCCGCGATGATGCAGGTTGCACCGAATATGGTGCACATCAACATCGAAGAGATTCGCAAGCCCGAAATCGATGCCAACTTGGTTGCGGAGAGTGTGGCGCAGCAGTTGGAGCGCCGTATCATGTTCCGCCGCGCCATGAAGCGCGCCGTCACGAATACCATGCGGCTTGGCGGGCTGGGCATCAAGATCAAGGTTTCCGGTCGTTTGGGCGGCGCCGAAATCGCGCGTACCGAATGGTATCGTGAAGGGCGTGTGCCATTGCACACTCTGCGCGCCGATATCGATTACGGTTTCGCCGAGGCGCACACGCCTTCCGGAGTGATCGGTATCAAGGTCTGGATCTTCAAGGGTGAAGTGTTTGGCAAGGGTGAGAAAGTCGAAGGCGCCAGCGCTGAAAAAGCTGCGGCCAGTTGATGAGGATGCACGATAATGCTTCAACCTAAAAAAACCAAATATCGTAAACAGCACAAAGGTCGCAATCGCGGTCTGGCGACGACGGGAAACAAGGTCAGTTTTGGCGAGTTCGGTCTCAAGGCGACCACTACCGGCCGCATCACGGCGCGCCAGATCGAGGCTGCGCGCCGGGCGATGACGCGCTACGTGAAGCGCGGTGGAAAAATCTGGATCCGTATTTTTCCGGACAAGCCGATTACCAAGAAGCCTCTTGAGGTGCGTATGGGTAGCGGCAAGGGTAATGTCGAATACTGGGTTGCCCAGATTCAGCCAGGCCGTATGTTGTATGAAATGGAAGGCGTTAGCGAGGAAGTGGCGCGCGAGGCATTCAAGCTTGCCGCTGCCAAGCTTCCTGTGCAAACCACCTTCACAGTCCGGACGGTAATGTAATGAAAGCGAAAGATCTCAGGCAAAAGAATGTTGCGGAGCTGAAGCAGGAGCTGCTCGGCTCGCTCCGCGAGCAATTCAACCTGCGCATGCAAAAAGGTTCCGGCCAGTTGTCTAAGCCTCATCAGGTGAAGGCGGTGCGTAGGAGCATAGCGCGCATCAAGACGATACTGAACGAAAAAGCGGGTAATGCATCATGAGCGACGAGGTGAAGGTATCTCATGCGGTGACCGGCCGCGTTGTCAGCAACAAGATGGATAAATCCATCACGGTGTTGATAGAGCGCAATGTGCGCCACCCCTTGTACAAGAAATACATCAAGCGCTCCAGCAAACTGCATGCTCATGACGAGAATAACGAATGCGGCGAGGGCGACCTTGTATTGATACAGCAGTGCCGTCCAATATCCAAGACCAAATCCTGGCGCTTGGTGAAGATCGTTGAGCGCGCAAGCTGATTAAAGGGCACCTCTATAAATTCAATCAAGGCGCGAGGGCAAGGCGAAAAGGGGCGGAAAAGCGGGGTGTACACGCAGTACATGAGCATCGCGAGCCACTTTTCAACGCCATCATCGCGGCTTCCGCGAATTTATAGAGGTGCCCGTAAGCTCGATACGGATTGGAGATAGTATAATGATCCAAATGCAAACCGCGCTGGAAGTGGCTGACAACAGCGGCGCTCGTGAAGTGATGTGCATCAAGGTGCTCGGCGGCTCGCACCGTCGTTACGCCCATATTGGTGATGTCATTAAGGTCAGCGTGAAGGATGCCCTGCCGCGTAGCAAGGTGAAAAAGGGTGAGGTTTATAATGCCGTGGTCGTCAGAACCCGCAAGGGGGTGCGTCGCCCCGACGGTTCGATCATCCGTTTCGATGGCAATGCTGCGGTGCTGCTGAATAATCAGCTCCAGCCGATCGGTACCCGTATCTTCGGGCCAGTGACCCGCGAGCTGCGTACCGAGAAGTTCATGAAGATTGTTTCGTTGGCTCCGGAAGTTCTCTGAGCAGATCCAGCGATATAAAGATCGGGAATACTGAAGATGCAAAAAATCAGGAAGGGTGACGACGTTATCGTTACCACCGGTAGAGACAAGGGTAAGCGCGGCACCGTCGTGCGCGTGTTGGACGACGATCGCGTAGTGGTCGAAAACGTCAATATGGTAAAACGGCATACCAAGCCCAATCCTGCGCGCAATGTGCCCGGTGGCATTGTCGAAAAAGAAATGTCGATCCACGTTTCGAATATCGCGTTGTTCAACCCCGTCACGAAAAAAGCGGATCGGACGGGCATCAAAGTGTTGGAGGATGGACGGAAGGTCCGTTACTTCAAGTCCAACAATGAAAATGTGGACGTCTAAGGTCGGAAATTAAAATGGCGAGATTGCAACAATACTATCGTGACACCGTAGTCAAACAGCTCATGGAGCAGTTTGCTTACAAGAGCGTCATGGAAGTGCCCAAAATCACTAAGATCACTCTCAATATGGGTGTGGGCGAGGCCGTGGGTGACAGAAAGGTAATCGAGAATGCTGTCGGTGATCTGACCAAGATTGCGGGGCAGAAGCCGGTTGTGACCTTGGCGCGTCAATCCGTCGCTGGCTTCAAGGTGCGCGAGAACTGGCCTATTGGCTGCAAGGTTACCTTGCGCCGTGAGCGCATGTACGAATTTCTGGATCGCTTGGTTACTGTCGCCATACCGCGTATCCGCGATTTTCGCGGTCTGAGCGGTAAGGCGTTTGATGGTCGTGGAAACTACAGTCTGGGCGTGAAAGAACAAATCATCTTTCCCGAGATCGAGTACGACAAAATTGATGCCCTGCGTGGATTGGATGTTACCATCACGACCACCGCGAAAACCGATGAAGAGGGGCGCGCCTTGCTGGCCGCCTTCAATTTCCCGTTCAGGAAGTAAGGAAGAATTATGGCAAAGCGTTCCATGGTTAACCGCGAAATAAAGCGTTCAGGCTTGGTGAAAAAATTTGCGTCGAAGCGCGACGAGCTGAAAGCCAAAGCGGTCAACCTTAATCTGGCGCCGGAAGAGCGTGCTGAAGCGCAGCGTAAGTTCCAGGCTTTGCCGCGTGATTCCAGCCCTTGCCGTATGCGTAATCGCTGCCGGGTCAGTGGCCGTCCGCGTGGCTTTTATCGCAAATTTGGCCTGGCACGCAACAAGCTGCGCGAAGCGGCGATGCGCGGCGACATCCCCGGCTTGGTTAAGGCCAGCTGGTAAGATTTTCGGGTAAAACTTTAATTGTTATTTGGAATCGGATTATGAGCTTGACCGACCCTATCGCGGATATGTTGACCCGCATTCGTAACGCCTTGGCTGCCGCGAAGTCTGATGTGAGCATGCCCGCCTCGAAGCAGAAACTCGCCATCGCCAAGGTGCTGAAGGATGAGGGCTATATCAATGACTATTCCGTTCAGAATGGGAACGGAAAAGCGACATTGGTGATTGGTTTGAAATACTTTGAAGGCAAGCCGGTGATTGAGGCCATCAAGCGAGTTAGCCGTCCTGGTTTGCGCGTATATAACGGCAAGGATGATCTGCCGAAGGTGATGGGCGGTCTGGGGGTCGCGATCATATCGACTCCTAAAGGCGTGATGAGCGACCGCGCGGCTCGTGCGGGTGGCCATGGCGGCGAAGTCCTTTGCATTGTCTCGTAAGGTGGGCGTGGAGTTATGTCGAGAGTTGCTAAAAAACCCGTCACCCTTCCCAAAGGTGTGGCAGTTACCTTGAACGGTCAAACCATTACTGTTAAAGGTGGTAAAGGTTCGCTGAGCTGGGACATTCCAGCCTCTGTCGAGGTGCGTGAGGAAGATAATGCTCTGATGTGCGCGCCCCGCGACAGCGGGTCGTCATCGAATGCGATGGCTGGCACGGCACGCGCGTTGATTCACAATATGGTCACCGGCGTCAGTGATGGTTTTCAGAAAAAGCTGGAGCTGGTGGGCGTGGGTTATCGAGCGCAGGCGCAAGGTTCGACCCTGAACCTTACCCTGGGGTTCTCGCATCCGGTCAATTTTCCTGTGCCCAACGGCATTACGGTTGAAACACCGAGTCAGACCGAGATCCTGGTCAAGGGTATCGACAAGAATCAGGTTGGATTGGTGGCGGCGAAGATTCGTGGCTACCGTCCGCCCGAGCCCTACAAGGGTAAAGGCGTTCGCTATTCGGACGAAGTGGTCGTTCGTAAAGAAGCCAAGAAGAAGTAAAGGTGAGTTTCGTGGATAAAAAGTCATCACGTATACGCCGCGCACAGCGGACCCGCGCCAGAATCAGATTGCTCGGCGTGCCTAGGCTATCCATTCACAGGACCCCACGGCATATCTATGCCCAGGTCATTGCCCCCAGCGGCTCTGTCGTGATTGCGAGTGCGTCCACCCTGGATGCCGAGGTGAAGGGCGCCATCGCGGATGTTGACAAGACAGATGCGGCGATGGTGGTCGGCAAGATGATTGCCAGCCGGGCGCAAGCGGCCGGTGTGAAAAAGGTTGCCTTTGACCGTTCTGGTTTCAGATATCATGGTCGTGTCAAGGCGCTGGCAGACGCGGCTCGTGAAAGCGGTCTTGAATTTTAAGGAATCAGGGTCATGACGAATTTTGATGTACCCCAGGGTGCGACCGGTGACGGGCTTCAGGAGAAACTGATCGCTGTCAGGCGTGTCGCCAAAGTGGTTAAAGGTGGCCGCCAGTTCGGTTTTTCCGCTCTGACCGTGGTTGGCGATGGCCAGGGCCGCGTCGGTTTCGGGCGTGGCAAGGCGCGTGAAGTGCCTGCAGCGATCCAGAAAGCGATGGAAGACGCACGCCGCAACATGAGGCCTGTTCGCATGAATGGTACCACGCTCCAATATCCTGTGACGGTTCGTTTCGGCGCGTCGAAGGTATACATGCAGCCGGCTTCGGACGGTACCGGTATCATTGCCGGTGGCGCGATGCGCGCGGTATTCGAGGTGCTCGGCGTTCAGAATGTCCTGGCCAAGTGCATAGGTTCCAGTAATCCAATCAATATCGTGCGTGCAACGGTACGTGGTTTGACGGAGATGAAAGACGCCGAATATGTTGCCACCAAGCGCGGCAAGACGGTTGAAGAGATAACAGGATAAGAGCATGTCCGCAGTGAAAAAGAAAGTCCGCGTGACCCTGGTCAGGAGCACCAACGGTAAGCTGCCGTCCCATAAAGCGTGTGTTGCCGGCTTGGGTTTGCGCCGCATGGGGCATAGCGTTGAGATCGAGGATACCCCGGCCGTACGCGGCATGATTGGCAAGGTGTCTTATATGGTTAAGGCTGAGGAGATTGTGTAATGCGGCTGAATACGATCAAGCCTGCGGTTGGCGAAAAAAAGGCCGCCAAGCGCGTTGGGCGCGGCATCGGTTCCGGGCTCGGTAAAACTTGCGGTCGCGGACACAAGGGGCAGCATGCCAGGGCTGGTGGATTCCACAAGGTGGGCTTCGAGGGTGGACAAATGCCGATTCAGAGGCGTTTGCCGAAGATCGGTTTTGCTTCTCTGACCGCTGCGCAAACCGCCGAAGTCACACTCTCTGAATTGGCCAAGCTCGCCGGTGGCGAACCTGTCGATCTGACGGCGCTCAAGCAGGCAAATCTGGTTCACCAGGCGGCCGAGCGCGCGAAAGTGATCCTCTCTGGTAAGATCGAGGCGCCTATTGTTCTGCGTGGCGTTGCGGTTACCAAGGGAGCCCGTGCGGCGATCGAAGCCGTCGGCGGCAAGGTCGAGGGCTAAGTGGCCGGTCCGCGTTCGACATCTCCCGCCGGGCTGGGAGGGT
>SBBG01000235.1 GCA_005240065.1 Gammaproteobacteria bacterium | reverse complement strand
CGGCTTTTTCTTCCAGACCGCCCGTCAGGGCGATGGCCGCTACACCCTGCGCGAGAAGAACGGCCTCACCTACACCTTCGAGTCCGTGGCGGGCACGGTGGGGCAGATGGCCCGGCTGCTCGGGATCGCCCACCGCTGATCCGCTTCACCGCCACGGCGGCGCAGTATTATCATCAGGATGGGCTGGGCAGCGTCGTGGCGGTGAGCGACGCCAGCAAGGCTACGCATAAGTAGTGGTTCACGATACCCATCAAGGCACTTTGGAGCATGGCAGGAGGGGTCTCTGCGTAACTGATACATAAGGTCAGCTATTCGACCCAAATGGTAAAACGGTTATACTCCAGCTCCGGCCTGGCGGGTCAACCCCTTAACAACCTCCGCCAGCCGCCCCATTTTTCAACTTGCGACCCCTCAGCCATGAAAACAGCGACTCTCTTCGCCGTGCTTCTTCTCACCACCCTCTCGTTTGCTGCTCACGCGAGTGGCTGGCAGAAGACGGCATCCCTTACCACCACGCGAGGCGCCGCTGGAGTAGTCGAGGTGAATGGCAGGCTCTATGTGATTGGCGGGGTCGATGGTTGGCGTTTTCTGAACAGTAGCGAGTACACCGTCATCCAGGGTGACGGCACCCTCGCCCCTTGGCGGAAGGGGAGCGTGCTGAAAGAAGAGCGCGGTTTCTTCGGTGTCGCGGAGCATAATGGCTTCCTCTATGCCGTGGGTGGCGGTAACGGTCCCAACGGCCACAACCTGCTGCGTAGCGTCGAGCGCGCCAAGCTTCTTCCGGACGGGAGCATTGGCCCCTGGAAGTCCGAGCCACAGAAGCTCAATCAACCTCGCCGTTGCTCCAAGGTGATCGTGATAGGTGAGTTTCTTTACGCCTTTGGCGGTTTTGGCGGCGCCTTGCTCGATACGATAGAGCGGGCCCCGATCCATCCTGACGGCAGTTTGGGTGCATGGGAGCTGTTGCCGGAGCGCTTCACCACTCCCCGCTATATTCATGCCATGGCGCATGGTGAAATGGCCCTCTACGCTGTCGGCGGTCATGCCGAACAGGGAGGAACGGGTATCGCCACCACCGAGTTCGCCACGTTTCAACCCGATGGCAAATTCGCCAAATGGGCGCTGAGCGCCCCGCTGTCACAGGGGCGTTATGGACTCTCTGCACTGGTGTACGATGGTTATCTCTACACCTTTGGCGGACTGGACGGCGCAACCTTTTACAACACGACCGAGCGGAGCCGCATCGGTGCCGATGGAGCGCTTGGCCCTTGGCAAACCATTGCCCCGCTCCCCGCCCCCTTCGCTGATATTACCATCATTGGCTATCGCGACTGGGTCTATCTTATCGGCGGCACCAACCGGGATGGTTATTACAATAGTGTCTTCGTCAGCCGTGTGGCAGATCTGGCCGAACCGGCAGCGGCCAAGAGCGGTACGAAACCCGCCGCTCCCGCCCCAACTCCGTCGAAACCGGTGCTCATGCCCAATGAAGGGGTGGTGAAAGAAAGCATCGATGGCGGCACCTACCTCTATCTCGAGATCGATTTCGGTAATGGCGCCAGCGAATGGCTAGCGACCGGGAAAACCGATGTCAAGGTGGGCGATTATGTCCGCTATAGCCAGGGGATCTTCATGGAAAATTTTCACAGCAAAGCATTGCAACGCACCTTCAAAGTGATCCGCTTCGTCGGCAAAGTGGTGCGCGAAGAACCGGGGAGATGAAGTTTGCGGGGCGGCCAGTTCCCCATTTCCCGGATGCATAACCGCTGCTGCGGGACTAGGCCAATTTGGCCGATTGTGAAATAATGAAAAGTATTTCTGTATATCGGCCATCAACACAGGTAAAGACAGATGGATGACAACAAGAGAAAGGCGCTTGGCGCGGCGTTGAGCCAGATTGAAAAGCAATTCGGCAAGGGTTCGGTGATGCGCATGGGTGATGCCGGGCCGGCGCGCGATATCAGTGTCATCTCCACCGGCTCGCTGGGGCTGGATATTGCTCTGGGCATCGGCGGTTTGCCGCGCGGGCGCATCGTCGAGATCTATGGGCCGGAGTCTTCGGGCAAGACTACCCTGACCCTGCAAGTGATCGCCGAGGCGCAGAAGCTGGGCGGCACCGCGGCTTTCGTCGATGCCGAGCATGCCCTCGACCCCGTCTATGCCCGCAAGCTGGGTGTGAATGTCGATGACCTGCTGGTGTCCCAGCCGGACACCGGCGAGCAGGCGCTGGAAATCGCCGACATGCTGGTGCGTTCCGGTGCGGTGGATGTGGTGGTGATCGACTCGGTGGCGGCGCTCACCCCGAAGGCCGAGATCGAAGGCGAGATGGGCGATTCCCACATGGGCTTGCAGGCGCGCCTCATGTCGCAGGCGCTGCGTAAGCTGACAGGCAACATCAATCGCTCCAACACCCTGGTGATCTTCATCAACCAGATCCGCATGAAGATCGGCGTGATGTTCGGTAATCCCGAGACCACCACCGGCGGCAACGCGCTGAAGTTCTATGCCTCGGTGCGCATGGACATTCGCCGTACCGGCGCGATCAAGAAGGGTGACGAAATCATCGGCAGCGAGACGCGCGTCAAGGTGGTCAAGAACAAGACGGCCCCGCCCTTCAAGGAGGCGACGTTCGAGATCATGTACGGCGAGGGGATTTCCCGCGAAGGCGAGATCATTGATCTGGGTGTCGAGGAAGAACTGGTCGACAAATCCGGCGCCTGGTACAGCTATGGCGGCGAGCGCATCGGCCAAGGCAAGGACAATGCACGCACCTACCTGAAGGAGCGTCCCGATATCGCGCGCGATATCGAAAACAAGATTCGCGCCAAGCTGTTGACCAAATCTCCTTTGGCTGAACTTGAGCCAGCGGGAGACTGATTCCCTGGGCGGCGAAAACAAAAAAGGCGCTCAGGCGGTACGCCGCAGCGCCATCAACATGCTCGCCCAGCGCGAACATTCCAGCCAGGAATTGCGGCGTAAACTCGGTTCCAAGGGTTTCGATGACGCCGACGTGGACGAGGCACTGGCCGGGCTGCGCCAAGATAGGCTGCAAAGCGACGAGCGTTTCATCGAGTCGCTGGTGCGCTCGCGCATCGGCAAAGGCTGCGGCCCGCTGCGCATCCAGGCCGAGTTGCGCGAGCGTGGTATCGCCGAAGAGCTGATCGCGCAGGCCATGGATGTCGATGCCGGGGCGTGGCGCGAAAGAATCGAAGAAGTGAGACGTAAACGCTTCGGCGTGGCCCGGCCCGGCGACATGAACGAGCGCGCCAGGCAGATGCGTTTTCTCCAATACCGGGGGTTTACCACCGAACAGATCCGTTCCGCCATGAGGCGGGCCGGAGACGATGTGAGTGATTGATTGACATGATGACCAGCGCAGACATTCGCAAGGCTTTCCTGGAGTTCTTCCGCCGCCATGGCCACCAAGTGGTGCCCAGCAGTTCGCTGGTGCCGGTCAACGACCCCACCCTGTTGTTCACCAACGCCGGGATGGTGCAGTTCAAGGACGTGTTCCTGGGTGTCGAGCACCGGCCGTATGTCCGCGCCGCGAGTTCCCAGCGCTGCGTGCGCGCCGGTGGCAAGCACAACGATCTGGAAAACGTCGGCTATACCGCGCGTCATCACACCTTTTTCGAAATGCTCGGCAATTTCAGCTTCGGCGATTATTTCAAGCGCGAAGCGATCGGTTATGCCTGGGAGTTTCTCACCGGAGTTTTGAAGCTGCCGCCCGAGAAACTTTGGGTGACGGTGTTCGAAGAGGATGACGAAGCCGCCGACATCTGGCTCAAGGAGCTCAAGGTGGACCCGGCGCGTTTCTCGCGCATCGGCGCCAGCGACAATTTCTGGGCGATGGGCGACACTGGCCCGTGCGGGCCGTGCTCCGAGATCTTCTACGATCATGGCCCGGGCGTCGCTGGCGGGCCGCCCGGTACGCCGGAGGCCGACGGCGACCGCTACATCGAGATCTGGAACCTGGTGTTCATGCAGTATAACCGCGCACCCGATGGTACGCTCACCCCGTTGCCCAAGCCCTCGGTGGATACCGGCATGGGGCTGGAGCGTCTCGCCGCGGTGATGCAGCATGTGCACAGCAACTACGAGATCGACCTGTTCCGCAATCTGATCCGTGCCGTTGCCGAATTGGCCGGTGTCGCAGATCATGACAACAGCTCGCTCAAGGTTGTCGCCGACCACATACGCGCCAGCGCCTTCCTGATTACCGACGGTGTCCGCCCCTCCAACGAGGGGCGTGGCTATGTGCTGCGTCGCATCATCCGCCGCGCCATCCGGCACGGCTACAAGCTGGGACTCAAGGAGCCGTTCTTTCACAAATTGGTCGCGCCGCTGGCGGCGGAGATGGGCGAGGCTTATCCCGAGCTGACGCGCGCCCAGGACGAAGTGACGCGCGTGCTGCGCCTGGAAGAAGAGCGTTTCGCCGAAACCCTGGAACATGGCCTCAAGATTCTGGAACATGACATCGCCAGGCTCGGTGCAAACAAGGTGATTGCCGGCGAGACCGTGTTCCGCCTTTATGACACCTACGGTTTCCCTGTCGACCTCACCGGCGATATTGCCCGCGAACGGGGTTTGACGCTGGATCTGGCCGGTTTCGAGAGCGCGATGGAGGCGCAGCGCGAGCGTGCCCGTGCCGCCAGCCAGTTCGATGTCGCCTACGCCGGTAAGCTGATGGGCGTGGAAGGCAGCACCGAATTCATTGGTTACGACCATCTCGACGGCGAGGCTGTGGTGGTTGCGCTGTACCGTGATGATGGTACGCCGATCAATGTGCTGGAGGGTGAACAGGCCGGCAAGGTTATTCTCGATCGCACGCCGTTCTATGCCGAATCCGGCGGTCAGGTCGGCGATAGTGGCAGCATTAACAGTGCGGGGGCTGAATTCGAGGTGCGCGATACCCAGAAACAAGGCGAGGGTGTGCATATTCACAATGGGGTACTGAAAACCGGCATGCTGCGGGTGGGTGACAAAGTGAACGCGCAGGTCAACGTTCAGGCGCGCCAGGCGACGGCGCTCAACCATTCCGCCACCCATCTGCTGCACGCCGCGCTGCGCTATGTGCTGGGGGCTCACGTCGCGCAGAAGGGCTCGCTGGTCGCACCCGAGCGCCTGCGTTTCGACTTTTCCCATTTCGAGCCCATGACACCCGCGCAACTGCTCGAGATCGAGCGCCTGGTCAACGGCCAGATCCGCGCCAATCGCGAGGCGCAGACCCGCGTCATGACCTATGATCAGGCGGTCGCGGCGGGCGCGATGGCGCTGTTCGGCGAAAAATACGGTGACAAGGTGCGCGTGCTCAGCATCGGCGAGTTTTCCACCGAGTTGTGTGGTGGCACTCATGTGCAACGCGCTGGGGACATCGGTCTGTTCAAGATCATTTCGGAATCCGGTGTGGCTTCCGGCGTGCGGCGCATCGAGGCCGTGACCGGCGAGCAGGCGCTGGTGCTGGTCGAGGAAGAAGAACAGCGTCTGGTGCGCATCGCAGACATGCTCAAGTCCGGTCTGGAGGGCGTGGATGACAAGGTGCAGCAGCTCGTAGAGCGTGCCCGCAAGCTGGAAAAGGAGCTGGAGCAGGTCAAGGGCAGGATGGCGAGCCAGCAAGGCAGCGATCTGGCCGCCCAGGCGGTGGAAGTGAGCGGTATCAAGGTGCTGGCCGCAGCCCTGGAAGGCGCCGATCCCAAATCGTTGCGCGATACCGTCGATCAGCTCAAGAACAAGCTCGGCTCGGCGGCGATCGTGCTGGCCGCAGTGGCGGATGGCAAGATCAGCTTGGTAGCGGGCGTCACCAAGGACCGGACCGCGCAGATCAAGGCCGGCGACCTGGTGAATGCCGTGGCGCAGCAGGTCGGCGGCAAGGGTGGTGGGCGTCCCGACATGGCCCAGGCTGGCGGCGACAACCTTGCGGCGTTGGCGGGCGCGCTGGCCGCGGTGCCGGAGTGGGTGCGGCAGCGGATGGGGTAAGCCGGGAGTGAGAGTTCTCCTTGAGCGGGCGCGCTCCTGGATCCACCGCTGCCTTCGGGCAAAAAGATATATATTAGATACTTCTTTATCTTTTTCCCCGATTTGAAGTAAAATTCCACACTTTTGTCGGCAACTTGACTATGGCACTCATTGTCCAAAAATACGGCGGCACCTCGGTGGGGTCGCTGGAGCGTATCGCCAGCGTGGCGGAAAAAGTGAGCGCCGCACGCCAGGCGGGGCATGATCTGGTGGTGGTGGTCTCCGCCATGAGCGGCGAAACCGACCGTCTGATCAGGTTGGCCAAGGGCATTGATCCTCAACCCAACCCGCGTGAGCTTGACGTGTTGATATCGACCGGCGAACAGGTCACCATCGCCCTGCTCAGTATGGCACTGGAAAAGCATGGCTGTCCGGCGCGTTCCTATACCGGCGCCCAGGTGCGTATCCTCACCGATAGCGCCTTCAACAAGGCGCGCATCCTGGAGATCGACGCGCAGCGGATGCGCAAGGATCTGGCCGAAGGGCGCGTGGTGGTGGTGGCGGGTTTCCAGGGTGTGGACGAGCAAGGCAATATCACCACCTTGGGACGCGGTGGCTCGGATACCACCGGCGTGGCGCTGGCGGCGGCGTTGAAGGCTGATGAGTGTCAGATCTACACCGATGTCGACGGCGTCTACACCACCGATCCGCGCGTCGTACCCGAGGCGCGGCGGCTGGATCGCATCACCTATGAAGAGATGCTGGAAATGGCCAGCCTCGGCGCCAAGGTGTTGCAGATCCGCTCGGTCGAATTCGCTAGCAAATACAATGTCCCGCTGCGTGTCCTGTCCTCCTTCACTGAAGGCGCGGGTACGCTGATCACCTCTGAGGAAGAAGGAATGGAACAAGCGCTGATTTCCGGCATCGCGTTCAACCGCGACGAAGCCAAGCTGACCGTGCTGGGCGTGCCCGACCAGCCCGGTGTGGCCTATCGCATCCTTGGGCCCATCGCCGATGCGAACATCGAGGTGGATATGATCGTCCAGAATATCGCCGAGGACGCGACCACGGATTTCACCTTCACTGTGCACCGCAATGACTATGAAAAAGCCTTGCACATCTTGCGCGCCACAGCCAGTGAACTGGGTGCGCGCGAGGTGAGCGGCGATAGCAGAATCGTTAAGATCTCGCTGGTGGGTGTGGGCATGCGCTCCCATGCCGGTATCGCTAGCACCATGTTCCAGGCGCTGGCCAAAGAAGGGATCAACATTCGCATGATTTCTACGTCGGAAATCAAGATTTCGGTGGTGGTCGATGAAAAATATCTGGAGCTCGGGGTGCGTGCGCTGCATTCCGCTTTCGGCCTGGATGCCGGAAAATAGCCAAATAAAAACAATAGCATGTCGTCGGCCGGATAGTGTCGCGGCGATGGGTTTAAAAAATGATTTGTCTTGCTGGCAAAGAGTGAGCATCACGTCTGTGTTCAGGTTTCGGATCAGGCGGCCGATACAACAGGTGAGAGGGTTGCGGCGCGCGCAGCCTGGTGATGGTTCACGTTGTGAAGTGAGGCACTAGTAGATTCTTTAAGGAGATGAATCATGTTGATTCTAACCCGTCGCGTGGGTGAAACGCTGATTATAGGTGACGATGTTACCGTTACCGTGTTGGGTGTAAAGGGTAATCAAGTCAGAATAGGCGTCAATGCACCCAAGGATGTGAGCGTGCATCGTGAAGAGATTTATCAGCGCATCCAGAAGGAAAAGGAACAGGCCCATACGGAAGAAGGGTTGGGCGTATAACCCCCTGTCTTGCTCGATCGGATGCTGTGAACGGCCCGGTTCTTCCGGGCCTGCTTCTATTTCGGAAAGCGCGCCGAAAATTTATCCAAGAACCTCCCACATCGCCGCTTAATCGTGATACCATACGCGTCCTGTCAGACTGCGGATGAACTCAGAGAGCTGGCGTTCCGGAGAGATGGCCGAGCTGGTCGAAGGCGCTCCCCTGCTAAGGGAGTATACGGGCTTAAACCTGTATCGAGGGTTCGAATCCCTCTCTCTCCGCCATCATTGGCAGGCGGCTGTGTCGAATCCTCTGAAAAATTCGTCCCGAGTTTTCCGGAAGATGCCTGTTGAACCTCCGAATAAATCCGAGATTCCTTGACAGTCGCGGCATGTCTTAGCATAATGCCCAACCTTCAAAATACGCGCCCGTAGCTCAGTTGGATAGAGTACCTGGCTACGAACCAGGCGGTCGGGAGTTCGAATCTCTCCGGGCGCGCCAAAATGTGCTTCTGCAATCAAGCGGTTATCGTCTCAGGCATAATCGCTTTTTGTTTCAATAACACCAACGCGGGACTTTTGCGGGAGCTTTCCCCGCACACCCGGTTGTGCCGCCTCGATCAAGTTCTCCAATTCAGCCGCCGAGTGGTGGGTGGTGATCCTTCCCGACTTGTGTCCCAGCAGGTACTGCCGCGACTGTGGATAAGTCGACCAGTAAGGCGGCATTTATGCGCCGCCGGGAATATTCACTGATATATGGTTTATATAAATACTTAATTAACAAGAAAAACCTGTTAAATTAGACACAAAGTAAACTTTCCCCGCCACTCGGTGAAGGTGAAGCGGCTGTTCATGGTTTTCGCGGAAGCCTGCAACCATGCCTGGGTCAAGAAACTGGACCTGTCGAAAGTGGACTTCGGCAAAGGCAAGCGCATGATCCTCAAAGGCGGACGGCTGGACACCAAATACAACATCACCGTCCCTGACACGAATTTCCAGTGGAAGGCGTCGGTGAATTCCGCATGAAAGACAGTCCGCACTTCAAACAGGCGCAACAGATGGATAACATCTAATAATGCCACAACTCGAACACATTGAAGCCATCGAAAAACGCCTGTGGACCGCGGCGGACACCCTGCGCGCGAACTCGAACTATGCCAGCAACGAATACTTCCTGCCGGTCATGGGCCTGGTGTTTCTCCGCCACGCCTACAGCCGCTACCTGGTGGTCAAAGACAAGGTCGCGGCAAAGCTGCCCACGCGGGGAGGCAAGACGCGGGATCTGACCAAGGAAGACTTCTCCCAGCAGAGCGCCATCTTCCTGCGGCCCAAGGCGCAGTTCGACCACCTCGTGGCCCTGCCCGACAGCGAGGACCGCGCCCGCGCCATCATCGAGGCGATGGAGTCCATCGAGGCGGATTACGAAAACCTGCGCGGCGTACTGCCCAAGGGTGAGTATCAGGAGCTGGACAACCAGGTCCTTGGCCAGCTCCTGCGCACCCTCAACCCCGACGAGCTGAAGGAGGTCTCCGGCGACGTCTTCGGCCGCATCTACGAATACTTTCTCACCCAGTTCGCCGACCAAAAGGCCCACGACGGCGGCGAGTTCTTCACCCCGGTCTCACTGGTCTCACTGGTCTCACTGGTCTCGCTGATCGCCCACGTGCTCGACCCCGAGCGCGGCACCGTGCTGGACCCCGCCTGCGGCTCCGGCGGCATGTTCGTGCAGAGCGCCCGCATCGTCGAGGAGCACGGCCAGAGCCCCACCGAGCGGCTCACCTTCCGCGGCCTGGAAAAGAACGCCACCACCATTCGCCTGGCCAAGATGAATCTGGCCGTCCACGGCCTGGAAGGCGACATCCAGAAGGCCATCACCTACTACGAAGACCCGCACGAACTGCTCGGCAAGGCCGAGTACGTCATGGCCAATCCACCCTTCAACGTGGACGAGATCGACGCCGACAAGGTCAAGAGTGACCCGCGCCTGCCCTTCGGCCTGCCCGGCGTCAACAAGAAGGACAAGGTCAGCAACGGCAACTACGTCTGGATCAGCTACTTCTACAGCTACCTGAGCGACAAGAGCCGCGCCGGATTCGTCATGTCCTCCCAGGTCTCCAGTGCCGGCGGCGGCGAAGCCAAGGTGCGGCAGAAACTGGTCGAAACCGGCGCCGTGGACGCCATGATCGCCATCCGCTCCAACTTCTTCTACACCCGCACCGTGCCCTGTGAGCTGTGGTTCTTGAACCGCAACAAGCTCAAGGCACACAAGACAAGGTGCTGATGATCGACGCGCGCAACGTCTACCGCAAGGTCACGCGCAAGATCTACGACTTCTCCCCCGAGCAACAGCAAAACCTGCTCGCCATCGTCTGGCTCTACCGGGACGAAAGCGAACGCACCCTGCAACTGGTCTCCCAATACCTCGGCACGGCCGTGGATGAGGCGCAAGCCTGCTTTGAACAAGAAGACGAAACAGGCCAGACCGCACGGCCATTGCCAAACTACGCCGAGGCGCTGAGCGCGCTCAGAAAAACACTGGCGTCATTCCTCAAAAGCCAACCCAAAACCGGACCCCACTCCGAAGTCCTGAAAGAGCTGGACAAGGAGACCGAACTGTTCGAGCAGGATATCGAACAGTTCCGTAAACGCGCGCAGCAGGCTGCCCGACTATGGGAGGCCGCACCGGACACCAACGCCGCACTGCTCAAACTCACCCAAGAATTCGAGCCCATGGCCGAGGCCAGCCGCGACCTCATCAAACAAACCGACCTCATCTACAAGCTCGCCACCCGCCTCATCGACGAGATCGAAAATGTAGACCGGATGGAGCAACAGCGGAATCCGGGAATTTCCCGCGACCTCACCCGCTCCCGCAAGACTGCCGACGAGGCCCGCCAACTCGCCGTCGAGCAACTCAAGCAGGTGCGCTACTTCTGGAAGCAGGCCCACTGGCTCACCGAACGCTTTCCCGAGGCCAAGCTGCGCGACGTGGCAGGGCTGGTCAAGCTGGTGAGCTTAAAAGAAATCGAAGCCAACGACTGGAGCCTCACCCCCGGCCGCTACGTCGGCGTCGCTCCGGAAGAAGTCGACGAAGACTTTGACTTCGAAGAAACCCTGCGCGAAATTCATGTGGAACTGGAAGACCTCAACGCCGAGGCTGTCACCCTGGCGGCGACGATTAAACGGAATTTTGAGGAATTGGGGATATGAGTAGCAAGCTGAGGCAATTGCCGGAGGACTATACCTCGCTGTTGGGTGAGGTCAAAAAACGTGTCCGCGCCGCTCAATACCAGGCGCTCAAGGCGGTCAACAAGGAACTGGTCGGGTTGTACTGGGATATCGGGCGAATGATCGTCGATCGGCAGTCCGGCGACACATGGGGCAAAGCCGTTGTCCAGCAATTAGCGCACGACCTACAGGGCGAGTTCCCCGGTGTGAGTGGATTTTCCGCCTCCAATCTCTGGCGGATGAAGGCCTTTTTCGAGACCTATTCTTGCTCCGAAAAACTCGCACCACTGGTGCGAGAAATCGGCTGGAGCCACAACCTCACCATCCTGGAGCAATGCTCGGATGCGCTGGAGCGCGAATTTTACATCCGCATGACCCGCAAGTTTGGCTGGTCAAAGAACGTGCTGATTCACCAGATTGAAAACCAGAGCTATGAAAAGACCTTGCTCGGCCAAACCAATTTTGACCAGGCGCTAACCCCGGAATTGCGGGCGCAAGCCAAACTGGCCATCAAGGACGAGTACACCTTCGATTTCCTGGAGCTGGGCGAAGAGCACTCCGAACGCGAACTGGAACGGGCGTTCATCGGCCGGATCGAGGATTTTCTGCGCGCCATGGGCGGACTCGTCGGCAGCCCTGCCGGAACCAAAAATCGAAGAAATCGGCTTGCGTCTTCGCTTCACTGTCTTTCTGGCGAAACCGCATCGCATACAGGCCCGCACACCAAAGACCCAGTCAGGGGCCCAGTTGCGGCCGGAGTCAGAGGTACAAGTCGAAGCACAAGTCGAGGCACAAGTCGAGGCACAAGTCGAGGCACAAGTCGGGAATCGTATTTTGCAGGCATGCGCCAAGCGTCCCCTCTCATCGGCGGAAATCGCAGCGGCACTCGGGCATAAGAAGTTGAGCGGCAATGTTCGCAAGGCGCTTCCGGAACTGCGGGAAGCGGGATTACTGGAATACACCATCCCGGATAAACCCAACAGTCGGCTGCAGAAATATCGCCTGACCGAAAAAGGGAAAAACATGCTGGAGGGAAAATGAAGTTTGAAGGGGGAAGTTTGAAGTGTGAAATCGGGGCGGGTGTCGAAGTTTCAAGCTTCACCTTTCACTCTTCACACTTTTTAATGGCCATCAAAAGGAATTTCGAGGAGTTGGGGATATGAAGAAAACGCCCACCGGCAACGCCCTTGAGCGCGGTTCGCGCGGCCGCAAACGGGGGGATGCGTCATTCCCCGCGCCACCGTCGCACGCCGGATTGCCCGACGACTATGCGGCCGTCCTCGCGGAGATCAAACAGCGCATCCAGACCGAACGCCTGCGCGTGGTCATGGCCGCCAATGCGGCGATGGTCACGTTGTATTGGGACATCGGGCGGTTGATCCTGGAGCGCCAGGAGCAACAGGGCTGGGGTGCACGGGTGATTGACCGCTTGTCCCAAGACCTGAAAACCACATTTCCCGACATAACCGGATTATCGCCGCGCAATCTGAAATACATGCGCAAGTTTGCCGAATCATGGCCGGACCGGGAATTTGTGCAACGCACCGTTGCACAAATTCCATGGCGTAGCAATGTGGCGTTGCTCGACAAGCTGGCAGACGCTGAGACTCGCCTGTGGTACGCGCATAAAACGATTGAGCATGGTTGGAGCCGTGATGTGTTGGCGATACAGATCGAGAACCATCTGCACCAACGCCAAGGCAAAGCCATCACCAACTTTTCCGCCACCCTGCCGCCTGCGGAATCGGATATGGCGGCACAGATATTCAAAGACCCGTATTTATTTGACTTCCTCGGCACCGCCGACCCGCGCCGCGAGCGCGAAGTCGAGCAGGCACTGATAGACCATATCCAGCGCTTTTTGCTGGAGCTGGGCGCGGGCTTTGCATTTGTCGGGCGGCAGGTTCATCTTGAATTTGCCAGCGCAGACTACTACCTCGACCTGCTCTTTTACCACCTCAAACTGCGCTGCTACGTGGTCGTGGAACTCAAGGCCGTGCCGTTCGATCCGGGCTTTGTCGGCACCATGAACCTGTACCTCTCGGCAGTGGACGACCTGCTGCGCCACCCGGACGACAAGCCGACCATCGGCCTGCTGCTGTGTCGCAGCAAAAACAAGCTCGAAGCCGAATACGCCCTGCGCGGATTCAACAAACCCATCGGCGTCGCCGAGTGGGAAACCCAGATGGTGGACCGACTGCCCGAAGAGCTGAAGGGAAGCTTACCGTCGGTGGAAGAGATTGAGGCGGAGCTGGCGCGGGATGAGGAGGAGAAATGAGGCGCGTGCAGACATTGTGCGAAATCGACGTTGAGCTGGAAGACCTCAACGCCGAAGCCGTCATCCTGGCCGCGACGATCAAAAGGAATTTTGAGGAGTTGGGGGTATGAGTTGGCCTCAAATGAAGCTCGAATCGCTTGCCTCAAGGGAACGCTATTCATTTGTCGGAGGGCCGTTTGGATCGAAGCTGACTTCGCGTGACTACGTCGATCATGGCATCCCAGTTATCCGAGGCTCAAATCTGAACAATGGTCGTTATCTTGATTTGACTGAATTTGTTTATGTGAGCGATTCAAAGGTCCGCGAGGACTTGTCGAGTAATCTTGCAAAACCACTCGACCTGGTCTTTACGCAGCGTGGCACCCTTGGGCAGGTCGCAATTATTCCAGATGATGGGATCTCAGATCGCTATGTAGTTTCGCAGAGTCAAATGAAGCTAACAGTTGACGATGCCAAAGCAGATAGGCTCTTCATCTACTACTACTTTTCCAGCCGCCAGGCTATTGAGAGAATAACGAATTTCACTTCGTCTTCAGGTGTTCCCCATATCAACTTGACAGTGCTTCGAAATTTCGAAGTTCCAGTTCCGCCACTAGAAACCCAGCGACGCATCGCCTCCATCCTCTCCGCCTACGACGACCTGATCGAAAACAACCGGCGGCGGATACAGTTGCTAGAACAGGCCGCACGACTGCTCTACAAGGAATGGTTCGTCCACCTTCGCTTCCCCGGCCACGAACACGTCAGGATTATGAACGGTGTGCCGGAAGGGTGGGCCGAGTCAACAATAGCCAATGTTTGTACCAGCTTTGATGACGGTGACTGGATTGAATCGAAAGATCAAGGCGGGGAGGATTATCGTCTCCTCCAGATATCCAACATCGGCGACAACGATTTTGTCGAGACAGTTAACTTCCGATACATAACGGCCGAGACGTTCCGCCGTCTGCGATGTAACGAAGTTGTTCCCGGCGACATTCTCATCTCTCGGATGCCAAAGCCAATTGGCAGAGCATGGTATGTTCAAGAGATGCCGTGGCGGATGGTTACGGTCGTCGATGTGACGATCGCTAGACCCAATTTGGATATTGCTGATCCATTTTACTTTCTCTACCACATCAATTCGCCGAATCATCTTGCGCTCTGTGAGCTGAGGGCGACTGGAGCCACCCGTCCCCGTATTTCTCGTAAGAATATGGGTGCGCTTCCTATTCTCGTGCCGCCATTGTCCCTGCAACGCAGCTTCTCTGAGACTGCAACCGCGGTTAGCTCTATGCGTCATGCGCTACGCAAACAGAACGATAGCCTGGCAAGATCTCGCGATATGCTTTTGCCGCGACTAATGAACGGGGAAATAGCAGCGTGACACTGAGCCCCAGTGAAAAGCAGAAACACGTCGAGTGGCTTCAGCAACTCGACATTCGTGCTTATCTTGTTTCAAACGACATCGCAGCGCCGTGGTTTCCTGCTTTCCAGTCGACCACCAAAGAGGATCACGAAATCAGGTGGTTCGCGGCGTTGGTACCACCAAATTCGATACCTCGACTCGCCAAGCAAGATGGGTGGGATATCGGACCAGCAGATGGTGGCCCAACAATATGGACGCACTATCGAGGCAAGGAGAAGACACACCGATATTGCCCGTTCGGCAATGAAGACGGTGTCGAACCGCTTGTAATATGGCGCTCATTTCATAGCATCCGTCCGGATTTCATCGAATTAGCGCAAGAGTTCCGGCTGTATTACAACCTCTATCCGGAGCCGGCGCGTAAGCGATTCATCCACATTGATAGAAACGGCGATGAATCTGAAGCTGCTCGCTACGGAGAGAATTTCATGGGGGTTCGGACTGATCTTCTTAGACGGTTCTGCGCAGCGAAACAGATGGCACTCGCCATCTATGTCGAAAGTTTCAGATACAGCCGCTACACGCTAGCTGAGCTTGGATTGACCGAGGTTCGGACAGCGGATACCGGTGACCATTACCGTTTTCCGTTGGCTATCGTCCCAGACGAGTTTTCTCTCAGAAAGAAATTTGAGACCTGCAGCTTGGTGGTCGGAGGAAAGAAATATGTTCGTCCGGACCCAATGCCATTGGATGATGAGCCGAATAAAGAAGCCTTTCAGGAATTCATCATAAGAGCTGATTCAACAGGAAAACCTGTACGACACACCTGCGATCCTGATCGGCTGGCTAACTATTTCGGATCGAACCCAGACGCGCCGCATTACCTGACGCCTGTATTTTTTCGTGCGGAGGTCCTTTCGAAATACTACGCAGACCCAGCAAAGTATTCTGTTGAGGACGGTTGCCTCCGTTGTGGCGGGTTGTGGGGGCTCAGAATAGATAACGACCACGCCGATTATGTCGTTGTCTGGCTCGGCGACCTTGGCCGCGATCTTTCGGAGAATGAGAGGAACTATTGGCTCAGCTTCAATATTCCGCCAGAAGGACGAAAAATCAGTCTGACGAACTTCAGGCGTGCTTTCATGGCGGAGCCTACAGACCCAGACAGACCAGACTTGGTATTTAAACACGAATACACGAGATTCAATCGTGCCTTCCGAGAAAAATACGCGTGGGAGTTTTTCTTACCGCTCCATGAAGACGATGAGCATTTTTTTACCGGATTGCACTTGCTCGCAAAAGACAATCAGGCCGAATTCGATTCGCAGTTGCTCGCGCTTACTAAAGTGCTGGTGGACTCCATTAACGAAAAAATGATCTCCAAGGATTTGACAACCCTAACCAAGGACGATAAGGGCATAACAAAGTTGGAAAAGTGGTTCTCGGAACGTGGACTGAAAGATCATGAACCTCACATAAAGCTATTGCGAGTACTTCAGAATTTGCGGTCGAAATCAGCAGCACATCGAAAAGGGAGCAACTACGACAAGCTCGTTGCAGAGCTTCAAATTGCAGATGAAGGGCAGCAGCGCGTCTTTTTTGTCATATTGACCTCAGCATGTGCGCTCATCAGATATCTGGACGCCAGATTTTTGCCGAAAGAAAGCGAGTAAAACAAACCAGTCATGGCTCCTGCCGTCTACACAGAAGACACCTTCGTTCAGCGGACTACTGCCGACTACCTGGAGCAGCAGCTCGGCTGGGTGTCGGTCTACGCCTATAACAACGAGAACTTCGGGCCGGATAGTCGGGTAGGCCGCGGCCCAGCAAGGAGACTATATGAGTGACATCATCATCTTCGAGGCGGATGCGCAGCAGGTCGAGGTGCGGCTGGAGGGGGAGTCCGTCTGGCTGACCCAGAAGTAGGTGGCGGAGCTGTTCGACAAGAATGTTCGCACGGTGAGCGAGCACATCAGGAACACCTTCCGTGAAGGCGAACTGGTGGAAGATTCAGTTATCCGGAATTTCCGGATAACTGCCGCCGATGGAAAAACCTACGACACGGCGCACTACAATCTGGACGTCATCATCTCCGTCGGCTACCGGGTCAAGTCCCAGCGTGGCGTGCGTTTCCGCCAATTGGCCACCCGCGTGCTGCGCGACCACCTGACTCTGGGCTACAGCCTCAACGAGTACCGCCTGGCGCAACAAGGGTTGGCGGAACTGGAGCAGGCGGTGGACCTGCTGGGCAAGACCTTGACCCGGCAAGCGCTGGTGGCCGACATCGGACGGG
>SBBG01000196.1 GCA_005240065.1 Gammaproteobacteria bacterium | reverse complement strand
CGCGGCATTCCCGAGTTCGCCGCCGCGCCGGTGGTTTTCATGACCGCCAAGGTGCAACCCGGCGAAGTGGCCGCCTATAAGGCCCTGGGCGCCATCGATGTCATCCTCAAGCCTTTCGACCCGATGACATTGGCAACGACCATCCGGCAGATGTGGGAGAAAAGCCATGGCTAGCACCGCCGATTCGATCACGGAAAAATTACGCGCCTTGCACGACAACTTCGCCGCACAGCTGCCAGGCCGGATCAGGGAACTCGAAGAAGTCTGGGACAAACTGCGCGATAGGGAGGGTACCGCCGAAGAGCAAGCCGAACCCCTGAGGATCCTGCATTACCTCAGCCACAAACTGACGGGGACAGGAGCGACCTTCGGCTTCAGCGCTGTCAGCGACGCCTCGCGCACCCTGGAAACGTTCGTCAGAGAGGTGATGGAGGGCTGTCACCGGCTCACGGCGGAGCAACGCAGCCGGATCAACGACCACGTCGAGGATCTGAAACAGGCGGCGACCATGAAGGATGATGCCGTCTTACGGCAGGAAACCATTCCCTCCAGCCGCCCCCCCCGCGATGATGGGAACAAAACGATCTATCTGGTCGAGGACGATGCGCATCTGGCACAGGATCTGGCGTTGCAAATCGGTTATTTCAATTATACGGTGCGTGTTTTCAATAACCTGGCCGGATTCAGGGATGCCGTGTCGCAGTCACCACCCACAGCAGTGATCATGGACATCAATCTGCCGGATGGCAATGGCGCCGCCGCAATCACCGAGACGCAAAAGGAATGCAGCCACCCGCTGCCGACGGTTTTCCTGTCCGGCCGCGGCGATTTGGCCGCAAGACTGGACGCCGTGCGCGCCGGCGGCGTGGCTTATTTCACCAAACCGGTGGATCTGGCCGCGCTGGTCGATGCGCTCGACCGGCTGACGGCGAACCGCGTCCGCGAGCCCTACCGTGTATTGATCGTCGAAGACACCGTGTCGCTGGCCAATTACTACGCATTGACCCTGCGCCAGGCCGGCATGATTACCGAAGTAGTCAGCGAACCACTGCAAGTGATGATGGCGCTCACCGCCTTCTGCCCGGAATTGATCCTGATGGACATGTACATGCCCGATTGCACGGGGCTGGAACTGGCGAAGGTCATCCGCCAGCAGGAGACCTATGTCGGCATACCCATCGTCTTCCTTTCCGCCGAAACCAATCTCGACAAGCAACTGGAAGCGATGCGGCAGGGAGGAGATGACTTTCTGGTCAAACCCATTCAGCCAGATCATCTCATCTCGGCGGTAGCCAGCCGTACGCAACGCTACCGTATCCTGCGCTCTTTCATGAGCCGCGACAGCCTGACCGGGCTGTGCAACCACACCACGACCAAGGAGCTGTTGAGCAATGCCTATAGTCTGGCCAAACGGCGCGGTGCACCGTTGTCCTTCGCTATGATCGACATCGATCACTTCAAGGCGGTGAACGACACGCACGGCCACGCCGCCGGCGACCGTGTCATTAAAAGTCTGGCGAGGTTGTTGCAACAGCGTCTGCGCAAAAGCGATATCATCGGCCGCTATGGCGGCGAAGAATTCGCCGTGGCGCTCATCGATGCCGATGCATCTCAGGCACGGCGCATCATGGATGAAATCCGCGCCGACTTCGCGCAGGTGCGTCACGGTGAGGGCGGTCGAGAATTCACAGCCACATTCAGTTGCGGCATAGCGACGATTCCGTCGCACAGCCATCCGGCCGCCCTCATCGAGGCCTCCGACAAGGCTTTGTATGACGCCAAGCGTGGTGGAAGAAACAAGGTAGTGTTGGCGTCCGGCTGCGGCTAAACTTGACGTGGTCTCTGGTTGGAAGGAACGATAGCCATTCTCCCTCTCCCGCAAGCGTGGAGAGCGCAGCGAGGGGGGCGTAGCCGTTGGGGTGAGGGTATAATGTTCCGCGCCGGCCATGACGATAACATCATCGACCGCTTATCCAACTTCTGCTGGAGATCACGTTCGTGCCGATCAAACCACTCATCCCCAACATCCTGCTGGCGAGCGCGCTGTCCCTGTCGCTATCCATCGCTCAGGCCGCCAACCTGAACGACGGTTACAAGGCCGCCATCAAGGGCGATTACGACGAGGCGTTCACCATCATCCGCTCCAAGGCCATAGACGGCGACGCCAACGCCCAGTTCACCATGGCGATGATGTATCACAGCGGGTTGGGCGTCAAAATGGACGAACAGGAAGCGGTCAAGTGGTATCTCACCGCCGCAGAAAACGGCTCGGTCAAGGCCATGGAATTCATCTCCGCCGGCTACGAGAACGGCTGGTTCGGTCTGCCGCGCGACGCAGAGCGCGCCAGATACTGGTATGACCGGATGGAGGAAGCGGTCAGCAATACGACTCCTTGAGAACCCGTTCGCAGAAATTCCGGGGATAATCGGGCACGATACTTTACGATGATGCCAGATAAACCTAAAAACCTCCGTTGGAGCCTACTGCGAATGCCTTAGTCATTCTCGCTACGGCTCCAACTGAGATTTTTAGGGTAAATATAGTTCTCATCCCTGAATCAGCCATGTCAACTCGACCTTTTCTCATGCGACCCTGCGCCAGGCGCGTGGCCGTGAAATACCTTGCGCTGGTGTTCATGGCCACATTGCTGCTGACGGCCTGCGGTGGCGGCGGCAATACTGCGGGTGGCCCGGGAGGTGGTGGCGATACTGTCGTCGACGACCCCGT
>SBBG01000150.1 GCA_005240065.1 Gammaproteobacteria bacterium | reverse complement strand
TATACATATTATCTGGGATGGAACGCTATAACACTGGGCTGTTTATTTTCCCCTTTACTGATGGAAACGATCCTCCTCACGATGGGGAATGTATGGCACACTAGAAGTTGCTCGACCACCTTCAGACTATTACCCATAAGGAGAGACTCATGGCCACGACACCGCGCAAAGAACTGGACACGTTACTCGACGGATTGAAGCAGCAGCGTGATGAATTGATCGTACAGCTTCATCTCGCCAAGGCCGAAGCACGAGCTCAGTGGGAGGAAATGGAAAAAAAACTGGAGCACCTACGCGCCAAGGCAGAACAGGCCGGTGGTATAGCGGGAGAGGTGTCCCAGGATGTCTTCGCGGCCTTGAAACTGGCCGTCGAGGAAATCCAGCGTGGCTATGAGCGGATACGCAAGACTTTGTGAGAGGTTTATTGACGATGACAATAATCGAAACGCCGAAAATCGACCTATTCACACCGCTCCAGGTCGGACCTCACGTCCTCCCCAACCGCATCGCCATGGCGCCGATGACGCGCAACCGCGCCGGTCCCGGCAATGTGCCGCAACCGCTCAACGCCGTATACTATGCCCAGCGTGCAACAGCGGGACTGATCATCACCGAAGCCTCACAGGTCTCGCCACAGGGCGTGGGCTACCCAGCGACACCAGGCATTCACAGTTCCGAACAGGTGGCGGGCTGGCGGCTTGTGACCGATGCTGTTCATGCGCGCGGCGGGAAAATCTTCCTTCAACTGTGGCACGTCGGACGCATCTCTCATCCCTTGCTGCAACCTGACGGGGCGCTGCCGGTGGCGCCGTCGGCGATCAAACCGGCAGGCGATGCCTTCACTTACGAAGGCCCCAAGCCCTTCGTCACTCCGCGCGCCCTGGAGTTGGCCGAAATCCCCGTCATCATCGAGCAATACCGCAGCGGTGCGTGCAATGCCCTGGAAGCAGGGTTCGACGGCGTGGAAATCCACGGCGCCAACGGCTATCTGCTCGACCAGTTCCTGCGTGACGGCAGCAATCACCGTGATGACGCCTATGGCGGCCGGGTGGAGAATCGTGCGCGGCTGATGCTCGAAGTTACCGATGCCGTGTGCTCGGTCTGGGGAGCGAATCGCGTAGGCATTCGTCTATCGCCTCTACAGCCTTTCAACGACATGCGTGACTCCGATCCCGAAGCCACCTTCAGCTATGTCGTGGAGCAGCTCAACCGCTTTGGTCTGGCCTATCTGCACATCACCGAAATGGGCAAAGAGGCGCCCGGCGCCGCCGGTCCGGCCTTTGATCTGCGCAAGCTGCGGCGCATCTGGCAAGGTGTGTACATGACCAATGCAGGCTACGATAAAGAGCGCGCCAATGCAGCACTGGCGGCGGGTGATGCCGATCTCATCGCATTCGGCGTGCTGTTCCTCGCCAACCCTGATCTGCCGGCGCGTTTTGCCAAGGATGCGCCGCTCAACGCACCCGACCAATCGACGTTCTACGGAGGTGATGCACGAGGTTACACCGACTATCCGTTTTTGGAAGACAACTGAGCTTCCAGAAGAGATAAATGGCTTTGATTAAGCTTGTATCCCGCCCCCTGTTATGTTATCTTGCGCCCTCTTGAGCATACAGGCGCGTAGCTCAGTTGGTTAGAGCACCACCTTGACATGGTGGGGGTCGTTGGTTCGAGTCCAATCGCGCCTACCAGAACTCCATCCGCAGTTTGCAATCATGCCCTTAATCACCCTTCCTGACGGCAGCCAGCGCAGTTTTGATCGTCCCATCACGGTGCGCGAACTTGCCGCGAGCATTGGACCGGGGCTGGCCAAGGCAGCCTTGGCGGGGAAGGTGGACGGCAAACTGGTTGATACTTCCTGTCTCATCGCGCATGACGCCGACGTGGCGATCATCACCGACAAGGACGCCGAGGGACTGGAGGTCATCCGTCACTCCTGCGCTCACCTGCTGGCACAGGCCGTGAAAGAACTGTTTCCCGACGCCCAGGTGACCATCGGCCCGGTGATCGAAGACGGATTTTATTACGACTTTTCCTATAAGCGCCCATTCACCCCCGAAGACCTTCAGGCCATCGAGGCCAGGATGCAGGAGATCGCCACCCAGGACCTGCCGGTGTCCCGCGCGCTGATGCCGCGCGAAAAGGCGGTCGAATTCTTCCGTGGTATGGGCGAAGAATACAAGGCGAAAATCATCGAGGATATTCCCGCTCACGAGGATCTGTCTCTTTACAGCCAGGGCAGCTTCACCGACTTGTGCCGCGGGCCGCATGTGCCATCGACCGGCAAGATCAAGGCTTTCAAGTTGATGAAGGTCGCTGGCGCTTACTGGCGCGGTGACTCGAGGAACGAGATGCTGCAACGCATCTATGGCACGGCCTGGGCCGACAAAAAATCACTCGATGCCTATCTGCACCGCCTGGAAGAAGCCGAGAAGCGTGACCATCGCAAGATCGGCAAGCAACTCGACCTCTTCCATGCCCAGGAAGAAGCGCCAGGCATGGTGTTCTGGCATCCCAACGGCTGGACCATCTGGCAGGTGGTCGAGCAATACATGCGTTTGGTGTTCCGCGACAACGGCTACCAGGAAATCCGCACCCCGCAGGTGATGGATCGGGTGCTGTGGGAGAAATCCGGCCACTGGGAAAACTACCGTGAAAACATGTTCACGACGAACTCGGAAAATCGTGATTTCGCCGTCAAACCGATGAACTGTCCGGGACACATCCAGGTCTTCAACCAGGGATTGAAGAGCTATCGCGACCTGCCGCTGCGCCTCGCCGAATTCGGCTCCTGCCATCGCAACGAGCCTTCCGGCGCGCTGCACGGCATCATGCGGGTGCGCGCCTTCACGCAGGATGATGCCCACATCTTCTGCACCGAAGAACAGATCCAGAGCGAGGTGTCGGCCTTCATCGACCTGGTGCACAAGGTCTATGCCGATTTCGGTTTCCACGAGGTACTGGTGAAGCTGTCCACGCGCCCCGAAAAGCGCGTCGGCGCCGACGATTTGTGGGACAAGGCCGAGCATGGCCTGGAACAGGCGCTGAACAGCAAGGGTCTGGTCTGGGACCTGCAACCGGGCGAAGGCGCCTTCTATGGCCCCAAGATCGAATTCTCCCTGAAAGACTGCATCGGCCGTGTCTGGCAGTGCGGCACCATCCAGATCGACTTCGCTCTGCCCGAGCGGCTGGGCGCCTCATACATCGCCGAAGACAACAGCAAAAAAGTGCCCGTGATGCTGCACCGCGCCATCCTCGGCTCGCTGGAGCGCTTCATTGGCATCCTCATCGAACACCACGCGGGCCTTTTCCCGGCCTGGCTGGCGCCGGTGCAGGCCGTGGTGATGAATATCACCGATCGGCAGACCGATTATGCCGGCGACGTGGTGAATTCCCTGAAAAAACAGGGATTCCGGGTAATACCGGACTTGAGAAATGAGAAAATAGGCTTTAAAATCCGCGAGCACACCTTGCAGCGTGTGCCGTATCTCCTGGTTGTGGGGGATAGGGAAATGAATGAATGTTTGCTGGCCGTGCGCACGCGGGACGGCAAGGATCTGGGCGTGATGTCCATCGACGCCTTTACAGATCTCTTGAAAGCCGATATCGCAAGTCACGGTCATACTACTGTTTCGGAGGGCTAGCGTATCACCGCTGAAAAACGAGAGGTTCGCCTCAACGAAGAGATCAGGACTCCTCAGGTTCGCCTGATCGACGCCGATGGGAAAATGGTGGGTGTGGTTTCTTCCAGGGAAGCCCTGCACATCGCCCAAGAGGCGGAGCTCGATCTGGTCGAAATCGTCCCGAATGCCGCACCGCCGGTATGCCGCGTCATGGACTACGGCAAATACCTGTTCGAGGAGAGCAAGAAACGGCACGCGGCCAGGAAGAAACAGAAGCAAATCCAAGTTAAGGAAGTGAAGTTCCGGCCAGGGACGGAAGAAGGGGATTATCAGGTAAAACTACGCAACCTGATACGTTTCCTAGATGAAGGGGATAAGGCCAAGGTAACCATCCGGTTCCGTGGCCGGGAATTGATGCACCAGGAACTCGGGCTGAAGATTGTACAGCGGCTCGAAACCGATCTGGCGGAGCATGGGGTGGTTGAACAACACCCCAAGATGGAAGGCCGTCAGTTGGTCATGGTGCTTGCCCCTAAAAAATAGTTGCGTGTTCCGGCTTCGGCAACACGTTTTTTAATCAATTGAATGCGGAGTATCAAATGCCAAAGTTGAAAAGCAATAGCGGCGCGGCCAAACGTTTCAAACGCACGGCGTCCGGCGGCTTCAAGCATAAACAGTCGTTCCGTAACCATATCCTCACCAAGAAGAGTTCCAAGCGCAAGCGTCAGTTGCGCCCCGACTCGATGGTGGACAAACGTGACGTGCCAGGCCTGGTTCGCCTGCTGCCGTATAGTTAAGGAATGAGGAGCTAAGCCATGCCAAGAGTAAAACGTGGCGTTACCGCGCGCGCCAGACACAAGAAAGTCATCGATCAAGCCAAGGGTCATCGCGGTAGACGCAAAAATGTCTTCCGTGTCGCGACCCAGAGCGTCATCAAGGCCGGTCAATATGCCTACCGCGACCGCCGCCAGAAGAAGCGCGATTTCCGCGGCCTGTGGATTGCCCGCATCAACGCCGCTGCGCGTGAATGCGGCATGTCCTACAGCCGTTTCATCAACGGCCTGAGCAAGGCCGCAGTGGAAATCGATCGCAAGGTGCTGGCCGATATCGCGGTGTTCGACAAGGCGGCGTTCGCCGTGCTGGCGGAAAAGGCCAAGGCCGGACTGTCTGCTTGAAGAGACCATGATGAATTGCCCTCTCCCTTGAGTGTGGCATTGAAGTGAAAAGCAGGGGAAAGGCCAACACCTTTCCCCTGTTTCTTTTTTGGCAGACAGAAAAACGGGGACATTCAAGTGCAAGAATTGACAATGCTTGTACAGCAGGCCGAACAGGCGATCGCGCAGGCGCAAAACCTGGCCGACCTGGATCAGGTGCGTGTGCATTATCTCGGCAAGAAGGGGTTGCTGACGGAGTACCTCAAGAGTCTTGGCAACCTCTCGCCCGAAGAGCGGCCCAAGGCCGGCCAAGCGGTCAATACAGCCAAACAATCCATTACCGCCAGCATCGAAGCGCGTCATGCGCTGCTAGAAAATGCCGCTGTCGCAGCGAAGCTCGCGCAAGAGACCCTGGATGTGACACTACCGGGCAGAGGACAAGCCGGCGGCGGTTTGCATCCGATCACACGCACCTTGGAGCGTATCGAACACCTGTTCGCCCAAGCGGGTTTCGAAGTTGCCGAAGGACCGGAAGCGGAGAGCGACTATTACAACTTCGAGGCACTGAACATCCCCGCCCATCACCCGGCGCGGGCAATGCACGATACGTTCTATTTCGACAGCCGCACCTTGCTGCGCACCCATACCTCGACGGTACAGATCCACATCATGAAAAACCGTCAGCCACCGTTGCGGGTGATCGCCCCCGGCCGCGTCTATCGCTGCGATTCCGATCTCACCCATACCCCGATGTTCCATCAGGTGGAAGGATTCGTAGTGAACGAGAATGTCAGCTTCGCCGATCTGAAGGGGATGCTCAACGACTTCCTGCGCAGCTTTTTCGAGCAGGACCTGAAGACCCGTTTCCGTCCCTCGTTTTTTCCCTTCACCGAACCCTCCGCAGAGGTGGACATCCAGTGCGTGATGTGCGGCGGCCACGGCTGCCGCGTGTGCAAGCAGACCGGCTGGCTGGAGGTGCTGGGTTGCGGCATGATCCACCCCCAGGTCTTCGCTAACGTCGGCATCGACAACGAACGCTATACCGGCTTTGCTTTCGGCATGGGCGTGGAGCGCCTGGCGATGTTGCGCTATGGGGTGAATGACCTGCGATTATTTTTCGAGAATGATTTGCGGTTTTTGAAACAGTTTAGTTGAAATAGCGAGCGTAGAAAATCTTTCTCCGCTACCCGTAACTCGAGATTTGGATAATGAAATTCAGCGAACAATGGTTGCGTGAATGGGTGAGT
This sequence comes from Gammaproteobacteria bacterium, assembly GCA_005240065.1. Classification (GTDB taxonomy): domain Bacteria; phylum Pseudomonadota; class Gammaproteobacteria; family Ga007554; genus SBBG01. Next base: position 12,241 of record SBBG01000150.1, on the reverse strand, counting down.
CCCGCCGTCACCACCACGGAATTATGCGATCAGTTGACCATGGCCGGCCTGGAAGTCGATGCCGTAACGCCTGTCGCGCCCGCCTTTGACAAAGTGGTGGTCGGGGAGGTGCTGGAGGTCGCGCCGCATCCCGATGCCGAGCGGCTGAAGGTGTGCCGGGTGAACGTGGGCGCAGCGGAACCCTTGCAGATTGTCTGCGGCGCGGCCAATGTGCGCGTCGGCTTGCGAGTACCGGCGGCGCTGGCCGGAGCCCGGCTGCCGGGCGGCCTGGAGATCAAGAAAGCCAAACTACGCGGGGTGGAGTCCTGCGGCATGTTGTGTTCGGCGAAGGAGCTGGGGCTGGCGGAGAGCAGCAACGGTCTGATGGTGTTGCCCGCCGACGCCGCGCCGGGCGCCGATGTGCGCGCCTGGCTGCGACTCGACGATGTCACCATCGAGCTGGGTGTGACGCCCAATCGCGGCGATTGCCTGAGCGTGGCGGGCATTGCGCGGGAGGTGGCGGCGCTGAACCGAAGCACCATCTCCTCTCCTCAGGCGGTCGAGGTTCCAGCGGCGATCGCCGATGTCCTGTGCATTGAAATCGCAGCGCCGGAAGCTTGCCCGCGCTATATCGGACGCGCGATCACAGGCATCAACCGCGCCGCCGAAACACCGCTGTGGATGCGCGAACGCTTGCGTCGCAGCGGTGTGCGCAGCATCCACCCGGTGGTGGACGTGACCAATTATGTGCTGCTGGAACTGGGGCAGCCCATGCACGCTTTCGATCTGAATAAGCTCGTCGGCGGCATCCGTGTGAGATACGCGCAGACCGGAGAGACCATCACCCTGCTTGACAGCCAACAGGTCACACTGGAAGCGGGCACCCTGCTGATTTGTGACCACAAGCAGCCGCAGGCCATCGCCGGTATCATGGGCGGCCTGGATGCGGCGATCGGCGATACCACGGATTCACTGTTCCTGGAGAGTGCCTTTTTCGCGCCACAGGTGATCAGCGGCCATGCGCGGCGCTATGGCCTGCATACCGACTCGTCGCACCGCTTCGAGCGCGGCGTGGACCCGGAACTGCCGCGCCGTGCTATGGAACGTACCACAGCCTTACTGCTGGAAATTGCCGGCGGTCAGGCCGGGCCGGTGGTGGAGGCCGCTGACGAAGCACATCTGCCGGCAAGAAAGCCGATCGTGTTACGCATGGCCCGGGTGAAGCGATTGCTCGGCGCCGACATTCCCTCTACCCGGATTGAGGAGGATTTGGAGCGGCTGGGCATGGATGTAACCATACAGGCCGAAGGCTGGCGGGTCACGCCTCCCGGTTTCCGCTTCGACATCGCCATTGAAGCCGATCTGATCGAGGAAATTGGCCGTATTTATGGCTACTCCGCCCTCCCCGCTAGCCGCCCCCAAGGGGAACTGACCATCTCCACACAACCCGAAGCCCGCGTCGATCTCGGGCGGATACGTCAGGTGCTGGTCGATCGAGGCTATCAGGAAGCAATCACTTACAGCTTCGTCGACCCGGCCCTGCAACGGCTGCTGGATCCTCAGACCCATCCTCTGCCGCTTGCCAACCCCATCTCGGCAGACATGGCGGTGATGCGCACCACACTCTGGCCGGGCCTGATGCAGGCTTTGATGTATAACCAGAATCGCCAGCAGACGCGGGCGAGATTATTCGAGTCAGGTGTCAAGTTTATTTCTCAAGATGATGAAATAAAAGAGGAAAAATTGATATCCGGGGTCATCTCAGGCGATCTTTACCCGGAGCAATGGGGTCAACCTTCCCGGCCGGTCGATTTTTACGATGCCAAAGCCGATGTCGAGGCTTTGCTCGCCTTGACCGCGCAGCCCGGCGATTTTGTATTTACCCCGCAGCAGCACCCCGCGCTGCACCCCGGCCAATCGGCGCTGATCCGCCGGCGTGACGGCGAAACGGTGGGCTGGGTGGGGGCACTGCATCCGGCCATCGAGCGCGAACTGGGCTTGACGGACCGGGCGTTGCTGTTCGAATTGCGCCTTGCGGTGATCGTGCAGGCGAAATTGCCCCGTTTCCGGGAGCTTTCCAAATATCCGGCGATCCGCCGCGATATCGCCGTGATTGTCGACGATGCCGTATCGTCCCAGGCCGTGCGGGAATGTATCGCGAACACTGCGGGCGAGTTGCTGCAAAACTTGCAGTTGTTTGACGTATATCGCGGCAAAGGCATTGAACCTGGGAGAAAAAGCCTCGCCTTGGGCTTGACGTGGCAGGATGTTTCGCGCACTCTTACCGATCAGGACATTGATGCTTTGATGGAACGTGTAGTGGGGAAACTCCAGAGCGATCTCGGAGCGAAACTGAGGGATTAAAACGTGTCAGCTTTAACGAAAGCGGAAATGGCCGAAAGACTTTTCGAAGAAATCGGTCTGAACAAGCGTGAGGCCAAGGAACTGGTGGAATTGTTTTTCGAGGAAATACGCGCGGCCCTTGAAGAAGGGGTACAAGTAAAACTCTCCGGCTTCGGAAACTTCAACCTGCGCGACAAAAGGCAGCGACCGGGACGCAATCCAAAAACGGGCGAGGAAATTCCCATTTCATCACGCCGCGTTGTGACATTCCACCCTGGCCAGAAGTTGAAAGCGCGGGTAGAAGCCTATGCAAACAAGCAACCACGGTAACGAACTGCCTGACATTCCCGGCAAGCGTTATTTCACCATCGGCGAAGTGAGCGAGCTGTGCGACGTCAAACCGCATGTGCTGCGCTATTGGGAGCAGGAGTTTCCCCAACTCAAACCGCTCAAGCGGCGCGGCAACCGGCGCTATTACCAGCAGCAGGACGTGCTGATGGTGCGCCAGATCCGCAACCTGCTGTATGATCACGGCTTCACGATCGTCGGCGCACGCCAGCGCTTGTCCGGAAACGACGGGGCAATCGACGCGGCCACACGCGACTCGCAGATGCTCCGGCAGATGCGCCGCGAGCTGGAAGACTTGTTGCGCATCCTAAAGGGATAAAGGCAAGCGGTAATTTTCCAAAAACGATCAATTTTCGTTTGTTATCGCCGGCATCTTGAAGTATCATAAGCGCCCACGCATTACCCCGGGATGATATCCCGGAGAGCATCACAAACGGGGCGTAGCGCAGCCTGGTAGCGCACCACCTTGGGGTGGTGGTGGTCGGAGGTTCAAATCCTCTCGCCCCGACCAAATTCCCTTAGGGCGAGAGGATTTCCAGCCTGAAGTCATCCATGACCTCATGGCGTTCTTTGCAGTGCAATTCACCCTCTCGCCCCGGCCAAATTCCTGTCATTATTAACTTAACAATCAAACAAATCGTTTTACTCGGTGTTTCGTAGGTAGGGTGCGTCTCACGCACCACGCGGATGGTGCGCGCAGCCACCCTACACCTTAACCCTCTCACCCCGACCAAATCCCTGTTCGGTCAAGCAACTGCGCGGATCAGCAATACCGGCACCGGCGCAATGCGCACCACACCCTCGGCGACGCTACCGAAGAGCATGTGATCGAAGCCTCGCCGGCCATGCGTGCCCATGACGATGACATCGGCCGGCCAGCGCTCGGCCTCTTCCACGATCACACGCGCAGCGCGTTCGCTGTCCGCATCGAGCAGTGCCGTTTGATATGCCACCCCGGCCTGCTGGGCCAGCGCCTCGGCCTTGCGCAACACCGTCTTGCCCGCTTCACGCATCGACGCCTGAAGCGAGGCAATATCGATATAACCTTCCCCATACCAATACACACGCGCTTCCTCCACAACATGGACGAAACGCAATTCGGCCTGTTGATCCTTGGCCAGATTGATCGCTTCCGCAACGGCGCGATCGGAAGTGCTGCTGCCATCGACGGGAATCAGGATACGCTTGTACATGGCATGTCTCCGCAATGGGTTGATCGCTCACAGGGGGGATGCATGGCACACCCCATACAATCTATCTAAGGCTTTTCAAACATCTTTGCAAGCGCTTACTATTCGCTCACCACATCCACCCCCTTGGGCGGCGCAAACGTGAAGGTCTTGGGGTCCAGCACCGGGTTGCGCTGGATGGCGCTGAATTTCAGCAATGTCACCTGCCCGAAGCTGTCCGCCACTTCCATCAAACGCAGATTATTCTGATCGAACGCCAGGCGCACACGCTCGAATTCTTTTTCTTTCGCCTTCGGCATCAGCTCCAGCCATTCCAGGCCGCCGCGCGGCCCCAGGCTGGTAATGGTGAAATCCTGTTCCAAAGGGCGCGTGCCGCTGAGCAATTGCGCCGGCGTGCCGCCCAGCGCCGCATCCATCGGCTTGACCGTGACTTGTTCCAGATCACTGTCATAGACCCAGATCTTATGCCCATCGGCGACAATCACCTGCTGATAAGGTGCGCGGTAATCCCAGCGAAACTTTCCCGGGCGTTGCAGAGACAGAATGCCTTTCGCTTCCTGAATGGTCTTACCCTTGGCGTCGACCACCGTCTGCTCGAAATCGGCACGCAGGCTCTTCACCTCCGAGAAAAAACGCTGTAAGCGTTCGTTGGCGGGTGCGGCCTGGGCGTTCGCCAACGCCAAACCGCACATAGCGATTGATACAACCACGGCGAAAAATCGGGACTTTGTCATCAGGTCATCCAGTAAGCGGAAAAAGGTTCATGGGAGCTTTTGGGCACTTCTAAAAATTCGATCAAGACGCGAGGGCAAGGCGGAAATGCTCGCAAAAGCGGAGTGTACACGGAGTACATGGGCATTTTGCGAGCATTTCCAACGCCGCCATCGTGGCTTCAGCGAATTTTTAGAAGTGCCCTTTTGCCAATCAGGTTGAATTCAGGCAAAATAGGGGATTACTACCAGGCATCACATCCAGCCTGAATCAAAGCATTTTAACGCACTGAGTAAGATTTGGAATGGCGAAAGAAGAACAGATCGAGATGGAAGGCACGGTCATCGAAACCCTGCCGAACACCATGTTTCGTGTACAGCTCGACAACGGGCACATTGTCACGGCCCACATCTCCGGCAAGATGCGCAAGAATTACATCCGCATCCTGACCGGCGACAAGGTCACGGTGGAAATGACCCCCTATGACCTGAGCAAGGCGCGCATCACCTTCCGCGCCCGCTGATTTACCTCCCTCTCCCGCAAGCGGGGAGAGGGAGCAACGGTTAAGCCTCAGCTCGCCTGCAACTCCTCGACACCCTCCAGCTCGAAGGCCAGCTTCCCGTCCTGCACGATGACATGCAGGTGTCCGCCGCGCGCCAGCCGGCCGAACAGCAGTTCCTCGGCCAGCGGCCGCTTGATGTGCTCCTGGATGACACGCGCCATCGGGCGGGCACCCATCTTTTCATCGTAACCGTGCTCGGCCAGCCAGGCGCGGGCATCGGCATCGATGTCGATCGTGACGTTTTTCTCGTGCAACTGGGCTTCCAGTTCGAAGATGAACTTGTCCACCACTGAAGCGATGACGGCGGCGCCCAGCGGCTTGAACTGGATGATAGCATCCAGGCGGTTGCGGAACTCGGGGCTGAACATGCGTTTGATCGCCTCCATGCCGTCCGTGCTGTGATCCTGCTGGACGAAACCGATCGAGCTGCGGCTCATCTGCTCGGCGCCGGCATTGGTGGTCATGATGACAATGACATTGCGAAAATCGGCCTTGCGCCCGTTATTGTCCGTCAGAGTACCGTGATCCATCACCTGGAGCAGGATATTGAAAACCTCGGGATGTGCCTTTTCGATCTCGTCGAGCAACAGCACCGCGTGCGGATGCTTGGTGACTGCCTCGGTGAGCAACCCACCCTGATCGAAACCGACATAGCCGGGCGGCGCGCCGATCAGGCGCGATACGGTGTGGCGCTCCATGTATTCGGACATGTCGAAGCGGATCAGCTCGATACCCAGCACCCGCGCGAGCTGGCGGGTCACCTCGGTCTTGCCCACGCCGGTCGGCCCCGCGAACAGGAACGAGCCGATTGGCTTCTGTGCCTGGCCGAGACCGGCACGCGCCATCTTGATGGCCGCGGACAAGGCGTCGATAGCCTCGTCCTGACCGAACACCACCATCTTCAGGTCGCGCTCCAGATTGCGCAGCACGTCCTTGTCCGAGGCCGAAACGCTCTTCGAAGGAATGCGCGCGATCTTGGCGACGATCTCCTCGATCTCCTTGACGCCGATCATCTTCTTGCGCCTGGAAACGGGCAGCAGGCGCTGATTGGCGCCCACTTCGTCGATGACGTCGATGGCCTTGTCCGGCAGATAACGATCATTGATATATCGTGCCGACAGCTCCGCCGCCACGCGCAGCGCCTGTTTCGAGTATTTGACGCCGTGATGCTCCTCGAAACGCGACTTCAGCCCTTCCAGGATCTGCACGGTCTCCTCCATTGTGGGCTCGGAAACGTCGATCTTCTGGAATCGCCGCGCCAAGGCGCGATCCTTCTCGAAGATACCGCGATATTCCTGGTAGGTGGTCGAACCAATGCATTTCAGCGCACCCGAAGCCAGCACCGGCTTGATCAGGTTGGATGCGTCCATCACCCCACCGGAGGCCGCGCCTGCACCGATGATGGTGTGAATCTCGTCGATGAACAGGATCGCACCCGGCTCCTTCTGGAGCTGATTCACCACGCCCTTGAGGCGTTTTTCGAAATCACCACGGTATTTGGTGCCGGCGAGCAACGTGCCCAGATCCAACGAATAGACGGTGCCGTTGGAGAGCACCTCCGGCACCTCGCCATCGACGATCATCTTCGCAAGTCCTTCGGCCAGCGCAGTCTTGCCCACGCCAGCCTCGCCGACGAATAGCGGGTTGTTCTTGCGGCGGCGGCACAGGATCTGGATAGTGCGCTCGATTTCATGTTTGCGCCCGATTAGCGGATCGATCTTGCCTTGGCGGGCGAGTTGGTTGAGATTGACGGCGAACGTCTCAAGCGGACTCTTGGCCGGGGCATCGCCCCCCGCCTCATCGTCGGACGCGGGCGGCGGCGCGCCCTCCCCTTCGCCGTGTACCTTGGATATGCCGTGAGAGATGTAATTCACCACATCCAGGCGGGTGACATTCTGCCGGTTGAGGAAATAGACAGCCTGCGAATCCTGCTCACCAAAAATAGCGACGAGGACATTGGCGGCCTGCACTTCCTTCTTGCCGGACGATTGCACATGAAAAACAGCGCGCTGCAATACGCGCTGGAAACCCAGCGTCGGCTGGGTATCGCGCTTGTCGCCGGGCGCCAGCAGAGGGGTATTTTCGTTGACGAAGGCGGCGAGTTCTCGCCGGAGAATGTCCAGATCGGCGCCGCAGGCACGCAACACTTCGACCGCTCCCGGATTGTTAAGCAAAGCCAGCAGCAGATGCTCCACCGTCATGAACTCGTGCATCTTTTCACGCGCCTCTCTGAAGGCGATATTGAGCGTGAATTCGAGGTCTTTGCTTAACATAGGGTAACCTCTTGGGTGCGAGACCTAAAATGTTTGACTTCTACAAAGGATGAGGCTTTCCGGAAATGTTTTCAATACCCGTGACCAGCCTACGCCTCTTCCATGGTGCATTTCAACGGGTGCTGGTTTTCCTGCGCGCACTGTGTCACCTGCGCCACCTTGGTTTCGGCGATATCGCGGGTATAGATACCGCACACCCCCACGCCGCGCGTATGTACGTGCAGCATGATCTGGGTAGCCTTGTCGCGGCTCATGGCGAAGAACACCTCCAGGACATGCACGACAAACTCCATCGGCGTGTAATCGTCGTTCAGCAACAGCACCTTGTACATAGGTGGGCGCTTGAGCTTGGGCTTGGCCTCCTCCAGCGCCAGACCGTCATCGCGGTGATCCTGGTGTTTCTCCTTCATGAGTTCGATTTTACTCAAAAGACCCCGAAAATTCCTATAGCGCTTCTCATTTTGAAAAAAATTCCGCCAGCCCTTGACTCGCACAGCGATTAGATATATACAAAAATACGGCTCATAATTCGAGTCATTCGTCAACTCTTGGGCGGGAGGGGGTGACGCAACAAGCGGAGGGGTCCCGTCATGCGCAGCAACGAGGTAAGCATAAAGATGGCGACTGGCACGGTAAAATGGTTTAGCAATGCCAAGGGATATGGTTTTATATCACCCGATAACGGCGGAGACGACATCTTCGCTCATTTTTCGGCGATCAATATGAATGGCTACAAGACCCTGCGCGAGGGGCAGAAGGTCGAATTCGAAATCACCGATGGACCCAAGGGCAAGCATGCTCAGAACATACAGGAGGCTCAGGGATAATCAAGTAGCGAGTGGCGAGTAGAAAGTGACGAGGGCTGAGATTTTTTCCCTCGTCACTTTCTACTCGCCACTCGCTACTTTAAGTTCACATATTCGCAACCACCGCCTCACCAAACCCCGAGCAGCTCACTTCGGCCGCGCCCGGCATCAACCGCGCCAGGTCGTGGGTCACGGTGCCCTTGGCGATCGCGCCTGACACTCCTTTGACGATCAGATCGGCCGCTTCGTTCCAGCCCAGGTGACGCAACATCATCTCGGCGGACAAGATGATGGAGCTGGGGTTGACGTCGTTCTTGCCCGCATGCTTGGGCGCGGTGCCGTGGGTGGCTTCGAACATCGCTACGGCGTCGGACATGTTGGCGCCCGGCGCGATGCCGATGCCGCCGACTTGCGCGGCCAGCGCGTCGGAGATGTAATCGCCGTTGAGGTTGAGCGTGGCGATCACGTCGAAGTCCTCGGGGCGCAGCAGGATCTCCTGCAGGAAGGCGTCGGCGATCACGTCCTTAATGACGATCTCCCCGCCGGTCTGGGGATTTTTCATGCGGCACCACGGGCCTTTGTCGATTTCCTGCGCGCCGAACTCGCTCTTCGCCACCTCATAGCCCCAGTTGCGGAAACCGCCCTCGGTGAATTTCATGATGTTGCCCTTGTGCACCAGGGTCACCGAATCGCGCTGATTGTCGATGGCGTACTGGATGGCTTTACGCACCAGGCGCTGCGTGCCCTCGCGCGACACCGGCTTGATGCCGATGGCGGAACTGTCCGGGAAGCGGATCTTCTTCACCTCCATATCCTGCCGCAGAAAGTCGATGATCTTGCGCACCTCCGGCGTACCCGCCGCCCACTCGATACCGGCGTAGATATCCTCGGAATTTTCGCGGAAGATCACCATGTCGATCTTTTCCGGCGCCTTCACCGGGCTGGGCGTGCCGGGAAAATAACATACTGGCCGCAGACAGACGTAGAGGTCGAGATCTTGGCGCAGCGCCACGTTCAGAGAACGGATACCGCCGCCCACCGGCGTCGCCAGCGGCCCCTTGATGGATACCGGGTACTCGCGCACCGCCCGCAGAGTCTCCTCTGGCAGATAGACATCCGGGCCGTACACCTGGGTCGCCTTCTCCCCGGCATAAACCTCCATCCAGGCGATCGAACGCGCGCCGCCATAGGCCTTGGCCACTGCCGCATCGACCACGGTGCGCATCACTGGTGTGACATCAATGCCTATGCCGTCGCCCTCGATGAAGGGGATAATCGGCCGGGTGGGCACGTTCAGCGAAAAATCGGGGTTGACGGTGATTTGCGCGCCATCGGCGGGGACAGTGATTTTGTTGTAGGACATGGTAATGCGGGCTCCTGAGTTAATCAGGTTATTTTAACAGTTACGATCCTGTAACGCACAATTGCTATCATGGGCACATGACAAAACTGATTCTTTTCAACAAACCCTACGATGTCCTGACCCAGTTCACCGACAGTGAGGGACGCAAGACGCTGGCCGATTACATCGGCATCCCAGCCATCTACCCCGCCGGGCGGCTGGACCGCGACAGCGAGGGGCTGGTGATTTTGACCGATGACGGCCGCTTGCAGCATCTCGTCTCGGACCCGCGCCACAAGCTGGAAAAAACTTACTGGGTACAAGTCGAGGGCATTCCAGGCGAAGCCGCGCTCGCAGCGCTGGAACGCGGTGTGCCGCTCAACGACGGCATGACAGCCCCGGCCAGGGCGCGCCTCATGGAAGAACCCGGTATCTGGCCGCGCATACCGCCGATCCGTTACCGCGCCGCGATCCCCACTGCCTGGATAGAGCTGAAAATCACCGAAGGCCGCAATCGCCAGGTACGGCGCATGACCGCCGCGGTTGGTTATCCGGCGTTGCGCCTGATACGCTACGCGGTAGGTGAATGGACGATCGAGGGACTCGCGCCGGGCTCATGGAAAGCAGTGCCGCTGCCGTTAAACGAGAAACTACCCAAGGGAGATATTACTCATGATATGGAAACCACACGTCACCGTCGCCGCCGTGATCGAGCGCGAGGGGCACTTCCTGATGGTGGAAGAGGAAAGCGAAGGCCGCATCGTTTATAATCAGCCCGCCGGACATCTCGATGAGGGCGAGGGACTGATCACTGCGGTGATCCGCGAAACCTTGGAGGAAACTGCCTGGCGTTTCGAGCCTGCGGCGCTGGTCGGGTTTTATCGCTGGCGGCACCCACAGGGCAAGACTTATCTGCGCGCCTGTTTCAGCGGCGCCTGCCACAGCCATGACCCGGCGCGCACGCTGGATACCGGCATCCTGCGTGCGGTATGGCTGACGCGCGACGAATTGCTCGCCAACCCCGCCCATCTGCGCAGCCCGCTGGTGATGCGGTGCGTCGACGATTACCTGGCCGGCAAGCGCTACCCGTTGGAGATCATCGGCGATCTTCATTTCGATGAAGACAAGCGCGACGCGGCCTGACGCTCTCTATCTCGCCCTCGACCAGGGCGGCCACGCCAGCCGCGCCCTGGTATTCGACTGTCTCGGCAATCTCGTCGCCAGCGATTTCCAGCCCATCGCCACCCGTCACCCTCACCCGGACCGGGTGGAGCACGACCCGGAAGATCTGATCGCCTCGCTACGTCACTCCATCGCCAATGTCATGCACTATCTGGGCAAGCGTGCTCGGGACGTGGCGGCGGCGGGACTGGCGACGCAGCGCTCTAGTCTGGTTTGTTGGGATAAAAACAGCGGAGCGGCGCTCTCCCCGGTCATCAGTTGGCAGGACCGGCGCGCACACGATTGGCTGGAGGTATTCGCCCCCCATAGGGACAAGATACATCGCATCACGGGACTCTTCCCCTCCGCCCACCACGGCGTAAGCAAGCTGCGCTGGTGCCTGGATCACTTGCCCGGCGTGCGGGCCGCTCATCACAATGGCGCGCTTGCCTGCGGGCCGCTGGCAAGCTTTATCCTGTTCCACCTGCTCGAAGAGCGGCCTCTGCTGGCCGATCCGGCCAACGCCGCGCGCACCCTGTTGTGGAATCTCCAAATCCGCGATTGGGACGATGAATTACTGTCACTGTTCGGCGTGCCGCGCGCCGCCCTGCCCCGCTGCGTCGCTTCGCGCCACCCCTTCGGTCATCTGCGCGTGGAAGGCCGGGCCATCCCGCTGACTCTCGCCAGCGGCGATCAATCCGCCGCCCTGTTCGCCTTTGGCGAACCTGACGCGGATACCGCCTATGTCAACGTGGGCACAGGCGCCTTCGTGCAGCGCATCGCCCTTCAGCGCCCCTCTCACCCCAGATTGCTGAACAGCGTGGTATTCGCGGAAAAGGAACGGGCTGTTTATGTCCTCGAAGGCACCGTCAATGGTGCGGCCAGCGCGCTGGACTGGGCCGCCCGGGAACTGGAGCTGGAAGATGCCGCCAGCCGGCTGCCGCGATGGCTGGACGAGGCGCAGGCGCCATCGTTGTTCCTCAATGGCGTTTCGGGCCTGGGATCGCCGTTCTGGCTGCCCGGTTTTACCTCGCGATTCATCGGCAAAGGCGAGCCGTGGGAAAAGATGGCGGCTGTCGCGGAAAGCATCGTGTTTCTCTTATACACCAATCTGATCGAGCTACAAGCCACTCGCGCGCCCCTGCGAAGGATCGTCGCCAGCGGCGGCCTCTCCGCCCTCGATGGCTTATGCCAGCGCCTCGCTGACCTCAGCGGCCTGCCGGTGCATCGTCCCGCCGAATGCGAGGCCACCGCGCGCGGCACGGCGTTCCTGTTGGCAGGCCAACCGCAGACCTGGCCGGAACCGGCACAAACCATGAACTTCACCCCCACCGGCAACCACACACTCGCGGAACGCTTCCAGCTCTGGCGGGCCAGTATGCCAGCCCATAAACCGTAGGGCGGGTGCATCCGTCAAGCGTGCAAAGCGCACAATATGTTTTTGGAAAATCCGAATTGAAGGAACCTCTGATTAATTCAGAGGTTCCTTCAATTCGGATTTTCCAAAAACATATTGTGCGCTTTGC
>SBBG01000071.1 GCA_005240065.1 Gammaproteobacteria bacterium | reverse complement strand
TCTCGGCTACACCGATGCCATCGACACCGGCAGCACCCTTGTTCTCGACCACTCGCTGATAGGCAAGCTTCAGGTTGCCGCGTTCCACCACGGCTTCCGGCAGTGAGTGCGCCCTGCCGGGCGCACGAAAAAAAAGGGCCGCTTTTCAGCGGCCCTTCGGTGATCGTTGATAGATCAACCGGTAATGATTTAGATGACTTTCTTCTTTCTGTGTAGGCTGGCCGCACCCAGACCCAGTAAGCCGATGCCCATCAGAGCCAATGAGGCGGGTTCCGGTACCCTACCTTGCGCTTGACCGGCACTGGTCACGTTCCACCCAGTGGAGGCGCCCGCTGCGAACAGTGTAACATCAAAGCTCAGGTCATATGTAAAGCCTGGATTCAAGCCGGTCATACTATTGGTATCGAACATGGCCGCATAGGTGCCACCGACAACATTGAGAAAGCCATTGCCAGCACCATTGAGCGAAGGCTGCAGGAAGCTGCTGGTATAGGTGGAGGTTAAATCGCCAAGCAATGCACCACCCGCACCGAACACCAAATCGAGAAACAGGCTACCCTCGGTTGCGCCGGGGTAGAGGTATTGCCCGGTACGACCCGCGGCGCCTGGGGCACCATTGTAATCATTGTTGGTGTCAAGAAACACTTTCATCCAACCACCGAGCGATCCGGTAGTAAAGCTGCTGCCCCCATTCCAAGTTACTTGCTGGTCTTGCAAGCCACCGAAAATACCGGTTAAACGCTCGCCACCCGTACCCGTGGTCCACAAAGTTGCGCCACTAACCGCGTTTTCGATAGCAGAAATTTGGAAAATACCCCATGTGTCTTCACCCCATGAGGTGCCTGGGGCAGGATTTGTGCCAGCCAAATCACAAGCTGCTATGGTGCTACAAACATTTCCCAAGGTACCCGCTGGAGGCGTAACAGGATATCCGCTGGTGCCAGCGTCAAAGTTAGAGAACAGAAGCTTCACTGGACCCGTGTATCCACCGAGACTAAAAGCCATCGCAGGGCTTGCCATCACGCCAACACTTATGGCCAAGCCCAGCATTGCCAGTGTCTTTTTTACATTATGTTTAAACATTTTTAACCTCCTATCGGATGCTATGAAATAAAAAAACCACCATGGTTTTGCTTAAAATAATGCACGGAGCGTGCCACAAAATAGGGAGTTTTGTCATAACTTGTTGATATATATGAATATTATTATTTAAAATTACTTAACTTCAACATCATGGGCCCTTTTTGGTTAAACATTTTGTAAAGAATCCCGACACTTCAATGTCTCTCCTTCCCCAAAAAAACTGCTTTTTTATAACCTAAAAAATCAGGATAAAATCCTATCCATATGAAATTTATCAAAATTTTTTCAACATGGCCCGAAAAAATATCTGTAAAGAATTCCGACAAGCTATTTTTTTATACTAATCAATATGTTGTAGTTTGTCGTGCAATTTCCTAGCTTCTTGCGCCTCAGCGAAATGTCCCTCTTTGGCCAATAAGGCTTGAAGTACATTTCGCGCTTCGCGGCCGCGCCCGGCTTTGTCCAGGGCGACTGCATAATGATACTGGACGGCAGGGATGTCTGACGTCTTGTCGATGGCCTGTTGCAGAAAGCCTAATCCGCGCTTTACGTCCCCTTTTTGCACCAGTATCCAGCCAAGCGTGTCAAGCACGGCAGGTTGCTCAGGCGCTGCCTTATAGGCCTTTTCGGCATACTCCAGGGCGCGCGCATCTCCCTGCATGTGGTAAACCCAGCCCAGATCATTTAGTGCCGCAACATTACTGGGGTGCCGTACGATTATTTTCTGGTATTGTTCAGCGGCTTCCTGGAACTTCCCATCCAGCTGATAAGCACCGCCCAATGCGGCGCGCACCGCTATATCGTCAGGGTGGTCTGTTAGCCAGCGTGTCAGTGTCTGATATGCCCCAGACACATCTCCTGACTGATGCTGCGCGGTAGCCAGCTTTATCGCCAACCCAGCGCTTTTACCACGCGCATAGGCCGCTGTGTACGCTTTGATGGCGTTGGAATAGGCGCGCGCCTGCAGATGGGCGTTGCCCTCAAGCTCGTAGCCCGTTGCAGCGGTGGATTGCTGCTGAATCTGGCGAGCGATGCGTAGCGCTTCTTGTATCCGCCCGTTTTGCAATTCCAGAGATGACAATGCCACGGCAGCGGGCAACATTGTGGGATCCAATTTGAGCGCCTTGTTTAAACTAGCCGATGCGGCCTTGGCATCTTGCGCCCTGATCTGCGCCATTCCAAACAGATGGTGTACCTGTGCTGAGGCGGGCAATTGCTCGACGAGGGCACGAAAAGATGCCAAAGCACTGCCGGTCTCACCCGCTGCCAATTGTGATTGCGCCAATGCCTGCAAAGCACTGGGGTCAGTGGGATGCTCGTTCCTGGTATTCTGGGCCAAGGCCAAAGCCTCAAGCGGCTCGTTATTTTGCAAATGGGCATTTATCAGCAACAAGGCGGGAGAAAGAGACTGGGGGTGTTTTTGCCTAGCCTTTTTCAACCATGCCATGGATTCTTTTGTTTTGCCAGCACCCTGCTCGAGGGCGGCCAGGGCCAACAGACTGTCAAGGTGTGCCGGATCCTGCTTGAGAATATCCTGATAATGCCGACGGGCCGTGGCGGGATCATTTTGTGTCAGCGCAAGCCGCGCGAGGGCGACGCGCGCAGGAAAGTATTTGGGATCCAGCGCCAGTGACTGTTCCAATGCCTGACGGGCCTTGACATAATCCTTCTTGCCGACATAGACCGAGCCGGCTAAGGCGTCGGGTACTGGGCTCTTGGGATGCCGGGCTTTGAATGTGGTGACATCCTGCAGCGCGGCATCAAACTGTTTTTCTCGCAAGCGGGTGAAAATGCGCAATACATCAGCTTCTGCCATATCTGGTTTGATCTGTAAGGCGGCGTCAAACTGCTCTAGAGCCAGGTCTGTTTTGCCTTGGGCCCGCAGCGCTTCTCCTAGGGTTAGGTGCGTTCCGGCCGCACCTGGTTCGATTTCGACGGCTCGCTGCAAATAGCTGACGCCGGTCTGAAAGGCGCCTGTGCGCAGAAACAGATACCCTAGGAATTTGAGCACAGCAACATCATCGGGATGTTGTTTCGCAACCGGCTCGATGGTTTTAATGGCCTTGTCGGGCGCCCCTCGCTGCGCCTGTACAGCGGCAAGCAATCTGCGTGCCTGCATCGAACCGGGATAGGTGTTGAGCAGACGGGCCAAATAATCTTCGGCCTGCTGTAAATGGTTCTGTGAGATATGTGCCACCGCTAGATAATAGGCCGCTGATGGATGACCTGGATTCGCATTCAGAAACGCTTCCAGTGCTGCCTGCGCCTGGACATAATCTTTATCTATCAGAGCATGGCGCCCCTCAATATACTTGATGGCGAGGCTCTTTGGCTCCACCTTGCGCATGGCCTCCAGGTCGGCCTTGCTGGCGTCCTGCTTACCCTCCTGCAGGTATAGTTCAGCACGTTCAAAGAGGGCACGAAGATCGCGTGGATTGGCTTGGATCGCCTTACTGTAAGCGTCTATCGCCTCTTGCCGATGGTTTTGCGATTGTTCCAGGCCACCTAACTGGCGCCACACATGAGCGTTTTTCGGGTCTTGGGCAATGGCCTTCACCAGCCACCCTTTAGCTTGGTCAGCCGCATTACGGTTCATTTCAAGACGCGACAATGCTATCAGCGTGTCACTGCATTTATTGCTGCCACATGCCTCAAGTGCGGCGGATAAATCTGCTTGAGCTGCATTTATCTGTTTCAGATTAAGGTTTGCCTCACCTCTCAAGGTGAGCGCACCGATACGTGTAGCCGCAGGTGCATTATTGGTGATTTGAATCTCATCTAACACCTGTTTTGCCTTGTTTTGTTGTAGCAAGGCACGCCCCAGCGGCACCAGGATAGAGTTCGGATCAACACCCAGTTCACGGGCGTGTTTCAGTTCTTTTTCGGCGGCGGCGCCATTTTCAAGATCTACGTAAATCTGCCCCAATAGCCAGCGCGCCTCAGCGTTATCCGGGTTTTCTTTAAGTGCGCCTTTGAGTTCGATGACGCTTGAAGTGAGGTCACCTTTGTCCTGGAAGTCTTTGGCGCGCTGTATGTGTTCTGCATCGCTCAGATTGGTTTTACCGCAACCAGTCAAGCCTCCTATTGCAATCAGACTTGCCAGTAAAAGGGGTCTTGTTCGAATGAAAGGCAGCGTATTTTTTTCCATTTAGTAATCCCTGGGTTTTTTAGAATCACGTTATTGAATCCTAGTATCGCGCCATGCATAATTAGCCGCATATATTTATCTAAAATCAAATAACAAAAACAAATAAAAACGATTAATTGCGCGAGAGTTAATGTGCAACATTTGACACATGACGCGACACTAGGTCCTGCTAGATGCCCCATAGACTCTCGCGGTATGTCAGATGGGCAAAGGCCATGGCGAGGAATTGTTCGGCGCAACTCAACACATGCGTGCCAGCATCGCCTCCATTGCGAACCACAGATGAGCGCCAAGTTCGTCCCTGGCATCAAAATACATTGCCCTTTACCCGCACCAATACCCAATCCTGGCCCGGAAATTTTTAATTCCAGGAACCTCTGATCAATTCAGAGGTTCCCTAACTGGCACTATAATCCCTTTAACCGCTTCAGCAGCGCCTTGGCAGCCTCAGCCTCACCAAAACTGTCATAGGTGTCGAGCAGACGCTCCAGTTCCTTGCGCGCATCATGGCTGCGGCCCGCCTTATCCATAGCATATGCCAGATGATAACGGATTTCCGGGGAGGTTGGAGCCTTGGCGGCGGCGGATTGGAGCAATTCGAGGCCGCGTTTCACCTGTCCCCGCTGCACCAGTATCCAGCCCAGGGTGTCGATGACGGCAAACTGATCCGGGGCGAGGCTATAGGCTTTTTCCGCATAGTCCACGGCACGGGGGTCGCCCTGCTCATGGGAAACCCAGGCAAGGTTATTCAAAACAACGGCGTTATTTGGCTGTTTTTCGAGCACTTTCCGGTACTGTTCGATGGCCTCTTTACGCTTGCCATCCGTTTGATAGTTGCTGGCCAGAATGGTGCGCACAGCCATGTCGCCGGGGTGTTCGGTAAGCCATTGGGTTAGCGTCTGATAGGCCCCGGCGGTATCGCCGGCTTGTTTGCGGGCACCCGATAGCTTGATCACCATGCCGCCACTCTTGCCGCGCTGCAAGGCGGCGGCATAGGCATTGGCGGCGTCCGCATAGGCGCGGCCGCTCATGTGGATGTTGCCTTCGAGTTCATATCCGGCCGGAGACTTGTCCTGTTGCTTCTGGATCTGACGTGCGATGCGCAAGGCTTCCTGAGGACGCTTGTCCTGTAATTCCAGTTCGGCCAAAGCGATAGAGGCGGGGAAGAAGTTTGGGTCGAGCTTGAGGGCCTTGTTCAGGCTGTTGGCGGCGGCCTTGGAATCCTTGGCCTTGGCCTGGGCCTGAGCTAGAAGATACTGCGCCTGGGGTGATTTGGGCAGTTTTTCCGTGAGCTTGCGATAGCTGGATAGGGCGCTGCTGGTCTCGCCCGCTGCGAGTTGCGCCTGCGCCAGTACCTGCAAGGCGGCGGGATTGTCGACGTGCTCATCCTGGATGTCTCGTGCGACGCTCAGTGCCTTGAGAGGTTCGTTCTGCTGCAAGTGGGCGTTGATCATCAGGAGGGCGGGTTCCAGTGCCTTGGGGTTGCGCTCTCGTGCCTTTTCCAGCCAGGTCATGGCGTCTTTCGGCTTACCGGCCCTCGCCGACAGGCCGGCGAGCGCCACCATGGCGCCGATGTTTTTGTCGTTATCCTTGAGAATGTCCTTGTAACGCTGTTCGGCCTGCTGGGCTTTGCCCTCTTGTAGATCGAGTTGTGCGAGATTCATCTGTGCCGGGCTGAATTTGGGCTGGATTTTCAGTGCCTGTTCGAACTGCTTGCGCGCCATAGCCATGTCCTTCCTGCCCAGATAGGCGGCTCCCATCAGGTTATAGGGCACGGGGTTGCGGTTATCTTTGCGGGCCATGGCCTGAGCCGCGGCAAGGGCTTTGTCGAAATTCTTTTTCTGCAGGTGGGTGAGTGCCAGCAGGACATCTGCCTGCATCGGCTCCTTGCCCAGTTCCGCGGCGGATTCGAGCTCTTTGACAGCCAGATCGGTCTCGCCCGACGCCAGATGCCCGACCGCCAACTGGGTGCGTATCGCCGCGGCGCTGGGCGAGAGCTTGGCCGCCTGTTCGAGATAATCGGTACCTTTGTCGAGATCGCCGCTCTGCATGTAAGCGCTGCCCAGCAAGGCCAGCAACTGGGAATCCTGGGCGTTGTCCTTGACCGCAGGCTCCAGAGCCTTGACCGCTTCCTGCGGGCGCTTGAGTTTCATCAAGGTGGCGCCGAGAAGTTTGCGTGCGGCGGGATTGCCGGGCACCGCGTCGACATAGCGCGTGAGTTCGTTTTCCGCTTGTGCGAACTGGTTTTTGGCATAGTGGACATTGCCCATCAACAGCAAGCTGGGCAGATGTCCAGGGATGATCCTCAGCGCTTGCTGCAGGAATTCCTCGGCGGCATTCAGGTCTTTTTCCTGAAACGCCATGGCGGCGGACAGATAATTGGCGAGGGGGTGATTGGGTGCGCGCTTGCGCACGGCCGCGATGTCCTTTTTCGCTTCGGCGGGCTTGCCCAGCGCGAGTTGTTCAACGGCCCGCCCCAGATAGGCTCCCGCATTCTGGGGATCGATCTGCAACACTTTCTGGAAGGTCTGGATGGCCTCGGCATGACGGCCACCCACCCGCTGCAAATCACCCTTCAGCAACAGGGCCTCGATGCTGTTCGGGTCGGCCTTGAGGGCGCGGTCGGTGAGTTTTTCCGCGCCCGCCGGGTCTTTTTCCATGAAGGTGATGCGCGCCTGGCCGATCAAGGCATCGGGGTAATCGGTCTGGAAAGCCAACGCCTCCTGATATTTTTCCTTGGCCTTGTCGGCTTTACGGGTCGCCAGGAAAGCATGTCCCTGAAGTGTTGCTACACCCGCCTTCAAGACTACCGATGCGCCGGTGGGCGCCTTGATTTCATCGAGCACTGCCTCGTTGCGCCCTTGCATCAGATACGCCTTGCCAAGCGGAATGAGCACCTTGTCATCCAGCACCCCCAGATCCTTGGCGCGCTTCAGTTCCTTGGCCGCGCCCGGTCCATCGCCCTGACGCAGATAGATCTCCCCCAGCAGAAAGCGGGCATCCTTGTTGTCGGGATTTTCCTGCAGGGCGTTCTTGAGCTGGATGATGGCGGACTGGGTATCGCCTTTTTGCAGATAACCTCTGGCATCGCCCAGCAGCTTTTGACTGTTATCTGCATACGCCAGACCGCCGCCCAGCATGCCTGACAACAATAGTAGACAAAGAATTCCGCCCTTACGTGTTCCGTCGCTTATTTTCATGGTTTCGTCTCGTCAGCGTAGATGATTCTAAAAACGGTGGTCGCACAGCAACCGCTCATACCAAGAAGCGCCTCGCGGCGCAGGATGGCGGGTTACGGCCTACGGCCTAACCCACCCTACATCAACCACTACTTCAACCCATACTTGGTCATCAAGTCATACAGCGTGGGACGGCTGATACCCAGCATCTCCGCCGCTTGCGAGACATTGCCGCCAAACCAGCGCAAGGCCCGTTCCAGTGCTTGCCGTTCGGCATTGTCACGCACTTGCCGCAAGTTGAGCGGCACTTCCTCACGCCGCGGAGTAAGCGCCAGCTCGAGATCCTCGGCGGTAATTTGAAAACCCTCGCTCATGATCACGGCCCGCTTGATGCGGTTTTCCATCTCGCGGATGTTCCCCGGCCAGTGATAAACCTCGATAGCTGACATCGCCTCCTTGCTCAGACCGCGCGGCGGCTTGTGATGCTGCTCGCTGAATTTGTCGAGAAACGCGCGCGCCAGGAGAGGAATGTCACCGTCGCGTTCGCGCAACGGGGGAATGTGTATCGTCAGCTCGCTGATCCGGTAATATAAATCTTCGCGGAATCTGCCGGCTTTCACCAGAGCGGGAATGTCCTGGTGCGTGGCGCAGATCACTCTCACATCCACGGCGATTTCGCCACGGCCGCCCACACGCTCGATCACGCGCTCCTGCAAAAAGCGCAACAATTTGGCTTGCAGCGCCATGGGCAGATCACCGATCTCGTCCAGGAATAGAGTTCCCCCTTCGGCATACTCGATCTTACCGCGCACCTGCTTGGTGGCGCCGGTGAACGCGCCTTTCTCATAGCCAAACAGCTCGCTCTCCAATAGCGCCTCCGGGATAGCCGCGCAATTGATGGCGACGAACTTCTGCGCGGTGCGAGGGCTCAACTCGTGCAAGGCACGGGCAAGAAGCTCCTTGCCGGTGCCGCTTTCCCCCAGCAACAACACGGTGACATCGGTTGGCGCCACCTTTTCCACGGTTTGACAGACCTTGAGCATCTGTGCACTGGAGGCGATGATGCCTTGCAATGGAGAGCCGTTGCGCTGCGTGGCCGCCAGGCGGCAGTTTTCGATTTCCAGTTCGCGCAGATAGAAGGCGCGGCCCACGATCAGCGCGAGGATTTCGGGATCGACAGGCTTCTGATAAAAATCATAGGCGCCAAGCCCTACCGCTTTTACCGCGTTTTCGCGGTCATCGTTGCCGGTGACCATGATGACCTTGGTCGCCGGGGCGATGGCGAGGATTTCCTTGAGCGTTGCCAGGCCCTCGCTGGCGCCGCCCGGATCAGGAGGCAACCCGAGATCGAGGGTCACGACTGCGG
Organism: Gammaproteobacteria bacterium; assembly: GCA_005240065.1. Taxonomy (GTDB): domain Bacteria; phylum Pseudomonadota; class Gammaproteobacteria; family Ga007554; genus SBBG01. The sequence goes on along the minus strand of SBBG01000071.1, from coordinate 16,765 downwards.
GAGTGTGCCGCCGTATCTGGGCAAGAGCGTTTTCACGATCTCCGGCGGTCACCACATCAAAACCGTCGAAACACCAGCGCAGCTGGTTCTGCAAACCGGGATCATCCTCGACGATCAACAGCGTTTTTTTTGCATTCATGCGTACCCCCCGTCCTTTGTGTTATAAGCTTCCAAGAAGCTTCGCATCCTGCCGGCTCTCCTTCAAGGGCAGCAGGATACGAAACAGCGTACCCTTGCCCGGCACGCTTGTCACCTGAATATCGCCGCCCAGATCACGCACCAGCTCCCGGCTTTGGTAGACACCAATACCCATCCCCGTCCCGCCCTTGGTGGTCTGAAATGGCTGAAAAAGACGCTCACGGATAAATTCGGCGCTCATCCCGTGGCCGGTGTCCTCGACCTCCAACACCGCCTGGCCGTCGACACCGCTCAAACGTATCCGCACCTGGCCATCGGCGGGCGTCGCCTCTTGTGCATTCTGGACAAGGTGCACGAGTACAGCGGCAAGGCGATCCCTGTCTGCCTCCACGAACAGCTCCGCTTCACTGCGTTCCAGCACGGGAATGGGGTTGACATGCACCCGCATGGCGATGACTTCGCGCAGCAACGCGTCAAGTTCGAATTCGCTCGCCATACCCGTGCGCGCGCTTCCCGAGCGCAATTGCGCCAGCAGCCGGTTCATTTTCGCCGTGGCATGTTCCACGGTATTAATCGCATCCTCCATGAAGGCCGGATTATGTTTGTGCCGCGCGGCATTCGATACCACCAAAGAGAGCTGGGCGACCAGATTCTTGAGATCGTGCACCACGAAGGCCGACAGACGGTTAAACGCCTCGAACTGGCGCGCCTCCACCAGCGCCTGGGTTGCCTCGAGCTGGGCAAGATAACTGGCCGCCTGACAACCCGCTGTCTTGAGCAAATCACGGTCCTCCCAGTTGATGTGCCGTGCCGCGCGTGGTTGGGTCAACACTATGAACCCCGGCACCTGCTGGTGCAGAATCAGAGGAACCACCAGCCATCCTTGAGGAAAATCCCGCATCCAGGGGGATATTTCCAACCCTTGGTAAACCTCGGGATGACGGGCGTACTCGCCGAGGTCGATGACCCACTGGCGCTGCTCCAGGAAATCGGCGAGGGAACTCTCGGCAGACTCGCTGGCGCCGGCCTGCTGTGGGACATTCCAGCGCGCCGCCGGCATGAATTGCGACACAAACGGCGAATCCGAATCAACCGTACCACGCCGCCACCACAGCATGCCGGCCGGGCTGTCCACAATCTGCGCCAAAGCCTTGATGGCGCGCTCCCGCGCCGGTCCGATACGGGGACTGTCCGGCGCGCTGTCCGACAAGGTGCGGATGAATCGCAGCCACTCTTCCCGGTAATCGTATTTATGACTGAAAAAGTGCTTGTTGAGAAATACCTTCCCCCGTGCGCGCGCCTGCCCGGACGAAAGAATCATCAACAGCACCACGGCGGCTCCGAACAGGAAAACCGCCTGCGCCACCAAGCCCCAGTTGCCGCCGTAGAGCCGTATGTAATATCCCGCGCCGGCCATCACCAGCAGGTAAATGCCCGCCCCCAGTAACGCCGTGGTGTGAAAAATGACGCCTCGCGAGACGGCCACATCCAGCGACCACTGAGGATTGCGCGCGGCCGACACGGCGATGAGCGGCACGGCCAGGGCATTGATCACGCCGCGCGCATCCCACAGATGTCTGTCAACATGTTGAAAGAGAAGAGCATCCGAGTAGAGGAAAAAGTCGTAGACGAACAAACCGCCGATGCCGAGACAGAGAAACTTGATGCCCCACCTTCGCTCCGCGGCAGTGTTGCGAAAAATCTGCTCCACCAGCCCCAGGCCCGCGACCGCCAGCAGGACATAGCCGAGCACGCGCAAATCCACGCCGCCGGCGAAAGCGCCAATTTCTGGCCAGGCAAGCACCCCGAGCAGCGCCAGACATACACCGATCAGGCTGCCGGAAAGCCAGCGCAGTTTCGCCGATATCCTCGTCCCGCCCTGCGCCGCATGCAGCAGCCTGACCAGAAAGGCGAACCAGATTCCGTCGCGGACGACCTCGGCCACCGGCAGCAGCAAGAGGGAAGGATAGCCTCTGGCGGCATGGTAAGCCGCAATCACCGCCCATACGACAGTGGAAATGGCGGCGGAAACCAGTAATCCCCCCTGCAGCCGTCCTCGCCAACTGGTCAACAGCAGCAGTGACAGCACCAGAAACATCAGTGCCGCGGCTGAATAGCTGATGACGCCTATATTGAACATATCTGATACTGTAGTGCCGTGTCACAGGGGGGTTGACGCCTGTGACACGGCACTAGCGCGCGCCTCTGCCCCACAAGATCACCTCCGCCGTTTGAAACAGTATCATCAGATCCAGAAACAGACTGTGATTCTTCACGTAATATAGGTCGTACTGCAGCTTCTCGATGGCATCCTGCTCCGTGGAGCCATAAGCATAACGGATCTGAGCCCAGCCGGTGATGCCGGGCTTGACGCGGTGACGCTCGGCATAATAGGGAATATTTTGGGACAATTGCTCGACGAATTCCGGCCGTTCGGGACGAGGACCGACAAAACTCATCTGTCCCCGCAACACGCCGAACAATTGCGGTAACTCGTCGATACGCACCTTGCGGATGAAAGCGCCGATCCGTGTCACGCGGCTGTCGTTTTTGCTGGCCCACTGCGGGCCATCTTTCTCCGCATCAACCCGCATGCTGCGAAATTTCAACACCTCGATCAACTCCCAGTTCTGTCCCACACGCACCTGCCGGTAGAACACCGGCCCACGCCCGCCGCTTTCGATCAGGATAGCCAATGCAGTGAGAATCATGACCGGCCACGCCAACGCCAGTATTAGCAGACTGGCGATGACATCGAAGATGCGTTTGTTATAGTCGCGCAAAGAACTGGTGAGAAAGCCGTCGGAAAAAATCAACCAACTCGGATGCAGTAAATCCAGCCGTATCAGGCCGGCCTGCCGCTCGAAAAAGGCAGGCATATCGACCACCTCGATACCGCTCATCTTGCAGTCCAGCAATTCATGCACCGGAAAATTCTTGCGGCGGTCCTCGACGGCCACAACGATTTCATCGACCCGATGCCGGTTGGCGAATTCGAGCAAGGGCACATCGAGACGCAGCACGTTTTGTTCGTCCACCTCCACATGTTCACCCGGAACATGCACATAACCGATGATCGCGAATCCCCGCCGGTCCACCTTCCGGCGCATGCGCTGGGCAATCTGTCCCGCGCGCTTGCCCGTTCCCAGCACCAATATGCGTTTTTTCAGCGCTTCCTGGTCTATGACTCTGAAAAATACCAGGCGAGCGCACACGATCCCGCCAAGCGCGATGCCAAATGACAAACCAAATGCGCCACGTCCAAGAAACAGGGAAGGAAAGATGTAAAAAGCCAGACTCATCACCCCGAAGCCCAGCAGAATACTGATGCCAGTGCGCAACAACATGCCCGCCAGGCCATCGCGCAGATTGGCTTTATAGAGTCCCGCCGCCGTCATGACACTGATTATGACCAAAGCGAATAAAACCGCTTTCGGCAATAGCGGCTCCGCTTCGTCGATCGTCGCTCCATCGCCACCGCCAAAACGCAGCCACGCGCCCAGATAAATGGACAATAGCAGGATCGCGGCCTCAATCATCCCCAGCCACAAAAAGCTGTGAGGCACGTAGTGTCTGAACAGTCGAAGCATAAATACCGGAATTAGCCCCGAATCGTTTTTAATCGTGTGCTATTGAGAATAGCGAGATTGTTCCGCCTGGGGGGGACATGAGGATTTACCTCTCTGGTGTTTTGCAGCGGATTATGCTGCTCCCGCTGTTACGCAACTATTACACCCGCTGGCGGCGCATGTCCATAAGAATTATAATGGATACATTAAAATGCCGCCTGTAGGTGGAAACTTACACCGGCTGTAGGACAAATCCGATCCCCCGCCGATTCCACTTGCGCATAGTGACGGAATCGGCGCGCTTTGTTATCTTAGCGGGCATTTGCCAACCACTATTCTAGAGATCAAATCATCACCATGAAAATCACCATCTTCGGTTCTGGCTACGTTGGACTCGTCACCGGCACCTGTCTGGCGGATGTCGGCAATGATGTACTGTGCATCGATATCGACGAGCGCAAGATCGACATGCTCAAACAGGGACAAATCCCGATCTACGAGCCGGGATTGGAGGCGCTGGTCAAAAGCAATGCCGCGGCAGGCCGACTGAATTTTACCACCGATATCGCTGCCGGTGTGGCGCATGGCTTGTTCCAGTTCATCGCCGTGGGCACGCCGCCCGACGAGGACGGCTCAGCGGATCTGCAATATGTGCTGGCCGTGGCCAAGAGCATCGGCGCACATATGCAGGACTATCGCGTCGTGGTCAACAAGTCCACCGTCCCCGTCGGCACCGCGGATAAAGTGCGCGCGGCCGTCGATAGCGCGCTGGCCGCGCGCGGCAAACAAATCGAATTCGATGTCGTCTCCAACCCCGAATTCCTCAAGGAAGGCGCGGCGATCGACGACTTCATGAAACCCGACCGCATCGTCATCGGCACCGACAACCCGCGCACCACCGAGCTGCTGCGCGCCCTTTACGCTCCATTCAATCGCAGCCACGAACGTCTGGTGACGATGGACATACGCTCGGCGGAGCTGACCAAATACGCGGCCAACGCCATGCTGGCGACCAAGATCAGCTTCATGAACGAACTGGCCAATCTTGCCGAGCGGCTCGGCGCAGATATCGAGCAGGTCCGTATCGGCATCGGTTCGGATCCACGCATCGGCTATCACTTCATCTATCCCGGCTGCGGCTATGGCGGCTCCTGCTTCCCCAAAGATGTGCAGGCGCTGGAACGCACCGCGCGGCAAATAGGCTACCAGGCCGATCTGCTGCGCGCCGTGGAAACGGTGAACAATCGCCAGAAAGAAATATTGTTTGAAAAAATCGACAATCACTACGACGGCAAGCTGCAAGGACGAACCATCGCACTATGGGGATTGTCCTTCAAACCCAACACCGACGACATGCGCGCCGCCCCCAGCCGCACGCTCATCGAGGCACTGTGGGAGCGCGGCGTGACCGTGCGCGCCTATGACCCAGAAGCGATGCACGAGGCGCAACGCATCTATGGCGAACGCCCGGACTTCATTCTCTGCGACTCGCCACAGCAGGCACTGGAAGGCGCCGATGCCCTGGCCGTGGTCACCGAGTGGAAAGCTTTCCGCAGCCCGGATTTCGCCACCATCAAGACCACGATCAAGCAGCCGGTGATCTTCGATGGCCGCAATCTCTATGATCCACGTATGCTCGCCAGAGAAGGCTTCACTTATTACGCGATCGGACGCGGTGCAAACAATTTGGCGTGAATGGTGCGCACGGCGCACCCTACAGCATCAACGTAGGGTGCGTCCCACGCACCACATTAACATAATATAATAGTGCGCGCGGCGCACCCTACCAATTTTCTTCGAGGATAATGGCATGCCTGACCTGAACCAGACAAAAATCGGCATGATCGGCCTGGGCTATGTCGGCCTACCACTGGCCGTTGAGTTCGGCAAACAGCTTCCCACTGTGGGTCTGGACATTAACCCGGCACGCATTGCTGAACTCAAAGCGGGCAAGGACAGCTCCCTCGAAGTCGACCCCCGGGAACTGGCGCAGGCTACCCAGCTCAGCTTTACCACCAACCCCAGCGACCTGGCCTCGTGCAATGTCTACATCGTAACCGTACCCACGCCAGTGGACGAACACAAGCGCCCGGACCTCACGCCGCTCGTCAAAGCCAGTCAGACACTCGGCAAACTGCTGAAAAAGGGCGATATCGCGGTCTTCGAATCGACGGTCTACCCTGGCGCCACCGAAGAAGTGTGCGTACCGATCATGGAATCGATCTCCGGCCTGAAATACAACCAGGACTTCTTCGCTGGCTACAGCCCGGAACGCATCAATCCCGGCGACAAGGAACACCGCGTCATCAATATTCTCAAAGTCACCTCCGGCTCCACCCCCGAAGTCGCCGATTTCGTCGACGCACTCTACCGGCGCATCATCACGGCCGGCACCCACAAGGCGAGCAGCATCCGCGTCGCCGAAGCGGCGAAAGTAATCGAAAACACCCAGCGCGATGTGAATATCGCCCTGATCAACGAATTGGCGCTGATCTTCAATCGTCTCGGCATCGACACGCTGGAAGTGCTGGAAGCCGCAGGCACCAAGTGGAACTTCCTGCCATTCCGTCCCGGCTTGGTCGGTGGGCACTGCATCGGCGTCGACCCCTATTATTTGACCCACAAGGCCCAGGAGATCGGCTACCTGCCGGAAGTCATCCTCGCCGGCCGCCGCATCAATGACGGCATGGGTCCTTATGTGGCGCAGCGCGTGGTCAAGATGATGATCCAGCGCCGCGTCCATGTCGCCAATGCCAATGTGCTGATCCTGGGCCTGACCTTCAAGGAAAATTGCCCGGATCTGCGCAACACCAAAGTCACCGACATCATCAAGGAACTGCACAGCTATCACGCCCAGGTCGATGTCTACGACCCTTGGATCAACCCCGCCGAGGCCGAGCACGAATACGGCATCACGCCCATCACCACGCTCGAACCGGGCAAATACGACGCGATCATCCTCGCCGTCGCCCACCACCAGTTCCGCGAGATGGGCGCTGAAAAAATTCGTGCCCTGGGTAAGCCGCACGCCATCCTGTTCGACGTGAAATACATTCTGCCCGCCGACCAGGTGGATGGAAGATTGTAAGAAAGAACAACTATGAAAATCCTGATCACAGGCACCGCCGGCTTTATCGGCAACATTTTGGCGCAACGGCTGCTGGCACGCGGCGACGAGGTTATCGGCATAGATAACCTCAACGACTATTACGACGTCAATCTGAAAAAGGCGCGTCTGGCGAAACTGACGGGGCACCCCAACTTCACCGATCTGCGCTTGAACCTCGAAGACCACGGCGGCATTGAAAATGCCTTCGCCAAATACCAGCCGCAGCGCGTAGTCAACCTCGCCGCCCAAGCCGGGGTGAGGTACTCGCTCACCCATCCGCACGCCTATATGGACAGCAATCTGGTCGGCTTTCTCAACATACTGGAAGGCTGTCGCCATCACAAGGTCGAACATCTGGTGTATGCCTCCAGCAGCTCGGTCTACGGCGCCAACACCAAAATGCCGTTCTCGGTGCATGACAACGTCGATCATCCGGTCAGCCTTTACGCCGCGAGCAAGAAGGCCAACGAGCTGATGGCACATACCTATAGCCATCTGTACCGGATACCCACCACCGGCTTGCGCTTCTTCACCGTCTATGGCCCGTGGGGACGGCCGGACATGGCGCTGTTCAAGTTCACCCAGAATATTCTCGCCGGCAAACCGATCGACGTCTATAACTACGGCAATCACAAACGCGATTTCACTTACATCGACGATATTGTCGAAGGTGTGGTGCGCGTGCTCGACAAAGTACCGGAACCCAATCCGCAGTGGAGCGGTGATCAACCCGACTCCGCCACCAGTCTCGCTCCCTATCGTCTCTACAACATCGGCAACCATCAGCCGGTAGAGCTGTTACATTTCATCGAAGTGTTGGAAAAGGCATTGGGCAAAAAGGCCGAGAAAAACCTGCTGCCGATGCAGCAGGGCGACGTACTCGCCACCTACGCCGACGTGGATGACCTGATGCGCGATGCCGGCTTTGCGCCCGCCACACCCATCGAGGAAGGCATTGCGCGGTTTGTGGCGTGGTATCGAGAGTATTACAAGGTCTAATTCCATTTCGTAATAATGTATGGTGCATGGAACGCACCCTACATATTATCGCTTTCAGGATTATGCTGGAGAGATGACGAGCAAGATCACGAACGCCACGGCATAATCCCGCTCGTCGGCGAGGCTGAGGCGTCCTTCGCCGATACCCAGATCTCGCCGGAGCTGTTCCGCGCGACCGTGGTAAACGAGCGATGGCCGGCCTTTATCGTCATGGGCGACGCCGATGTGACGCAGGCTCATGCCATCGCGGAACCCGGTACCCATAGCTTTGGCGGCCGCCTCTTTGGCGGCGAAGCGTTTGGCGAGGAAGTGGGCGGGCCGGCCAGCGAGGCAAAACTCCCGGTATTCCTCTTCGGTCAGAATGCGATGCGCGAATCTGCTGCCGTGACGGGCCAGAGCCTCATCCATTCTGGCAACGCGAACGATGTCCGTGCCGATGCCGAAGATCATGCGGGACGAGCCTCGGTCATGAGGCGCTTCATTTCACGTACGGCCTCCTGCAAGCCGGTGAACAGGGCACGAGCAATGATGGCGTGACCGATGTTCAATTCGCGGATGGAGGCGATGGAGGCGATAGCGCCGACATTCTGGTAATTGAGGCCGTGTCCGGCGTTGACCTGCAAGCCGGCTTCCAGACCATGCACTACCGCGGCGCGAATGCGCTGCAATTCACGCTCGCGGGCGGCCTTGTCGCCGGCATCGGCGTAATGACCGGTATGGATTTCGATGGCCTGCGCCCCGGCACGGGCGGCGGCATCGACTTGCGCAAGATCGGCATCGACGAACAGCGACACCCGGCAACCCGCTTCACGCAGCCTAGCACAGGCCTCGGTAATGCGCGGCAGTTGTCCCGTCACGTCCAGCCCGCCTTCGGTGGTCAGCTCTTCGCGGCGTTCGGGCACCAGACAGCAATCTTCCGGTTTGATGCGCTCGGCGATGGCGAGCATATCCTCGGTAACGGCCATTTCCAGATTCATGCGCGTCAACAGGATATCTTTCAGCGCCTTGACATCGCGATCCTGAATGTGGCGGCGATCCTCGCGCAAATGCAGCGTGATACTGTCCGCGCCCGCCTGCTCGGCCTCGATGGCAGCCTGGATCGGCTCGGGATAGCGGGTGCCGCGCGCCTGACGCAGCGTGGCGATATGGTCGATATTGACACCCAGCAATATTTCCCGATCGTAACTCATGCAAAACCGTCCTTCAATTCGTTATATAACTCGCGACTACGAAGCGGTTGAGGCCCAAGTTGGCGGGCCAACGCCTCGCGCAACAGACGCTTCGCGTCGCGCAATACTACCGCATCGTCCAGCGCATCGCCGGCCAACGCGATCAGGCTGCGGCCATGAAGGACGAGATTCGCATCGCCGCCGGCATACCGCACTGGACCTCGCTCCAGGTCATAGCGGTAAACGCCCTCGGCGGCGATGGGAAGACCTGTCACAACATCGCGATCCAGCACCAGGCCGTAACCGATCTCCTGCAACAGATGTCGCTCGAAGCCGCGCAGCACGCACTGCAAGCCCGTGTCCTGATGCCCATATTCTGCCAGAACGCGCAGCGCAGCGTCATAGCGGCCGAACAGCGCCGGATGCGGATCGTGGCGCTGCAACAGGCGCAGCAACAATTCATTGAGATAAAAACCGCTCAGCAACGCGTCCCCTCGCAATACCGGCACGGCACCATGCTCTTCGGCAGCCCCCAGCGTCAAGAGATCGCCCCGGCCTATCCACGACATTAGCAACGGACGAAAAGGCTGCAACAGGCTACGCAGGCGCGACTTGGCGGCTCTCGCGCCGCGCGCCACCAAGCCCAACCGGCCATGTTGCGGGGTGAACGCTTCGATCAACAGACTGGTGTCGCGATAGGGCTTGCCGTGCAACACATAGGCGGGTTGCAATGCCACGCGGGTCATTTATTGCCTCAATACCATAAAAACCGGATATTTCCCGTGTCATTGTAATATATTGGCGCGTGCAATTTATGAAATATTCGGGTTACTATGAGCTTCTTTTGAACAAATTCCCGAACCATGAGCGTCATCATCAAAACCCCCGAAGAAATCGAGAAAATGCGTGTTGCCGGGCGACTGGCGGCGGAAGTTCTGCACATGATCGCCCCCTATGTACGGGCAGGTGTCACTACCGGAGAACTCGACCGGATCTGCCACGATTATATCGTCAACGAGCAAAAGGCGATCCCCGCGCCGCTCAATTATCATGGCTTTCCGAAATCCATCTGCACCTCGGTCAACCATCAGGTATGTCACGGCATCCCTGGCGACAAGGTGTTGAAAAATGGTGACATCGTCAACATCGACGTAACGGTCATCAAGGACGGCTATCATGGCGACACGAGCAAGATGTTCTTCGTCGGCGAACCTTCCATTGCCGCCAAGCGCGTCAGCCGCGTCAGCTACGAGTGCATGCGTATCGGCATCGAAATGGTCAAACCCGGAATAAGACTGGGCGACATCGGCCACACCATACAGCGCCACGCTGAATCGAACGGCTATTCAGTTGTGCGCGAGTATTGCGGCCACGGCATCGGCCGCACCTTTCACGAAGAACCACAGGTGCTGCACTATGGCACGCCGGGCACCGGCCTGGTGCTGGAGCCAGGCATGACCTTCACCATCGAGCCGATGATCAACGCCGGCAAGCGCCATGTGAAACTGCTGCCCGACGGTTGGACCGTGGTGACCAAGGACCGCAGCCTGTCGGCGCAGTGGGAGCACACCATCCTGGTAACCCAAAACGGGTTTGAAGTATTGACCAAGCGACCTGGAGATGACATTTAATTTCGACACCCCGGCCTTCGACAGCGGGACAAATCTCCTGCCACTTTTCCGCACCGCGCTCCAGTCGGCGCAGCAAGCACTGAAGGAGCGTTTTCTTGGCGGCGCGCCGGCCGAAGAACTGGTGCGGGGGCGGGCCCGCGTGGTCGACGATCTGCTGATCCGCGTCTGGCACAAACTCGTCACCCCCTCCGGTGGCGATGAGGATATCGCCCTCGTTGCAGTGGGCGGCTATGGACGCGGCGAGCTACATCCCGGCTCGGACATCGATCTGCTGATTCTGCTGCGCAATGGCGATCACGCCCGCTATCAAGATCGCCTGGAACAGTTTCTGGTGTTTCTGTGGGACATCGGCCTGGAGGTCGGGCACAGCGTGCGCTCGTTACAGGAATGTGTGGACGAAGCAAGCCGCGACATCACGATCGCCACCAATCTCATGGAATCGCGCCCGCTGGCCGGATCGCCCTCTTTGTTCGAGGCGATGCGCGCCGCCACCGGGCCGCAACGCATCTGGCCCAGCCGCCGCTTTTTCGAGGCCAAGTGGCAGGAGCAGATTGCCCGGCATCACAAGTACCACGACACCGCTTACAACCTGGAACCCAACGTCAAGGAAGGACCGGGGGGACTGCGCGATATCCAGATGATCGGCTGGGTAGCGAAACGCCACTTCGGCGCAACCACCCTGCATGATCTGGTTGGTCACGGTTTTCTCACCGAATCCGAGTATCAAGAACTGATCGCCGGCCAGAATTTTCTGTGGCGGGTACGTTTCGCCTTGCATACCCTCGCCGGCCGGCGCGAAGACCGGCTGCTGTTCGATCACCAGAAAACCGTGGCGCAACAGTTCGGCTTTCAGGACGAGGAACACAAGCTCGCCGTCGAACAGCTCATGAAGGAATACTACCGCACCATCATGGAACTGAGCCGGCTCAACGAAATGCTGCTGCAACTGTTCCAGGAGGCCATTCTTTACGCCGACAGCGAGACGGTGATCGTGCCGATCAACAACCGCTTCCAGGCGCGCAACAATTTTATCGAGGCGAGATATGACGGCGTGTTCCGCCGTTATCCCTTCGCCCTGCTGGAAGTCTTTCTCATTCTCCAGCAGCACCCAGAACTGAAAGGCGTACGCGCCGCCACCATCCGTCTGATCCGCGACCACCGCCATTTGATCGATGAAAAATTCCGCAACGACTTGCGCAACCGCACCCTGTTCATGGAAATCATGCGTCAACCGCGCGGCGTCACTCATGAACTGCGGCGCATGAACCGTTATGGCGTGCTGGCCGCCTATGTGTCGATCTTCGGCAACATCGTCGGGCAGATGCAATACGATCTGTTCCACGTTTATACCGTGGACGAACACACCCTGATGGTAGTGCGTAATCTGCGCCGCTTCAGCGTGCCGGAGTTCGCGCAGGAATTTCCGCATTGCAGCGAACTCGCGCAACGCATTCCCAAACCCGAAATCCTGTGGCTAGGTGGTTTCTTTCACGATATAGCCAAAGGCCGCGGCGGCGATCATTCCGAACTCGGCGCGCAGGATGCGATGACCTTTTGCCTGCATCATGGCATGAGCCCCTATGATGCGCGGTTCGTCGCCTGGCTGGTGAAACACCACCTCATCATGTCCAGCACCGCACAGCGCAAGGACATCTCCGACCCGCAAGTAATCGCCGAATTCGCGGCAAAGGTCGGCGACCAGGCGCACCTGGATTACCTCTACCTGCTCACCGTCGCCGATATCCGAGGCACCAATCCGGCGCTGTGGAACGGTTGGAAAGATGCCCTGCTGATGGATCTCTACACCGCCACCAAACGCGCGCTGCGGCGCGGGCTGGAACATATCATCGACCACGCCGAACGAGTCGATGAAATCAAACAGCAGGCGCTGGCGATACTGAAACAGCATGCGCCGGATGAAACCGTTATCGAGAAACTATGGCGCGACCTGGGCGACGATTATTTCCTGCGCCACTCGGCGGACGAGATTGCCTGGCATACCCAGACCTTGATCCATTGTTCCCCCGCCGATCTTCCCCTGGTGCTGGTGCGCCAGCAGACACCGCGCGGCGGCACCGAAATCTTTATCTACGCCCGCGACGAGGATCACCTTTTCGCCACCACCACCCGCACACTCGACCAGTTGGGCCTGACCATCGTCGATGCCCGTATCATCACCGCCAACAGCGGCTTTACGCTGGATACCTACATCGTTCTGGAAGCCTCGGGTGAAGCCATCACCAACGCCTACCGCATTCAGGAAATCCTCGTCAGCCTCAAGCAATACCTGGTGCACCCGGGAGAATCGCAGCCCCCTATCAGCCGCCGCGCACCACGTCAACTCAAATACTTCCCCACCCCCACCGAGATCCACTTCAGCAACGACGAACGCAACCACCGCACCGCCATGGAACTGATCACCAGCGACCGCCCCGGCTTGCTGTCGCGCGTTGGCCAAGCCTTCATGGAATGCGGCGCACGCCTGCAAAACGCCAAGATCGCCACCCTGGGCGCGCGTGCGGAGGATGTCTTTTTCATTACCGATAAGAACAATCGACCATTGTGCACAGAAGAACAGTTCGATTGCTTGCGCAAGACCATTGCGAGGCATCTTGAAAGGCAGCAGTAGCGAGTAATCGTTAAACATGGCCTTTTTCCGCCAACGCCCGTAGCTCTTCCGATCCAACAATCTCTATTTTTCCGCGATGCAATCTCACCCAGCCGCGACGCTCGAATTCCTTGAGCAACCGGCTCACCACCTCCCGCGCCGTACCCAGTTCAACGGCAAGATCATAGTGCGTTTTTTCGATCATCTTTGGCGCGCCCCCCAGATCGAGCAAATGCTGCGCAAGGCGGCAATCCATGTGACCGAAAGCCACTTCCTCAACGAGATGCACCAGTCCGTGTATCCCCTGATCCAGGGACGAAAAAACGAATTTTCGGAAACCGGGCGAGCCGCTCAGCGCCTCATGAAAATAGGCTTTTGGAATCAGTATGGCGCGCACTGCGGTTTCAGCGACCGCTTCGGCGGGATATTCGGCATCAGCCAGCAGGCAAGAGGTCGTCAACTCGCAGACCTGGCCGGCGCCGATGCGGTAAAGAATGATTTCATGGCCGTCCTCCGAAACCCTCTGCACCTTGACCATTCCTTCCAGCACCAGAAGATAGTTCTCACATGCCTGGCCGCCCCTGAACACCGCGCTACCCGCAGGCAGCACGACATGCTGCGCCGAGCGCATGATTCTGTGCCAGACATCATCCGTGATGGTGTTCAGCGCCGGAAACATTTTCAGCCAACCGTGTGTCGTCGATTCGCTCATGCTTTATCCCGCCAGAATCAACCGCTCGATTGTGGAAACATACGCCGTATCAGTCTCATGTGGCAAGCGAGGATAATGACGATTCACAATGATATAATTTCGTCTTCGCCAGCCCTACTCTATACGCACATGCACGCCACAGACCAAGAACTACGCTCCAGACTGAACGCCGAAACCGCAAAACTGGCGTGGAAAGAACTGGAAAGACATTTCGCACGCGGGGTGGTCATCAAGGTGGTGGAGGAGCTCGACCTGATCGAGATTGCAACCTCCATGGCCAAGGACGACAAAGAAGCCATCGAACAACTGGTACGTGCCGGCAAAATATCACGCACGTCGATGGATGACGCCGAAGACTGGAACACCCGCGCCGCGGTGTTCTGGGCGGTGGTGGTCGCCCCCTGGGTGCTGGTACAGGAAACAACCCTTCCGGTTTCGTAGGGTGCATCCCACGCACCGTACAAATGACACTTGATGGCCATCCTCTGGAAAAAGCAAGTCAACGGCACGCGCTACGAAGTACGCACAGCGGGCAATTCGCGCCGTTTGTACAGCGACGGCGTGTTCCACAGCCAGTATAACCCCACCGCCCCGGTCACCGGCAGCGTATGGGATCTGCTTATGCTACCCGCATTCTTCTATCCACACGGAAATATCAAGCGCGTGCTGGTGCTCGGCGTCGGGGGCGGTGCGGTGATTCAGCAGTTGCGCCATTTTGTGCAACCCGACGAGATCATCGGCATCGAGCGCGACCCGGTACATCTCTATGTGGCCCGGCGCTTCTTCGGTGTGGCGCAAGAAAATGTCGAGCTGCATGAAGCCGATGCGCTGCAATGGATCAACGAATACGAAGGACCGCCCTTTGACATGGTTATCGATGATCTATTCGGCGAACGCGATGGCGAACCCATCAGAGCCGTGAGCGCCGATGCGCCATGGTTCGATTGCCTATCCCGGCATTTGACTCGCCAGGGAATGCTGGTGATAAACTTCGCATCCTCGAAAGAACTGCGCCAGTCCGCCTATTTCTCCGACCATCGTGTGGAACGCCGCTTCAAGACGGCATTTCAATTGACGGTACCGCTTTGCGACAATGCCGTCGGGGTGTTTCTGCGGCGAGAGAGCGGCAGCCAGACGATGAGAGACAGGCTCAAAAAAATCCCGACGCTTGAGACCGCGCTCAGAACCAAAAAACTGCGTTACAACATCCGGTGCATTATTAAGAAAAAAATCGTTGAATAACGCGGAAAAGGCCTTCCCTGGCCTCAATAATCTATCGCGGCCATCGCTCAGGCCGCCTTCTTCAAAATCTCGCCTGTCTCCATCTTCTCTTTTGCCGTGCCCAACGGCGGGCAGACCTCGGGATACGAAAACTCGGTATCGTAAAGCGCGTTATAGGGATCCACAACATACGCATCCTTCGGCGCGGGAGCACACGGCAGTTCCTCGGAAGCTAGGAATAATATCCTGTGCCTGGATTTGACATGAACGCCGTTGTCTCTGGCCACCCAGGCATCGTGCATCGCCAAGGCTCCACAAATCAGCGCGCTACCAATCAATACCGCCAGATAAGACCACGCAATCGTCAGCTCCGATGCCTCATGTGTAAAAGCGACAATATCCATGATATTCATGGCACACCTCCTTTTTCACCTGTCACTGCAAAGATATGAAATCATGGAGGGAGGTTTTTTTCTGTGACATAGTCACACATGGTACTTCGATGAAACCGATCCCGCGAATTTGGGGGGCGTTTCGTTTGTTTCAGGTTGCTTCCATTGTGTATCATTAAACCTTAAGGAGAAGAATATTATGAAAACCCTGTTCACCGCCACACTGCTCGCCGCCTGCGCCTTGAGCCAGCCGGCACTGGCCCAATCGCCACAGCCCACTGTGCCAACCATGGCGGCGCTGCAGAAACTGGTAACGGCACAATGGAGGGCGATAAAAACGCCCCCCATTCAAACCCCATGAGGAAACACCATGCTATCCGATCTCGTCGCATTTATGATGGGAGCTTCTGGTGAATATTTTTCACAAAAAAAGACGGGGTATATCAGCATATTCTTGATGACCGCAGTAAGCATATCGCTGCTTTTCCTGATATACAGCGTAATTTCTGACATTGATTATTTCAGAAAAAATATTTCAAGAGCTTTTGTGGCATCTTTTGCATTGGGCATATTTTGCGGGGCAGTCATGGTAGCCGGAACAAAACTCCGAAGAATGTACGAGCAACGAAAAACCCGCATCGAGAACGAAAAATAGCCGAAACCAGCGTAACATTTCAAAACCATGCCAAGGCGAGAAATTTCTCGCCTGATAGCCCAGGGAGAACACGATGCTCGCCAAACCATTTTTTATCCTGCTCATGACGCTGGCCTCGTCCCTCGTTCAAGCGACAGACACGCCGGCGGACCGGAATGCGGTGATCGGCGAATTGATGGAAGTGTCCGGGCTGAATCACCAGATCGAACAGATTCCCCCGATGCTCGATGCCGGCATGCGACAAGGCCGTAACGGAATAGACGCCGACTCCTTCACGAAAGTGAGTGATGCCTTGAGCGAATTCAATACCTCCAAGGTCTTCAGAGAAGAGATCAAAAACAGTCTGGACAAGAATTACGACGCCGAACGCTTCGCGGCATTTCTGGCGATGGCGCGTTCGCCGCTTGCACAGAAGATGATCCGGCTGGAAAACGAGGCAAGCACGCCGGAGGCGCTGGCAAATGTGCGGGAGTATGCCGCCACCCTGCAAAAGAATCCCCCCGCATCCCGGCGTATGGAACTGATCGAGCGGCTTGACAAGGCGACGGGCGCAACCACGGTG
>SBBG01000151.1 GCA_005240065.1 Gammaproteobacteria bacterium | reverse complement strand
GGATGAACGCGGGCCGCCGGAGGCATACTTGTCGCCGAGCACAGTCATTTTGGGACTGGGATGTCCCAAAATGTATCGCGAGCACGGCGACACAATCACACCATCAAGGAGGTCGCCGACTTCCTGAAGGTCACGGAGAGGACCATCTACAGGCTTGCAGCTGCCAAGAAGATCCCTGCGTTCAAGGTGGGCGGAACGTGGCGGTTTTCGCGTGGCGACATCGACCGCTGGATCAGGCGGCAGGCAACGCAGACGCAGGAGGGCGATGAGAAATGATTGTGAGTAGAACTTGTCTTGGCAGCTTCCACAGGCTGCCTGCATTTGCCATGACACGACACACGTATCCGGGGAGCTTGGTCGATGGCCGTGTCTAAGGCAATCCGAAAAAAGATCGCCCGGGTCAAGGCCGGCAGTCCACCGAGGTTCATGGACCTTTTCGCCGGTTGCGGGGGGATTTCTCTCGGCTTTGCCACCGCCGGATTCGAACTGATCGCATCGGTCGAGCTCGACCCGTGGGCCGCCGAGTCCCATGGGGCCAACTTTGCGGGGGTCAGCCATGGAACAAACCGGCAGGCCCATTTCAAAGCTCGCGACATCACGAAGGAGGACCCGGCGTCGATCTTTCGTGACCTTGGTATCGACGGCGCGGTGGACGAGCAGGTGGATGTGCTTGTCGGCGGACCCCCTTGCCAAGCATTCGCCCGCGTCGGACGGGCCAAGCTGCGTGCCGAGGCATATCGGCGGGAAGAGGATGACGCTGATATAGCTTTTCTGGTGGATGGTCGCGTGAATCTGTGGCAGCGCTACCTGCATTACGTCCGTGAGACCAAGCCACTGGCACTGCTGATGGAGAACGTGCCGGACATCCTGAATCACGGGGGCAAGAACGTCGCCGAGACCGTGGCTGAGCATCTCCAGAACGAGGGATACGTTGTCCGTTACACGCTGCTCAACGCCTCGTGGTTTGGAGTCCCGCAGACTCGCGAACGCATGTTTCTGATCGGAGTGCATAAAGACCTCGATCAGGATGTCATCTTCCCATCCCCGACCCACTTCACGGTGCTTCCCTCCGGCTACGAGGGAACCAGGGCCACGGCGCGGAAACTTATTCCTCCAAATGTGATGCAGGGCTTGCAGTCCGAACACAGCCACTGCTGGATCAACGATCCAACCGTGGAGGACGGGCTGCCGCCAACGACCACTGCGTGCGAGGCGCTTGCGGACCTCCCTCCAATTTACGCCCTTGACTTGTTGGACAACGGCCTGATCGCACGCGGCAGAAAAGATCCGGCCGAGCCCGTGAGGTACACCTCGGACAACCCCACAACAGAGTGGTCACGACTGATGCGGCAGTGGCCGGAGTTCGGCGCCACCGACCACACCACGGGGCACGTGATCCGGTACCTGCCGCGCGACTACAAGATCTTCAGGCTGATGGAGGAAGGTTGGCAGTATCCCGAGGTCTGGCGATTTATCGAGGAGAAGCGGCAGCAGTTGCTGAACAAGCAGTGGCGGTCGGGCAAAGGAAAGGCAACTGACGCTGCACAGATGCAGGATCTAATCAAGGCATGGACGCTTCCATACGACCCCGGAAAGTTTCCAAACAAGTGGTGGAAACTCTATCGGGATAAGCCGGTGCGCACGCTTCTGGCCCATCTTGGCAAGGACTCGTACAGCCACATTCACTTTGACAGCGAGCAGGCCAGAACCATTTCGGTACGGGAAGCCGCCCGATTGCAATCATTCCCCGACGGATTCGTCCTGCGCGGGAGTATGAATCCTGCGTTCAAGCAGATTGGCAATGCCGTGCCGCCACTCGTTGCCTACGCAATCGCGATGGCGATGCGGTCGATGATCGGTTGTCAGCCGATTCCCGACATGCGCAGGGATCTGCTTGGCTTGAGAAAGAAGACGTTGGTTACAACCACAGGAAGGAATGGCGAGGAACTATGCGTTTCCTGATACTGAGAACACTCACCCACAGCGAACTTGGAATGTTTCACGAGTATCGCCGGCAAGGGAAAGAAGGCTCAAAGCAGCGTGCTATCAACTTTGATTGGGACGTGGTGGACCGCGTATTCCCCGCCGCCAAGGATTCCGACGTCATTGAAATGGACCTGCGATACGACACCGACGGCGGTGTCGGCAGGACGCGCCAGTGGTTGAAGCGGCAGGAGAAGAACTGGCGCCTTGAGGGTAATTGCCCGACTGACAAGTGTTATCACTTCCTCTCCCCCGGCTGCTTGTTTGCCATGGAGGTCGAGGCGGGCTCAAGCCCGGCGGTGGGCTCATGGGCGGTGTTCCCCGCAGATCACCAAGTGACCAAGGCGATACTCGCGGACGGAGAAAGCAGCAGGCTGGCCAAGTCGGCAATGATCGCTCTTCATGACGAAGAGGGCGAGCGGACTTGGAGGACCCTCAGTGAGGCGCGACCGGATCTCTTCACGGTTCCTCAGCGTGAATCAGCTGAAGCTCCTGCCTTTGTGAAGGCGCTCCAGAACGGGGTTGAGCTCGCGCCCAATCCTGCGCGTCTGGTGAAAATCCTGGCGGCTGTAGGCCACACAATGCCATCGGCTGTCGCAGACTTGGTGGACAACGCCATCAGCGCCGACGCCACGGAAATCGCCATCACATTCGGTCGTCCTGACGGCGGCCATGGCCGGTGGATGAGTATCGCCGACAATGGTTGCGGCATGGACCAAGCCAAGCTGGCTGAGGCGATGCGGATTGGCAGCAGCTCCGAGTATGAGGGCAACAGCCTCGGCAAGTATGGCTACGGCCTGAAGGGCGCATCCTGGTCACAGGCCAAGGTATTCACTGTCGTGACCAAACGTGACGGCGCGCAGGCGAACCACCTCACATGGGATGTCGATGACATGGACGGATGGATTGCCAAGTCAGACTCATTGGAGCCGTGGGAACAGGAAGCGACAGTTCTCGGAAATCATGGGACGGTCGTGCTTTGGAAGGATATGCGCCCTCCGCAGACGATGCCGACAGCGCGAGGCCTTGATCCCTATTCGTCGGAAATAATGCTCCTGGAGCGCCATGCCGGAAGCCATGGAAGCGATGCGTATGCGAGCGATGGCTGACGTGCCCCCGCGTAGCCGTAGGGCCGGATGTTTTGTCGGAGTCTGCGCGTAAGCGC
>SBBG01000156.1 GCA_005240065.1 Gammaproteobacteria bacterium | reverse complement strand
TGGCGGTCGTCTGCACGCCGGGTCGAGCAGGCGCTTCGCGAAGTGCACACGACCCGCTTTTTGACCAACGTCGCGCGGGATGCCGAATGGCCCAGGTGGCTGAATGCGCGCAAGCACCTCGATGCGCTCTTTGGCACCGTCGATCTCAGCGAGCGGGACAAGCTGCTGGCTTGGTGGCTCGCAGAGCATTTCGCCATCGCGCATGCGGACACAGTGTTCGAGTTGGTCGCTGCTCATGGGCTGCGGCTGAATCCGCTGTTCTGGTGGTCCATCGGCCGCGAACTGGGCGTCAATAAGGACAAGTCGCTGGAGGAATCTGCCCTCAAACGCTGGGTCACGATCCTGCTGGCCAGCGCGCCGAACCAAGCTGACCATCATGTGCTGATGTGGTTGGCCGAGCGGTGCGCCAGCTACAATGCTGTGCCGCTTACACTGAAAGTGTTCCTCACCATGAGCGAACACCGCCTCAGCATCAAGCCTGGAATCAGGTGGCACGACGAGGAAGATCACGCGCGTGGCCGACGCCTGGATGCCGACTGCCCGCTACGTGCTGATCATTGGTCGTTAAACGAGGTCTGGACCAAGCACATTAGGCCGCACTTGGCGTCAGTTGCTCAGCCGCTGCTGTCTGGTATCACGCGCCGGCTGGAAGACATTCACGGCGAACTCGCGGCATGGGAAAAGGCGTCGCGGGAGTGGGACCCGGTCAGCTACGGCCGCTCGGCCATTGAACCGCACGAGCAAGACCGATATCCCGAGGCGGTTGATGTGCTGATTGATGCGGCGCGTGATGCACTGGAGTGGCTCGCGACCAATGCACCTGTGTTACTCGATGCCTGGGTGGAGAGGCTCGCCACATCGGATGTACCGTTGTTACGGCGGCTTGCCATCCATGCGATCACTGTGCACCCTGGTAAGTCTGCGGACGATCGCTTGAACTGGTTGCTGGTTCGCGTTGGCCTTCACGATCTCTCGGAACATCACGAAGTTCATCGCGCAGTGGCACTCAGCTATGCGGTTGCAGGTGACGCGGCGCGCCAGGCTGTGGTGGATGCGGTTCTCGCGCACCAACTTCCGGCGAGCGACGACTGGACGGCCGAGCAGCGAACTGCCCGCTCGCATTTCGACTGGTTGTCATGGCTACTTCGTGCGAAGCCCGACTGTGCTGCGGCCGAGGCTGCACTGGCGCCAATCAGGGCTACCTATCCTGATTGGCGGCTTTCCGAGCATCCAGACCTCACTCATTGGTGTGGTTCAGCGGATTGGGTTGGGTCTCAAAGCCCCTGGTCTATCGAACAACTTCTGACTCGCACACCCCGTGAGCAACTCGACGACTTGCTGAATTTTCAAGGCAAGCGGTTCGACGGCCCAGACCGGGACGGCCTGATCGCAACCATCAGAGACGTGTGCAAGCAGAATACACCGTGGGCATTTGACCTGGCAGAGGTTTTGGCCGAAAGGTCGCTGTGGACGTCTGATCTATGGCCCGCTGCAATCCGAGGATTGCAGGAAGCTGAACTGCCGCTGGATGGCTGGCGTGCCTTGCTAGCCATCAGTGCCAAGACCGAACTACTAACCGCCCACGCGCACGATGTTGCGAACCTGCTTTACGCACTCGTCAGAGATGGCGGAAAACCTTTCGCCCTCGAACTTCTGGAACAGGCCAACGTTATTGCGTTGCCTCTGTGGCAGGCTTTGCAACCCAATCTGCAGGATGACGACATTGACGACTGGCTGTCCCGGGCCATCAACCGACCGGCGGGCGTGATCGTCGAGTTCTGGATCAACGGACTGTCGTTGCTCATGCGCGGCAAGAAAGGCGCGGAGCGCGCTCTGCCTGACAACTACCGGCAGTGGTTCACGATGGTGGTGCAAGATGCGACGTCGAAGGGCGGACTCGGTCGCAGCCTGCTCGCCAGTCAGACGGCGTTCCTGTTTGGCCTCGACGAGCCTTGGACGCGGCAGCATGTCATTCCGTTGTTCAGCGAGGCGGATCGGCACAAGTTCGCTCAGGCCTGGGACGGATTCTTGGTATGGGGGCGGCTCTATCCAACACTGGTTGAAGCCTTGATGCCCGCCTTTCTTGGCGCGCTACAGCGGCTCAGCGCGAACCTGCCCGACCGTCGGCGTCGTTTCATCGAGTTTTACACCGCGCTTGCGGTGTTCCATGTTGCCGACCCGACGCAACAGTTGCTGCCGGCACTCTTTCAACACGGGTCCATGGAGGACCGGATCGGCTTCGCTTCTCAACTTGGATACTTCCTGCGCCAGATGCAGTCGGCCACCAAGAAGCAGATGTGGGACACTTGGCTGCATCGGTATTGGCTGGGCCGACTGCAAGGTGTGCTCGCCGCTCTGGATGAGGCGGAGATCCGGAAGATGCTGGAGTGGTTGCCGCATCTCGGCGAGATATTCCCAGTCGCCTCCTCGTTGGCTGCCCGCGCTCCGACAATCCAGATCGAGCACAGCCATCTGCTGTTCGAGCTGCGCGACAGCGACTTGGTTACTCGCTATCCCACTGAAACGGCTGAGCTGCTCATTTACCTCTGCAACTGCGTCGTCGGCTACCACGCCGCTGACTTGAGAACGGTGGCCGCACGTCTTCCGGCGCTTGCGCCCGCCCTGCGGCGCAGCCTTGATGAAGCGCTGGCGCGCCTGGGCTAGAGCAAGGAGATCGCTTCGTGCACTGGCAGACTTGCGATGGCTCAGATTAGCGCGAATCACGACGTCACTGGTAACCTCAAGATCAGAACTGTCCGGCCTCCGGTTGAACGTTGAGGCTGTAGAAAAACCTCTGGACAGGGAATTTTTATGATCACGGAAAAATTTCGACCTCCTGAGATGCTCTGTATTCAACGATCTCACCCCTC
>SBBG01000146.1 GCA_005240065.1 Gammaproteobacteria bacterium | reverse complement strand
GCAGTTGGGCGCCAGCGACAGTATCGTGCTGGCGGGCGGGGGTGACGATGTTCTCTATGGCCTCAATGGCGCTGGCCGGCTGTTCGGACAGGGGGGCGACGACCGCCTGCATGGCGGCTTCGAAAACGATCTGCTCTCCGGCGGGGCGGGCAATGACATGCTATATGGTAGTTACGGGACGGATACCTACGTTTTTGGCCGTGGCTTCGGGCATGACGTGATCGTGGACTATGCCGAGAATGGCGTGCGGCGCGATACCGTGCGCTTCACCGGTCTCACCCCCGCCGATATCCAGGTCTCGACCGACGCTTCGGATAACCTCACCTTCATCGTCCGCGATACGGGCGAGACGCTTACGGTTATGGTGTCGAACCTCGACGCGTGGCGGGGTTTCCGCAACGGCGTAGGGCGGTACGTTTTCGAGGACGATACGGTGTGGAGTCACGACGATGCGCTGCGCGCCGCCGTTGCTGAGGCGACCGGCGGTGACGATGTGATCCATGGCTCCTCTGTTGCCGACACGATCCGTGGGCAGTCGGGCAATGACACGTTGATCGGCAACAACGGGGATGATGTGATCGACGGTGGCGCGGGCGATGACCTGTTGATGGGTGCAACCGGCTGGGATTCGATCTATGAGAACGGCCAATGGGTCCGCGCGGAGCGCAGTTTGACGCCGAGGGTATCAAGCAATGGCAACGACACCTACCGCTTCGGCCGAGGTGATGGCCACGACACCCTCATCGAGGGTTCGTGGTTGCCTGACGAGGTCGATTGCATCGAGTTGAAGGCCGGTATCACGCCGGATGATGTGCGGCTGGAGCGGGTGCGCGATGCCGGTGACTGGTGGAATGTGGACGATCTGAAACTCACGATCCGGGACACGGGCGAGACCATCACCGTGAAGCGCCATTTCGACGCGAGCGACCGTTACGCTGTGGAAAAAATCGTCTTCGCCGATGGCACGGTGTGGAATGCTGAAGCGATCAAGTCTCGCGTGTTGCTGGGTGAGGCTGGGGACGAGGAGTTGCGCGGTTTCAGCGGCCGTGACGATGCGATCATCGGTGGGGCGGGCAACGACCGGCTGCTGGGGTTATCCGGTAATGACACGCTTTCTGGTGACGCAGGTGATGACGTGATCGAGGGTGGCATCGGCTCGGATACCTACCGTTTCGGCAGCAGTGGCGGGCGTGACGTGGTCGTCGAAGGGTATGACGCAGCGGCGCAGGACGTGGTGGAGCTTGCTCCTGGCATCCTGCCTTCGGATGTGACCGTGCGCTGGACAGTGCAGGGCGATATGGCGGTTCTGCTGGCCGATGGCAGCCGGTTGACCGTGCGCAACCAGGCCAATCCGTCGCTGGCATCGGATGGTGTGGGCATCGAACAAGTTCGCTTCGCCGATGGCACGGTGTGGAACCGCGCCGAACTTGCCACGCGGGCGTTGGCGGCGACCGATGGCAACGACGCCATCGTCGGTGGCCATGAGGCCGACACGCTGGAAGGCGGTGCGGGTGACGACCGCTTCCAGGATCTGGGCGGCTACGACACCTACCAATTCGGTGTGGGCGATGGCTTTGATGTGATCGAGGATGTTCAAGGCCACATTCTGTTCAAGGCCAGCATTGACCAAAACGACATCGGCTTTACCCGCGATGGCAGCGATCTCATCGCTACGTTGAGTACCTCTGGCGACTCGATCCGCATCAAGGATTGGCTGGATCACTGGCCGCGCATCGACCGCTTCGAATTCGCCAACGGCGCGCAACTTGGTGTGGATGATGTGCTGAACAAGCTGAATGTAAGCGAAGATGCCGAAGTTCTCTATGGTTCGCCGGGCGATGACGCGCTTGCCGGTACCGGGAAGGACAGCACGCTCTATGGCCGCGAAGGCAACGACGTGCTCACCGGGGGCGCGGGCAGTGACCAACTGTATGGTGAAACCGGCGATGACACGCTGGACGGCGGCGCCGACCGCGATTGGCTCTACGGCGGGGCCGGGCAAAACGCCTACATCGTCGCGCCGGGCACGGGACTGGACATTGCTCAGCCCTCCTCCGCCAGCGTGGCCGACGATACCGTGCTGTTCGCACCGGGCATTCGCCCGGAAGACGTTTCGGTGCAACTGGGCGAGCGCAGTGGGGACAGCGATCCGGGTAGCGTCGGCTACACGCGCATGGTGGTGGGCATCGGCGGCGATGATGCGCTGGTGTTGCAAAACCAGGACTGGTGGACCGACCTCGGACGCGGTGCGATCCGGCGCTTCCGCTTCGCCGACGGCACGGAACTCACGCTCGCCGATATGATCGCCCGCGCCGACGGGGGGGTTCTGGGGTGGCAGCAGCGTAATGACGGAGATCCGTCGATCCTCCTCGGCAGTCAGGGTGACGACCGGATCGAGGACTATACAGGAGAATCCGTGACCGTCAAGGCGCGCGGCAACGGCGACAACATCTACCTTACGACCGGGAACGACACCGTCTCCGCTGGCAGCGGAGACGACAACGTCTCCTCGGGCGCCGGTGACGACCTGATCGCGGGCGAAATCGGCGACGACCGCCTGGACGGCGGCGACGGCGATGATATGTTCGTCTTCAACCACGGTGACGGGCGGGATGTGGTTACGGCGGGGGAAGGGCTGGACACCCTCTCCTTTGGCGCGGGTGTGACACCCGAGCGGCTCTCGGCAGCCTTTGACCGCGACGGGCGCGTGGTGCTGCTCGTCGATGGCGGTACGGGCGGCGCGCTTACGCTGCAGGAAACCCGGGCCGACAACCTGCCCGGCGATCTGGAACGCATCCAGTTCATCGACGGCGAAGGCAGGGCGCGCATCTTCGATTTCGCCGCTTGGGTGCGCAGCAATGCTGCGGCACTTGCGGGCGCCGGTCTGGACGCTCCTCTCGCCTTTGACGGCACTGGCTTCGAGCTTACCGGCGCGGTGGCGCCAACGGGCGGGCTGGAGACTGTGGCCTACGCCCAATCCAGCGACCTGTTCGCTCCAGCGAATCTCGCCAGCAATACCCCCACCGATGGCGATGACGTGCTCTACGGCACGCCCGATGGCGACACGCTCGATGCTGGCTCGGGCAACGACATCATACTGGGTTTGGCAGGCGATGATACGGGCATTGGCGGTGAAGGCAACGACGTGATCCATGGCGGCGGCGGCGGCGATACGCTGGACGGTGGCGTGGGAGATGACGTCATTCGCGGCGGCTGGGGTGTCGACCAACTCTCGGGCGGTACCGGCAGCGATGCGCTTTACGGTGAATGGGGCGGCGACATCTATCTCTACCAACCCGGCGATGGAGAAGTCGCCATCGATGACGATCATCGTGTGCTGCGCTCGGATTCCGGTGGCGAGGTGCCGATGGCATATGCCGTATCGGAAGGGAATGGCAATAACGGCAGCATCGTCGACGACGCGCCCAACGTGCTCAGCTTCGGCCCCGGCATCCGGCCCGAGGATCTGCGTTACTCGGAGCGGAACGGCGATCTGGTGATTGAATTCGCGGACCGACCGGGTGATCGCGTTGTCCTGCGCGGCTTCGATGCCAACCGCGCCACCCAGACCCGCTCGGTGGATATCATCCGCTTTGCCGACGGCGGTGAAATCGTGGCCGATTCCATCGAGCCGGCGGGCAGGACCGAGATCGGCGGTGACGAGGGTGGTTCGCTTTCCGGCACCGCCTTCGCCGATACCCTGATCGGTGGCGATGGCGATGACGTGCTGGAAGGCCGAGGCGGCGCGGATAGGCTGGTGGGTGGTGCGGGATCGGACACCTACCGCATCCATAAGGAATGGGGCGGGCGACCCACCGAAACAGTGATCGTCGAGACTTGGCGCACGCAGGATACAAACCGCATCGAGATTACTGGCGAAATCAATGCCGATGACCTGCGCCTGGAGTTCGACGGACGTGACCTGCTGCTGCGCTTGACCGAGGAAGGTGATGCGATCCGCTTCGCCGGTTTCGATCCACGCGCAGTAGGCATGCCGGCGCCAGTGGCGGAGATCAGCCTGCCGTGGCAGGGTGTGAATCTCACTTTCGACGGACTGCTGGCGCGCGGTGTGCGCCTGACCGGCACATCCGGGAACGATGTGTTGACGGGTACCGCACTGACCGACTGGATCGAAGGCCGTGAAGGCGATGATACTCTCTCGGGCGGCGCGAGCGGTGACCTCTATGTCATCGGCGCCAGCGGCGGCGCCGATATCATCCTCGATTCCGAGGAGGCCGGCGAGCCCAATGTGCTGATTCTGCCCGAGGGCGTCACAGTGAACGATGTGAGACTTTCTTTCGACACCGAAGGATTTCTCATTCTCGATCTCGACAACACCGGCAACCGCATCCGGCTTTCGGGCTTTGAGCCGATGAACCCGCTGGGACCGCGCGCGGTGGAACGCTTCCGCTTCGGCCCGTCGGGCGATGAAATCGGCTACGAGGAACTGCTCGCGCGCGGCTTCAACATCGTCGGCACCGATGCCGGTGATGCGCTGGGAGGCACGATCCTGGCGGATCGTATTTCTGGCGGAGCAGGCAATGACTTTATCGACGCCACCCCGGGTGGCGATGTGCTCTCGGGCGGTGCAGGCAACGATGTGTTTGTCGTGAGCCTCGGTGATGGTGAAGTGACCATCGACGACATCGCCACGGAGGAAGCGGGCAATGTGCTGCGCTTCGGCCCCGGAATCGAGGCCGATCGGCTGCGTAACAATCTGCGCATTGCCGCAGATGGCAATGGTGGACATATCCTGCTCATTTCCTACGGCGAATCCGGCGATGTGGTACGGCTGACCGGCTTCAATCCCGAAAGCGTACTCGGCGGTGGTCACGCGGTGGATCGCTTCGAGTTCGCCGATGGCACGGTGGTGGATTACGCCACGCTGGTGTCCTGGACCGTGGTGATCGAGGGCGACAATGCCGACAATGCGCTCGACGGCACCACGGTTGGCGATCGCCTCTATGGTTATGATGGCGATGACGTGCTCGATGCCGGTGATGGCGGCGATGTGCTCACGGGTGGCACAGGCAACGACGTGCTGCGCGGCGGCGCCGGGCGCGACGCCTATGTGGTCAATCCCGGTGATGGCGGGGACACGATCGAGGACCGGGTGGAGGCCGGGCTGGGCAATGTGCTCACCTTCGGTGCAGGCATCGCGCGCGAGAATGTGCGGGTCGAGGTGGACGGCGACGATTTGTTGATCCATTACGGCGATGGCGACGACAGGTTGCGCGTGAACGATTACGCCCCGGCCGACGCCGCTGGCGCCACGGTCATCGATACCTTCGAATTCGCTGATGGCGGCACGGTCAGCCTGCGCGAGTTCATGAACCGCGCGCCCGAGCTGGCCAATCCGATCGGCGACCGGATTGCCCTGGAAGATGCGGCCTTCCGCCTGACCTTGCCGGATGATCTGTTTAGCGACGCGGAGGGTGACGCGGTTCTCTCCCGTGTGGTGATATCCGCCGACACCCCTCTTCCGGGGTGGCTGCAATACGATGCCGAAACGCGCACCCTCCACGGCACGCCGGGGAACGATGACGTGGGCGAGTTCAATGTCATCGTGCAGGGCTTTGATATGTTGGGGGCATCCGCGTTCCACAGCTTCCGCGTCACCGTGCGGAACACCAACGACACGCCCGAGATTGCCACGCTCATTACCGACCGGCAGGCCACCGAAGATGCGCCCTTCTCTTTCACCCTGTCGGAGGACGCTTTCCGCGACGTGGATACGGGGGATGCGCTGACATTCTCGGCGACGCAGGCGGACGGCGCGGCGCTGCCCTCATGGCTCAGCTTCGATGCGGCCAGTCGCACATTCAGTGGCTTGCCCGGTAATGGTGATGTGGGCAATGTATCGCTGCGCGTTTGGGCGGCCGATCTTGCCGGTGCGCAGGCGAGCCAAACCTTCAACGTGGCCGTGGCCAACGTCAACGACGCGCCCGTGATTACGAATGCTATCGCCGACCAGACGGCCACCGAAGACACCGCGTTCTTTTTCACCGTTCCAGCCGACGCCTTCGCCGACGTGGATGCGGGTGACAGCCTGAGCTACTCAGCCACATTGGCTGACGGTTCGGCGCTGCCCTCATGGCTGGCCTTCGATGCCGCCACGCGCACATTCGGTGGTACGCCGGGCAACGGCGACGTGGGGAGTGTGAACCTCAAGATCACTGCGACAGACCTGGCCGGTTCGAGTGTGTCCAGTACCTTCGCGGTGGCTGTTGCCAACGTCAACGACGCGCCGACGGTGATGTATCCGATTCCGTCCCGGACATTGCTCGAAGACGTGCCCTTCTCCTACACTTTGCCTGACACCGTGTTCGTTGACGCAGATGCCGGCGACAGCCTCGTCTATTCGGCTATGCTGGCGGATGGGAATCCGCTGCCTTCCTGGCTGAACTTCGATTTGACGACACGCACATTCAGCGGCACACCGGGTAATGCGGAGGTGGGGGGTTTGACGATCTCTGTATCGGCGACGGATCGGGCTGGCGCCAGCGCCTCCACGGTCTTCGATTTGCAAATCGAGAACGTCAACGATGCGCCGGTGGTCAACGTGCCGATCCCGGATCAGAACACCAAACAGGGGCAGGCGTACCGATATACCCTGGCGGCGAACACCTTTACCGACGTGGATGCAGGTGACAGCCTGAGCTATGCCGCCAAACTGGAAAATGGCGAACCGCTGCCCGCATGGCTTGCCTTTGACACTGTCAGCCGGACATTTACCGGTACCCCGGGCGGCGTAGATGTAAGGGATTTCAGTATCAGGGTGACTGCCACCGATCAGGCCGGTGAGCAGGTCTCGGATAGCTTCATGCTCAAAGTCAATCCCGGTTATAACGAGATCAATGGCACTTCCGGCTGGGATATCCTGATTGGCACTGCCGGAAATGACCGGATTGACGGAAAAGCCAAGGCTGATGTAATGGCAGGCCTCGGAGGCGATGATCTCTATATTGTCGATAACCCGCTGGATACCGTGCTGGAGTTGCCGGGCGGGGGTGTGGATACCGTGGAGGCCAGCGTCAGTTACAACCTGCCGTGGTTTGTCGAAAATCTCACCCTGACGGGAAATAACGCCATCAACGGCAATGGCAACGGGTTGGATAATGTGCTCATAGGGAATGACGCAGCCAATACGCTGAATGGCCTGAGCGGGAATGATACCCTGATCGGAGGCAAAGGAAACGACAGACAAGTTGGTGGTGCGGGTAATGACTTATATCTGTTTGGTCGCGGCGATGGTGCGGATACCATCGTTGACTACGATAGCACCACGGGAAATACCGATCTTTTGCAATTCGGTTCGGGCATAGCCACCGACCAGATCTGGTTTCGGCGCGTCGGTTCCGGTCTCGAAATGAGCATCATAGGGACAGGCGACAAAACCACGATCAGCGGCTGGTATTACGGCGCGGCTTATCATGTCGAACAGTTCAAGACCGCCGACGGCAAGATGCTGCTGGATAGTCAGGTCGATGCGTTGGTCACGGCGATGGCCGGGTTCGCGCCACCCGCGGCGGGCCAGACCACGCTCCCGCCCGACTACCAGACAGCCTTGAGTCCGGTGATCGCCGCCAACTGGAAATAGTGCCGTAGGGTGCGTCCCACGCACCGTGCATTGCCCAGTGCGGTAGTGTCGCGGTGCGCAGGCGCACCCTGCATGTATTCACAAAAGGGTTGGAATACACAACATGACGGAGTCCACTCCGCAATTGACGCTCATCACGGGGGAGTCACCGGCGGGCCAGGAAGCGCCCGATGCCGGTGTGCCGGGCATCGACACCGGCCTGGCCTGTCTGGTCATGCTGGCGCGTTTTCACGGGCTGGCGGCCGATCCGGGTCAGATTGCGCACGAGTTCAGGGAGAGCGGCACGTGCTTCGGCACGGCCGATATCCTGCTGGCGGCGAAGAAGCTGGAATTGAAGGCCAAGGTCGTCAAGCCGTCCTTGTCCCGGCTCGCTCAGACGCCGCTACCCGCCATTGCGGTCGGCAGGGATGGCCGTTATTTCATCCTCGCCCGCGTCGAGAACGACAAGGTGTTGATTCACGATCCGCGCTCGGAGCGGCCCGAGAT
>SBBG01000243.1 GCA_005240065.1 Gammaproteobacteria bacterium | reverse complement strand
CTCCAGATGTGTACGGGGCGAATCGCGGGGCCGGGCACTCCCGGCCCCGCACGCTACTACTGCGATTTCCGTCCTTGTGTTTTCATTTCACCTGCGCCAGATATTTGTCCAGCCTGTCCTTGTTCTGGGCGATCTTTATCCCGGCGGCGGCTTCCTTGGCGGCCGCCAGGTTGACCGGCGCGCCGGCCTGGATCACGCCTACCATCCCCATGGTCTTGTGCGGCAGGCAGGAATAGACATAGACGCCCTCGCTGGCCAGCGTCACCGTGAAGGGTTTGTTCATCTCGCCCTTCCAGGCAACGCCGGCCGGCGCCACTTCCGATTGCGGTTGATGCGTCATATCTACCGGCACGAACTTCACCGTATCGCCCTTGGCCGCTTTCAGATAGCCGGGTTCGAAGATGAAGTTGCCGTCCGCGCCCTTGTTGAGCATCTTGACCTCGTGCTCGGCGGCCAGGGCGTTGCCGGATGCCAGCGCCAGCAGCGCCGCGCCCAGACCCAGAGCATGTCTTTTCGTTTTCATTACTGTTTCTCCTTGGTTTCATTCGCCCTTCGCGGGCATTGGGTTAAAAAATATTTTTCACTTTCCGGTGACGCGCTCGTCGTTCTACATGCGAAGACCCTCCTTTCCGTATCGTTCCATGCCGCTGCGTGCTGATCCGTCTTTAGTTCGCGGCGGGGGAGGCCGTGGGGTTCGGGGCCTCCGCAGGATTGCCCTGCACGGCGGATTCCACGACGGGAGTGTCGCGATCTGGCCGATCTCCCATGGCGTACATCAAGACCGCGCCCATCCCCGCCAGCGCGAGCACGAAGACGGCTCCCCACAGGTGGTCTTTGGTCAATTTCGGTTTCGGTTTTCCGGATTCGCTCGTTTCCATGGTTTGTTACTCCTCTGTGTCGCAGGTTTGAAATGCAAGGCCAAACGGCCATCCCCAGCCCGATGCGCCGACCGGCGAACAGGCTGTGAAGAGCGGGGCATGAAGCGAAGGGGGAAGGGTTGCCCCGGGCGCAGGGTGGGGTTTTTCATGCCCCGCTCTTCACAAACTGCTCACTTCGGCGGGTGAGGTTTCCTGGCGCTACGCGCCTCCAGCATGTGCGGCATGCGCGCCGCATACTGCGCGACGGCCTCGGCGCTGTGGTAATGCGCGCGCGCCTTGCGCATGTCCCCCGTCTCTTTCGCCGCCGCGCCTTTTGCTCGCAGTTCCTTGGCGAAGGCGATCATGTCCTGAATCAGTTGTTCATCCTGGAGCCGGTTTTTGAACAGGCCCTCGGCGCGGTGTTCTTCCAATTCGCCTTCTGCCCACGCGATCAAAACGCTTGCCGACTCCGCCATTTCCCGCTCCGGGTTTTGCGCGCGGTAGCTGAGCGCCGGCCCCTCTTCTCCAGCGTTGACCATGCCTGTGAATGTCAGGCTGGCAATGCTCATAAGGGCGCCCATAAGGATGAGCGCGGATGTGCTTCGCTTCATATTTGCTCCTTTGTCATGGAAGTCATTGCTGCTCGATGATGCGATTCGCCGATCAATGAACGAGCACCGGCGAGTCCGGTTCACCTTGTGACGCCGCGCGCGCACCCTCCTCCTCCTCCTGCCGCCAATAGCGGGAAAGTTTTTCGCAAATGTCCCGCATCATCGGGCAGTCCGCGTTGCCGGGATGGCCGGCGAACATGCGCAGGTGATCGGCGATCGCGCGGGCCAGGCATGGGCAGGGATGCGCGCTGTAATGGCTCATCATGTAAAAGATGGCCGCTTGCAGGGTGCGCAGCGAGGGGGTGTCCGGTTGTGCCGGGAGGGTGTCTTGTCGCATGGCGTGACTCCTTTGCATGGTTAGAAAGCGTAAGCGAGACTGGCCGAGACATTGATGCCCGGTTGCGTGTAACGATCCAGGGCGGGATCGCTCGCCGTGCGGCCGCGCACCACGGGCCATAGCCAGTATTTCTCGTCGAGCAGGTTGAACAGGCCGGCATTGAGGCGCAGGCGCTTGCTGACGTTGTAAGAGCCGAGCAGATCCAGTGTGGTATAGGCGGGCGCCGTGAAGAAGGCTGGGTCGCTCACCCGATCCTTGCGCGCCACGTGAGTGATCATCAGTTCGCCGCGCCAGCGGTCCGCCGGGGCCTGCCAGCGCATACCGATCACACCTTTGAAAGGGTCCACCGAATCGAGCGGTACGCCGGCTTGCTGGTTGTCGCCGCGGGCATAGGCCAGCGATCCCAGCAGACTCAGGGATTCGCCCAGCCGGATTTCTCCCTTGGCCTCCGCGCCGTAGATGCGCGCTTTCGACAGGTTGCGCGGCTGGTAT
Source organism: Gammaproteobacteria bacterium (assembly GCA_005240065.1). Taxonomy (GTDB): domain Bacteria; phylum Pseudomonadota; class Gammaproteobacteria; family Ga007554; genus SBBG01. The sequence goes on along the minus strand of SBBG01000243.1, from coordinate 9,088 downwards.
ACCTGCAGATTCGTCGCGGTGTCTTTTCCCATGAACGAGGTCTCGATGAAATCCCGGTAGCGGTTGTCGAACACCGCGAGACTGAAACCGCCGGACTCAAAAGCGCCGCGCAGTCCGAGCTCCACGTTCCGGCTCTTTTCAGAGGTGAGGCCGGGATTCGGCAGCATGGTGTAGCCGAAGGTGAAGTTGGTGAACGCGATATTCGCGTCGTCATAGGGCGGGCTGCGGAAGCCGCCGGCATATTGCGCATAGGCGGAGAGCCGCGGGGTGAGTTTCATCACCGCGCCCAGCTTGGGCGACACCGCGCTGTCCTCGACCCGCTTGACGGCATAGCCGCTGGTATTGATATTGGCGAATGCCTGATCGGGATCGGGTGTCATGCGATAGTGGTCGTAACGCACCCCAGGGATGAGCGTGAGCCTTCCTGTACCGACCATGATCTCGTCTTGTATATACAATCCCGCGCGCCGCGTTTCGGTGTCGGGAAAGGTCTTGTTGGGGAATGTCTCGCCCGCCACCCGCTTGGTGCTGGTGCCCGCGTTCAGGTTGTATTCGGTACGGTCGCGTGGACGCGAGGTGGAGGTTGCCGAGAGGTCGAGGCCGTAGATCAGGCGGTGGGTCGCCGCCGCCGTCGAAAAGGCATGTTCGGATTGCAGGCTCCCACCCCGGATGGTTTGCAGGAAATCCTGGTCGGTGACGCGCAGCCGGTTGGGAGTGGGGCCGGGCGCGGTGCGGGATTCTTCGGTGTGTTCCCGCATATCGGCATCCTGCCAGAACAGCCGCCAGGCGATTTTCGGCAGCGCGGCGGTGGGGTTTTCATATTCGTGATCCAGGCTCAGGCGGACGCGACGCGTCGCATCGTCGGCGCGCTGACCGGCGATGCGGCTGCCGCCCGGCACCGGCCCCTGGGCGCTGAGCACATCGGTCCGGGTGTCGCGATCCAATCCTTCGGCGGTGAGTTTGAAGAGATGGCGTTCGTTGGCGTTGAAGAGCAGCTTGGCGAGCAGGTTATCGCTTCCCGTGTCCTGCGGGTTGGGGGCGATGCTCCCTTGGTTCTCGGTCTCTTTCCTGTCGCGGCGGGTGTATACCAGCATACCGTCGAAGCGGCCCTGTCTGCCCGCCAGGGTAAGGGTCTCCGCCCACTGGCGGCTGGCGCTGTAATACGCGCCCTTGACAGCGGCGAACCATGGCCTGCCGCCCGGTTCGAGGTAGTCCGCGGGATCCTTGGTGAGGTAGGATACGACACCGCCTATCGCATCCGAGCCATACAGCGACGAGGCCGGGCCGCGGATGATTTCGACGGATTTGACCGCATCCAGATCGACCAGGTCGCGATTGAACGAGTGTCCCGCCGCCGGGCCGTCGGGCACGCGCACCCCGTCGATCAAGACCAGGACGCGATTACCCTCGATACCGCGGATGTTGAAGCTGGTGTTGCCTTGCCGGTCCGGTTTGGCCCCGACGGAAATGCCCGGTTCGTAGCGGATCAGATCCTTGATATCGCCTGTCAGGCGGCGTTCCATTTCCTTGTCGTCGATGACCGTGACGCTGGCGGGAGTGTCCCTGATCGCCCGTGGCGTTTTGGTTGCGGTGACGGTCACGGCGTCCATCTCCAGTGCCGTGATCTTTTGGTCCGGTTTTTCTCCCCGGGCGATGACGGGGGCCAAGACGAGCAGTGCGACGGATACGCCGTTACACCAGTTGCGAAGATCAGCCATGAAACCTCCTTCCTGTGACAAGGACAGGAATCGAATGTTGGTTGGCTGGCAGCCGACAAGGGCGTCGGATGGCTGGCTGTGAAAAAACACGTTATGCGGGTTTCGTAGTCCTTTCCCGCATAGCGACGGTGGGTGTGCCTTGTTTCATGATCCCGCGATTGGTTATGCCGGCGGTGATGCGAGCCGTATGAACGCCCCGGCCATCTCCGTCAGCGGGGCCAGCATGAGAGGTGTCCACAAGGCGAGGAGGGCGAGCAGGGCGGCGGTCAGCGTGAGGCCCCATATCAGAAAATCTTTTCTGGACCAATCGCCTTTGCCCGGTGTGGTGTATTTGCGCGGGTTATTCATGATGTTTCTCCTTGCTGTCGTTGATGCGGTGTGTTTGAGGTTTCATGTCCTTCATGTCCCGGATCGCATTTGCGATCCCCCGCTCCAGCCAGCGCGTGAGCACCGGATGCGGGGCGAAGCCCTTGTCGTTCATCGTGAACTCCTCTCCTTTCAGGAATGAGCGGTAGGGGCCGCCGCCATACAGCCGGTGGGAGATCAACAGGGTCCGTCCTCCATCGCGGTTGCCCTGCCGGATCATTTCCTTGAGGCGGGCGATGGCTTGTTCGCGTTTTTCCGGCCAGTCCTCGCGAATCGTCGCGGCATGAATGCCGCGGAACCGGGGAAGGTCTGAGGCTTGTTCGCGTCTGGTGCGCAGCCGTTCGATATGGCCGTTGATGACCGTGCGCCACTTTTCGTCATCCTCGTCCCTCTCCGATCCATGGGCCAGCACGATCACCGTTTCCTGCTGCGGCGTTTTGCTCACTTCCATGATCCGTTCATACAGTATCCCGGCGATAGCGGGATCTTCTTCATAACCGCCGAAGGTGGAAAAGACCGCCGCGCTCCTCACCTGGCTGGGGGGTGCGGCATCCGCCGGATCATGGGCATCGCCATGATCATGTCCCTGTCCGGGCGGAACATCCGACAATCCCAGAATATAGTCGCTGGCCGCCTTCATCTGCGGCGAAACCGCATACATCCTGACGAAGACGATATGCCCGACGCCCTGCTGTTCCAGACGCGAAACCGCCCGCGAAATGGTGACCGGGTCAGCCATGCCGTAGGCCATCTCGATCCTGTAACGTGACCGCAGCGGCGCGACAACCTGTTCCACCGCGTCGTTATAAGGCTGGTTCGCTCCATGTGGCATGATAACGATGCCAACTTTGTCCGGGGTGGGCGGGAGGTGGTTGTTTGCCGTTTTTTTCAGGAACAGCAGGGCGTTTGGGTGGGGGAGAATCTCTTGCCCGTCCCAGGCGATGTCGAGTTCGGCGAACTTTTCCTTCAGACCGTTGACAGCGGACATGTGCGAGTCGTATTTGGCGCCGATGAAGAAGGGGATGACGAGCGTCCGGCCCTTTTTGGCGGCCGTTCTCATCACCAGATCGTCCACAGCCTGGTTCTTCCTGGATTGCAATCCCGCTTCCGCCTCGCGGCCGTAATAGATACCCACCCGCACCTCCTTGAAGGGCAGGTACCTGGTCACATAACTCCCCAGTCGCTCCAGCTCGCCACGCATGGCCAGTTCGCCGGGTTCGTCGATCGCCCCCGATCCCACGATCACCAGGCGTTCCTGCGCCGGATCACGGCTCAACGCGGCGGTGCGATCCAGCAGGATCTGGGCGGTGAGATGGCTTTGCGCCATGGATGGGGCAAAGCGGACCTTGCCCGCGAGCCGGGCGGCGGCTTTTTTGAGCCACGGGTCCTCCGCCGAGAGAAAGAGGGGGACGGCGACGATATCGCTTATGCCGTTGCGCCCGAGCTCCTCGATGGCCTGTGTCAGATAGCCTGAATAATCCCCGCCCGTACCGGCATATTCACGCCCGGCGAAGGCGAGGACGGCGGGATGGGTGCTTTTGAATTCGGCGAACAACTCCCGTGTTTCCTGATTGCCGAGAAAGCCGCGGTCCGGGGCGATCACCAGAAAGCCGGTTCTGGCGGGCAAGGATTCCTTGCCGGATGCAGCGCCGTAATCCGCGAGAGACAAACCGATGCAGAATGCGGAAGTTTTGAAAAACACCGCCGCGCCCCGGACGATGCGGGGGATGATTCGTGAATCCATGTAAGCAGCCATACCCTACTCCGTGGAGACCGCCGGAAGGGACGGTCTCGCTGTAGTAAATGGTTGGCTGGCTACCCTATGTCAGGAGAGGGGTGCATAGGAATGGCTGGCTGACCAAACGCTTGAAGTTATTTGGTGAGAATCAATTTCCCCTTGCTGGTGATGCGTAACCGATACTCCGCGCCCGAGTGCTCGATGATCAATTCGCGCGTCCCTTGCATCAGCTCCCCGCTGCCGACGCGCTTGGAGGCGGTTTTGACCGGTGGGCCAAGAGCGCGGCGCGGGACGCTGTTGGGATGTCTGTTCTCGATCATGGTTCTTGGATTCCTTGCAAACCAGAATTTTTGTTAACGATAATCATTCTCATTCAAGGTTGGGATTTTGTCAAGTGGGTACTCAGCGTTTGACGATGGCGACGGACGAAAACGCGCGCCAGTCATTTGTGTCAGGGTGGAAGGGGGGGTAGGTTGTACAATCAGCCCGGTGCCAGGGTTACGTCGAAATTTTCCAGCATCGCCATTTCCTCCTCGCTGAATCCCGCCGCCCGCCCTGATGAAATGGCGGGCGGCTGAACAGGTCTTCCGGCATCGGGAGATATTTCTATTTTTCGGTGGGATCGAGTACCGCCAGGTTGGCAAAGTATTTCCGGTAAAATCCCCGGTCTCGCGTCAGCAGTCTGTCGCACTGGTTGAGGGCGTGTGCGCCGATGAGAAAATCCGGGATCATGCGCTCCCGGTTGCCACCGTTTTTCCGGTAGTCCAGCCACGCCGCTCCGCTCGCGATGGCGGATGATGGGGTCATCGGGCTGAAGCCGATGCCGAGCTGTTCCATGATGTCCGCGAATTGCTTTTTATCGGCGAAAGCGGAGGATACCTCCGCCCACACAATCTCGCAGGCGACGAGCGAGCCTGTGGCGATGGATTGTCTCATGGCGTCGGCGGAGCGCTGGCAGAATTTCGGGTCGTTCTTGAATATGTCCAGCAGCACGCTGGAGTCTATCGCCGTAATCACGCCTCGCCTCGTAATTCTGCGATCAGGTCATCGGTATTGCCTTGGGGCAGGCAACCGATGAGCGCCGAAACGGGATCGGTCGCCTTTTTTCTGGCGACCAGGCGGCCGTTTTCAACCTCGAAGTCGAGTACAGTGCCCGGGCGGATGCCCAGTTTCTCGCGCAAAGATTTGGGGATGGTGACCTGCCCGCGTTCGGCAACGACGGCTTTCATGGCGAGGGATTTCCTGGATTGACGATGAATGCATTATTAAATATGTATTCGAATTTGTAAAGTATGTAATTTCTGGGGCTTGGCTTCGGTTAAAATCACCCTCTTTGCAGAAAACCCAAAAAGGAAGGCTACCCCCTCATGATCATCCCGATTACCCGGCGCATCGCCAACGAGCTTTCGGTGCAGGAGCGGCAGGTGGCTGCGGCTGTGCAACTGTTGGACGAAGGCGCGACGGTGCCGTTCATCGCCCGTTACCGCAAGGAAGCCACCGGTGGCCTGGACGATACCCATCTGCGTTTTCTCGAGGACCGGCTGCGCTATCTGCGCGAGATGGAAGAGCGCCGCGCGGCGATCCTCAAGAGCATTGGCGAGCAGGGCAAGCTCACCGCCGAACTGGAGAAAGACATCCTCGATGCCGACACCAAGACGCGGCTGGAAGACCTGTACCTGCCCTACAAGCCGAAGCGCCGCACCAAGGCGCAAATCGCGCGGGAAGCCGGTCTGGAGCCGCTGGCGCAGGCGTTGCTGGGGAATCCGCTGCTCGTGCCCGAGCAGGTGGCGGCGGAATATGTCAATGCCGGTCAAGGCGTGGCAGACGTGAAGGCGGCGCTGGAAGGGGCGCGCCATATCCTGATGGAGCAGTTCGCCGAGGAGGCCGAGTTGCTGGGCCGCTTGCGCGAATACCTGTGGGACAGTGCCAGGCTCACCTCGCGTGTCGCGGAAGGCAAGGAGGAAGAGGGCGCGAAATTCCGCGATTATTTCGCTTACAGCGAGCCGCTCAAGGCGGTACCATCACATCGCGCGTTGGCGTTGTTTCGTGGCCGCAACGAGAATGTACTGCAACTGGCGCTGGTGTTGCCGGAAGAGGAAGGCGAGATCGGTAGAAGCTCACAGCCCAACGCCTGCGAGCGCATGATCGCCGCGCATTTAAGGATTGCCGATCAGGGCCGCCCCGCCGATGCCTGGCTGCGCGAGACGATACGCTGGGCATGGCGGGTGAAGATTTTCCTGCATCTCGATCTGGAGCTGATGACGCGGTTGCGTGAGGCGGCCGAGGCCGAGGCGATCAAGGTATTCGCCCGTAATCTGCATGACCTGCTGCTCGCCGCCCCGGCCGGGCCGCGCACGGTGATCGGTCTCGATCCCGGTCTGCGTACCGGTGTGAAGGTCGCAGTGGTGGACGCCACCGGCAAACTGCTCGACACCGCTACCATCTATCCCCATGCCCCGCACAACCGCTGGGACGCGTCGATCCATGTGCTTGCCGAGCTGGCGCGCAAACACAAAGCGGAGCTGGTCAGTATCGGCAACGGCACCGCCTCACGCGAGACCGACAAGCTGGCCGTCGACCTGTTCAAACGCCACCCGGAGCTGGCGTTACAAAAACTGGTGGTGTCGGAAGCCGGGGCTTCGGTGTATTCGGCGTCGGAATTCGCCGCCCAGGAATTTCCCGCGCTGGATGTCAGCCTGCGCGGCGCGGTGTCCATCGCCCGGCGTTTGCAGGACCCGCTGGCCGAGCTGGTGAAGATCGACCCTAAGGCGATCGGTGTCGGCCAGTATCAGCACGATGTCAGCCAGACCGAGCTCGCCCGCACCCTGGATGCGGTGGTCGAGGACTGCGTCAACGCCGTCGGCGTGGACGTGAACACCGCCTCTATCCCCCTGCTGGCGCGTATCTCGGGCCTGAACCAGACGCTGGCGCGCAACATTGTCGAGTTCCGCGATCGCAACGGCCCCTTCAAGGATCGCGCCGCGCTCAAGGACGTGCCGCGCCTGGGCGAGAAGACTTTCGAGCAGGCGGCGGGGTTTCTGCGCGTCATGCGCGGCGACAACCCGCTCGATGCCTCCGCTGTTCACCCGGAAAGCTATCCGGTGGTGCGGCGCATCCTCGAAAAACTGGGAGTGGACATCCGTAACCTCGTCGGCAACGGCGCGCTGTTGAAGGGACTCTCGCCCAAGGAATTCACCGACGAACGTTTCGGCCTGCCGACGGTGAAGGACATTCTCGCCGAACTGGAAAAACCGGGCCGCGATCCGCGCCCGGAATTCAAGACCGCCGCTTTCCGCGAAGGCGTGGAAGATCTGAAAGACCTGCAACCAGGCATGATGCTGGAAGGCGTGGTGACCAACGTCACCAACTTCGGCGCCTTCGTCGATATCGGCGTGCATCAGGATGGCCTGGTACACATCTCCGCCCTCGCCGGCAAATTCGTCAAAGACCCGCACAGCGTGGTGAAGGCGGGCGATGTGGTCAAGGTCAAGGTGCTGGAAGTGGACGAAAAACGCCGCCGCATCGCGCTCACCATGCGGCTGGACGATCAGCCAGGTGTTGCCGTGCCGGCGGCAAAGACGGATGTTGCGCGCAAGCCGAAGCCGAAACAGGAATCCAAGCCGCCGATGGAAAACGCCATGGCCGCGGCGTTTGCGAAATTGCGGGGTGGGGCGGGTTCCGGTTGACAGCGCCCATCCAAATGTTATTAACCCGGCGAACAAATACATCAACGTTTTGAGAGGATGGGTTATGCCAATCAGCGCCAAAGACATCAGCCCCTTCAGCCAGGTTCGCGCCCGCTTGACGGATCTGGGGGAGGAAGCCAGCGCCGGGGAGGAAAAGATCATCTATTACCACCAGCTCGAGCGCGAACACATCCATCTCATGCTGCTGGATGAGGCGGCGAGTGGTTGGGAAGATGTGGAAGCGGGCAGGCATATCAGTGTCGCCAAACTGCGCGACAAGCATGGGCGCGGTTGATGCGTAAAAAGGCGGTTATCTCTATGAACGAAGAACGCATCATCGACATCGAAACCCGCCTCACTTACCAGGAGGCGGCGATGCAGGAATTGAGCGACATCATCGCCGAGCAAGGGACATTGATCGACCGCCTGTGCGCCGAACTCGAAGCGGTGAAGCAGCGGGTGCGTGAGCAGGGCGAGTCCAACATCGCGCCGTTATCAGAGGAACGGCCGCCGCCGCATTATTGATTCAACAGGAGGCATGCTAAGATGTTCTCTCAGTTCCGATGTCTTGCGAGGTTGTCATGATATAAGTATTGAGTGCGAGCGTGAGAAGGATGACCGATGGTTGGCGGAAGTACCTCAATTAGCCGGTGTCATTGTTTATGGTTCGACTGCTGATGAAGCGATGGACAAGGCCGAGGCTCTTGCCTTGCGAGTGCTGGCCGAACGCATTGAACTGGGTTTACGCCCGATGATTTATGATTGACCGCATGACGAGTGATATCCATGACCCGGGCCGCTGAGGCACGCATCGATCTCGCGGCTCTGCGCCACAACCTGGCGCGCGTGCGTGAGGCAGCGCGGGGTGCTTGTGTGATGGCGATCATCAAGGCCAATGGTTACGGTCACGGCATGGCGCGCGTGGCGCGGGTGTTGGCACACGGCGATGACGGTGTTGATGCCTTTGGCGTGGCGAGTGTCGATGAGGCGATCGCGTTGCGCGAGGCGGGTATCGAAACGCCTGTCACGTTGCTGGAAGGTTTTTTCGAGGCCGCAGAGCTGGCGGCGGTGGAGTATTACCGGCTGAGTGTGGTGATCCATCATGCCGTGCAGCTCGATATTCTTGAAACCCATCCTCTGTCTTCTTCGATCCCTGTCTGGCTCAAGATTGATTCGGGCATGCACCGCCTGGGTTTTGCGCCGGACAAGGCGCGTGACGCCTGGCGGCGTCTCAAGTCTTGTCCGTGGGCGGCCGATCCGATCCGGTTGATGACGCATCTTGCCAGTGCCGATGACCGCCATAGCCCGCAGACACTGGCGCAACTGGAATGCTTCGATACCGCGATCAGCGGCATCGAAGGCGAGCGCGGCATCGCCAATTCCGCGGCGATCCTCGCTTGGCCGCAGACGCATGCGCAGTGGGTGCGGCCAGGTATCATGCTGTACGGGGTATCTCCTTTCGTCGATGGCGTGGCGGCGGACGAGAATCTCAAGCCGGTGATGACGCTGAATTCCAGGCTGATCTCGGTCAACCGCTTCAGAAAGGGCGATGCGATCGGCTATGCCGCGTCGTGGGTGTG
>SBBG01000046.1 GCA_005240065.1 Gammaproteobacteria bacterium | reverse complement strand
TTCGTGCTCTGATAATTCCAGGATGGAATTATTCAGAGTTTCCCTAAATATCCTCGCACAACGGTCGATAGCTAGGTTGTGATATTCCGGTTATCAAAATGATGGCTGCCTGGCTACAATAGTAAAAACTTTACAAGTTGATCCTCTTAAGGAGCCTCTGATCAATTCAGAGGTTCCGCGGCACACGGAGGCGCTGGCATTTTTAAATAACCCCAAGTGATTTAAAAATTAAAGAAAAGAAAAAAATCACATTTTTGATTTTCGTACTATGAGAACTCCAGTATGAAATTATTCAGAACTTCCTTAAGGAACCTCTGATGTAACATATATTGTCTTTTCAACCGTGAACTGTGCCGTTGTTTTTTAAGCGTACCCAGTGTAGGGTAACTGTTATCACTGCCAGCAGTGCTGCCGGTGTTGGCGACGTGCAAATGGCAGTTGTGGTCATCGCCAATAAGGAGAAATAGATGTGGCTTAACTGGATTCTTGCCGCTGGTTTCTTTCTGGTGGGCGTTTATCAGTTCTGGGTACTCCCTGTGTGGCTCCTGCCTATGGATCTGCGCTGGGGTTACACCCTGATTCCAATCGCCCTGTTAAATAATACCTATTGGGCTCTCGTTCATGATACGTTTCATGGATCCTTTAGCCCTTCTGCCCGGGCCAATGTGGTAGCGGGACGAACGCTCGCCATATTGTTTGGGGCGCCATTTCACCTGCTGCGGTTGGGGCATTTGTTGCACCATGGCTTCAACCGCACGGAGCGGGAGAGAATTGAGGTCTATGATGATGCCAGCAGCGGACGCTGGCGGGCAGCGCTTGCATACTACTGGCAATTGTTCGGTGGACTGTATTTATTGGAGTTCGCCAGCGCGTTTCTGTTCCTGTTGCCGCGCCGCGCGATCCTCGCGATTGCCGGCAACCCCGCTGGTAGCAAGAGCTTGTTACCTGTGATGGCGGCTAACCTTATCAAGCCCCAGACATTGGGCAGTCTGCGCATGGATTCGGTGCTGATCCTGTCCGTATTCAGTTCTGCCCTCTGGACTTATGGTGAGCAGGCGTGGATATTAATGTTGGCGCTCGGAGCCCGAGCGTTCTTTATATCGTTCGCAGATTACGTATATCATTACGATACACCACTGAATAACATTTCTTCGGGCAGAAATCTCTGGTTACCGAGACCTCTCTCCGCGCTGTTGCTTCACTTCAACCTGCATGGCGTGCATCACTGGCAACCGCAAATCGGCTGGCAAAGACTCCCTGCGTTCTTTCCGCAGTCCGGGTTGCAGTATGCGGGGTCGATGTTACCCGCGTTACTTCGGCAACTTAAGGGACCTATACCGTTGTCACAGATGGAGCCAACATCCGTTCCCTATCAATCGCAGCAAGCGTTAAAGATGAACGGATCGTGAGTTGGCTTTATCTTTTGTTGGCGGGGCTTCTCGAAATCGGCTGGCCTATCGGCCTGAAACTTTCGCAGGAACCGGGGCAACGGATTATGGGGATCGCCATCGCCATAATTTGCATGACCACCAGTGGTGGCCTGCTTTTGTTGGCCCAGAGAGAGATTCCAATTGGAACAGCCTATGCGATCTGGACTGGCATCGGAGCAGCAGGAACATTTCTTGTTGGAATATGGTTCTTTGGCGATGCCACCAGCTTAGGCCGGTACCTCGGTGTACTTCTTATTATCACTGGCGTTATCATACTCAAGATTTCACATTAATCAGACGTGCGCTCAACCGCTACGGGTATCGTAGTATACAAATTTGCGCTCATAATCCAGGGTCATTCCGTACGGAAACAGCGAGTACTCCCACAGGATAATACGCGGTGCTGAACCCGTTATTGCGGAGAAGGCTTGTTCAATTTGATTATTGAGTTCGGGGGTGGCGGCTATGCCGCGCCTTAACTGCAGGTGCATCGACATGCCTTCCGCAATTGGCTCAAGACGAAACACCCCTGTCAGTAAGCGGACGATCTGTACGTTCTGATACAGAATTTCTTTGTACTGGTTGAGATGGGTGCCATCGGGCAGCCGGTCGGTGCTACGCCCTTGAACGGCGATCAGTGGCAGGGGTAATTTGCCAACACCAGGATGATTTATTTGGTTACAGGCTCTGGCCACATCGTCGGTAGTGATAAGGCGCGCCATATCGCCGGGTTGGTAACGGAGCAAGGGCACCGGGATATCCGGTTCAATCATGGAAATGGTAAGCGCGCCATAATCAGTGTCTTTACCCGTAGGTAGGACTTCCATGTAAGTGCGTAACGGGTTGTATGCAAATAACATGGGAAGCTGATCCGACGATACCTGTTTGCCAAAAAGTGCGTGGCGGAAGTCGGGGTCACGGTAGGCAAGGCGGCGTAACGAAATGGTCTGCCGTGTTTCGTAACACAGATTCATTCCCAGTTCCCCCACCCCCATGGACGATCCGATCATGCCGTGAGTCGGATCGTCAGGATTGATACCAAAGTGCTGGGCCAGGTAGTTTCTATAGGACTCAGCGAAGGGCTCTTCGCCAATCACCACATGAATCCGCAAAGACGACCAATTAATCTTCTTTTCTTCTGCAAACTCCGTAAGGCGCTTCAAAAACAGCGGGTCTCCCAGCAGAATGATTTGCTCATAATTAGGGCCCAGCTGGGTAGCTACCGCTACGACCATGTCCTCGCGCACACTGGTTTCCGCAATGGTAACGGTATTGGATGAAAAACCCACTCCCATTGGCAGGCAGTTGATTAACAGGGTTCGTTTGTGGTTGACCTGGAAGGCGTACTCTAATCCAAGATCAATAAGGTCAACAATCCGTTTAGTCTGTCGCCGGTCATTAAACCCAAATGCGAATCGACCACCTTGGCCAGAACTGGTGACAATGCTGGCCAAGTGGTGCAGGGTGCCGGGCATGCACAGTTGATCCAAAGGAAACCGCGCAAAAGTATTGTCTTTTTTTAGTATGGGGCAATGCGCAAAAAAATCGGCGATTGAACGAATTTGTGACGGAGCGGTGCCGTGTTCTTTGAGTAGGACCTGGTAAGCTGGTATATGCAAGGCTGCGCGTTGAAAAGACGCGAGCACACGTTGTTCACTTATCGATTGTAAGCCTTTCTGCGGCATCCTGGTCATCAGAGCAATAGTTGCCTGACGAATACGGTTGGTAAATAGCTTCAGAAATCTGATCCTCTGCAATGTTTTTCGTAAAGTGTACCGCTATTTTGGGGCGGCCTCACTTCATGTTATCGGTCTATATCCCGGCAGGCTTAGGGCTCAGCCAGGGGTTGATCTCGAAAATTTGACGCTATCCACGGTGTATGTGTGAACCATGCCTCCGTTTTTTACGGTTATTGGGTGTATCGTAGCGATCATAAGTGCTAATAGTTTTTCAGGCATTAACGATTCACGCAGTGATGGAGGTTTGTTATGCATTCCACCCGTATTTCTCCTGATGTACCAGATCAGGAAACGCTATCTTCACAGGATAGCCCGCGCAAGACAAACTTTCGTTGTCGCTGCATAGACAATGATCCCGAAGATAGGCGGCGTGCGCTTGCGTTACGTTACCGGGTTTATTGCCAGGAACGAAGATTTTTACCAGCACAAAATTATCCTAATGGTGAAGAGAGTGATGAATTCGATCCATACTCGCATCACTTTGCGGCGTTTGATCGGGCTGGAGAAATAGCCGGGACAGTACGTTTGGTTCGGTATATGGAGTCATTGAAACTTCCTGTTCAGCGTTATTGTACATTATTTGATGATTTATCTGATTCTCTAAAATCACTTCCCCTGCAAAGTACCGCCGAAATATCGCGTCTTATTGTCAGCAAAGATTATAGGCGGCGCAAGACTGATAATGAGTATGGTGGACTGGGAATAGATCCCTCTGGAGTGACAATCGTTGATCTTGCCGAAGAGCGGCGCAAGCGCCATGACCCTGAAATTGTGCTGGGTCTTTATCGCAGCATGTATCAAAAAAGTAAACTTGAGGGTATCACCCATTGGTATGCTGCCATGGAGAAGTCTTTGGCGCGCTTGTTACTTCGTTGTGGTTTTGAGTTTCACCCCATTGGTCCTGAAGTAGATTACTATGGCCCGGTTACGCCTTATATTGCGTGTATTGCGGATCTTGAAGTATTCGTGGCTAGTACCGACCCTGATCGTTTTAAGTGGTTCGCAACGCCGGACTTGGAGTAAATAATGTGCGACTATTGGGTAAAACCCGCCATCAGTTGATATTCTTCAAAAAATTTTCTGGAATCAAGATTGGTTATGTCGTCATTTTGAGACATAATGAATTCTTTTATGATCAATGGAATAACTAGATTTTAAAAGCAGAGTGCACAAATATCTTTTAGGGTGTCTCAAAAATGCGACATTAAAGTAACCATTTATTTTATATATCATTGATTCTAATGTATAAAATAATTTGGCACGTATTTTGCATTCATGCCGGGCATGAATTTGCAAGATACAAATTTAAAGGCATTGCCCGGCACGCCAAATAACGCAATGTTGCACGCTGCGCAAGCGTTACGCTATCAAGTTTATTGTCACGAAGCCCATTTTCTCAATCCTGATGATTACCCCGATGGTATTGAGCATGACAATTATGATGAACATTCCTGTCATTTTGTAGTTGCACGGGGTGTTGGAGGGGATGTGGTGGCTACTATGCGGCTTGTACTGCCGGAGTGTGACACGTTCCCCCTTGACGAACATTGCATCGTAACTCCAGAAAAGCTCGCTGGTATTCCTCGAAATAAACTGGCTGAAATTTCACGTTTGGCAATGAGCAAAAAGTATAGGCGCGACATCAGTCGTTACGATACCCAGCAGGATAGGCGAAAATCTTCCCAAGACCCAGGAAATTCCTTTGATGCAAATTTGATCTTTGAGCTTTATCGCTTGATGTATCAACAAAGCAAGCGATCAGGAATCGAGTATTGGTTAGCCGCAATGGGTAGACCTTTAGAACGTTTATTATCCCGATGTTCATTGAAGTTTACCCAGATTGGACCTGAGGTTGATTATTATGGGCCAGTGACTCCCTACCTCGGTGTTATAGCTGATATAGAGAAACATTTGGCTCAGGCTAATCCCAGATTATTTAGCAATATGTTACGGGGGCTGGAAGCCGAGTATATACCGGCATGCGCGGAGTCGGTGCTCATTGATGCAGCATAGTGTAAGTTGCGTGTCATCATAACCGTTATCAGGGTATTACTGAGGTGTACTGTCAATAACGGACACACCCACTTCAAGCACCGGTTTGCTGCGTAATGAAATTATCCGCAAACACAGCCGGGGCAACATAACCAAGGCGCGAGTGGCGCCGTTGGCGGTTATAGAAAATCTCGATGTACTTCCTGACCGAAGCCTCCGCTTCAGCACGGGTGGCGTAACGCCGATGGTGCAGCAACTCATTTTTCAGGCTGCCCCAGAAGCTCTCCATCGGTGCATTGTCGTAACAATTGCCGCGCCGTGACATAGATGCCCGCATCCCAAACT
>SBBG01000062.1 GCA_005240065.1 Gammaproteobacteria bacterium | reverse complement strand
TCACATAGGCAAACCGGCCCTTGGGATCGATCGATACCGACAGCGGGTTACCCTGAGTTACCGCCGCCCTCCCTACGGGCGTCAGAGCGCCGGTCCTGGAGTTGATCCTGAACGGGGCGACACTACTGGACTCGCGCGCCGTGACATAGAGAAATTTCCCGGCCGGATCGATGGTCGCCGCCAGCGGATGCAACGCCACCTTGAAGGGCGACCCTTTCACGGGGGTCAACGCGGCGTTCGATGGATCAATTCTGTAAACAGAGATGCTGTTGGAGCCCTGGTTCACCACATAGGCAAAATGCGCCGCCGGATCGACGGTCACCGAGATCGGAAATTTACCCGCCGGATAAGGCGAACCCGGCGCCTGTTGCAGGGCACCCGTCACCGGGTTGACCTTGTATGCCGAAACATTATGGCCCGCCTGGTTTGCCGTGATGACGAATTCGACATCCTGGGGTGGACTCACCACACTTGCCGGCTCCACAGCAATCACAAAGCCCGCATACGTCCCACACAGCATAACTAACGCCATGATCCTACCCTTGACCGGCATCACAACACCCTCCCCTGATAGATAAATGTGCACGCCCGCAGCCGGATAATCCCGACTTTCCAGCTAGGTTTTTCTATCACATCTCGGCAGACTGGCGCAAGCACCTCGAAGAGGTTACGCGACTGCCAGTCGGCGGTTCAGGTTGTGGCTCATTTCGCCATCACGATCTAACCTTATTCGTTCGAGGTAATTTGACAGAATATACAAAATTATGTATAGTCCCCCGCATGACCGATCCCAGGCCTGTCGAGTTTCGGGGTACTTCTCTTGATGACCTTCGTGCTTTCCCGCTTGCGGCCAGGCGCGAAGCGGGCCATCAGCTTCACCAGGTGCAGAACGGCCAGGCTTCCGGATGACTGGAAGCCCATGAGCACCGTGGGCCAAGGTGTGAAGGAGATTCGGATTCGGGATGCTGCCGGGGCGTTCCGAGTCATCTACGTTGCCAAGCTCACCGATGCCATCTATGTGCTTCACTGCTTCCAGAAGAAGACAGAGAAGACCAGCAAGGCCGATTTGAACTTGGCCGCGAAGTGTTATCGCGATTTATTGAAGGAGTTAGACCAATGAGTAACCAACGATTTACCAGCGTGTGGGACGCCATTGAGGACACCCCCGAAGAAGCGGAAAACATGAAGCTGCGCTCTGTCCTGATGACCGCACTGAAGAACCATCTCACCCGCACCGGCATGAGCCAGGCGCAGGCAGCCAAGCTCTTCGGCGTGACCCAGCCGCGTGTCTCTGACCTGATGCGCGGGAAGATCAACCTCTTCGGCCTTGATGCACTGGTGAACATGGCGACGGCGGCCGGTCTTCATATCGAAATGCGGGTACTCGAAGCCGCCTGAATTTGACGCGCTTATTTTCCGTTTTCTGCGGCGGCTCATGGGAAGAGGTGTCCTGCCAATAAAGACCTGGCGCCCGCCGGCGCCGTGCTTGTCACTTCAACCCCCGGCAAATCCCCAACCATACCCGGCACACACGCCAAAATAAAAAGGCGGGACCAAGCCCGCCTTTTTATTCACCGGCATCCGTTGCTGTTACGGCAACTGCGACGACAAATACTCCGCCACCGCCTCGATGTCTTCCGCGCTCATCTTTTTGGCGATATCGCCCATCATCATCGCGGGGTCGTTGACGCGCGCGCCGCTCTGGAAGTCCTTCAGATTTTTGACGAGATAGTCACGGTGCTGGCCGCCGATGACGGGGAAGGTGGGAACGTTGGGGGCCTTGCCCTTGCCGCGCTCACCATGGCAGTTCACACAGGCATAGAGATCTTTTTCAGGCTTGCCCTTCAGGAAAATATCTTCACCCCTGCTGGCTTTTTTTGAATCCACCTTCGTCAACGGCTCTTTCGCCATTTTCTGTTGCGAGAAGTAGCTGGCGATGTCCTTGAGATCCTGCATGTCGGTCACGCCCGCCGCTATACCCGCCATAGTCTCGTTATTGGCACGCAGGGTGCTTTGGAAGTCCTTGACTTGTTTGACGATATAGCCAGCATATTGACCAGCCAGGCGGGGGAAATCCGAACTCTCGCTATTACCCATGCCGCCGTGGCAGCCTTCGCACAGCGCGGCTTTGTCCTTACCCGCCACGGGATCACCGATGGGCACGCCCGCAGCCAGTGCCCCCTGAGCAAAAAACGCCAAAGAAAAAAATACCGCCAACCCACCCACTTTGTTGATTATTGCCATAGCGTTAACCCTTATGTTTATGACCCCTCACCATTCAACCTAAAAACGGCGGTTGGCTCCAACTACCGTTTTTAGGTTCAAGCAACTTATACCCTTCAACCAGGCATAGGAGTTGATTGTTCCTTATATCAAGCCGTCCTTCCCGCGTCAATCCACACCACGGCGCGAACCCTATTTCCCACATAACGCAAACGGGCTTACTGCGGCCATTCCAAGTGATAATTGAAATTGGCGGTCTGCGTCTTCCCGCCGCAATCGAGCGCGACCTCGAGCACCCAATCACCCCCCATCGAGAACTCGCCGCTACGCGCCTGATAGACACCCGTCGCGCCCTTTTGCGCCATATCGAACCAGATCTTGTCGCTGCTCATTTCCATGCCCGGCATGTACTGGCGAAACTTGACGTGGCAGTCAGCCGCCGGCTGATTGTTCTGGCGTACCGTTACCGTTACGCCGGCGCTGCCGCCCACCTCCGGCGGGCGGGGATCGGTGTCCATCGACAGGAAGAAGCTGCCCGCCTGTTGCAGCTTGGCGGATGCGCCGGGCTGTTCTTGCCCCGTACAACTAATCACGGCGAGCAGAAACACACCGGGTAACGCCAGCCGTCTGATATTCACTGCCGGATACTCCTTTGAGTACAATGATCGCGACAAACAATAGCACTCCCGGAAAAAATAGTGAATCGAGAACCAGGCACCCATATGAGAACCGGCGTAATCGGGCTGGGCGCGATGGGCATGCCTATTGCCGCCAATCTGCACCAGGCGGGATATCTCGCGGCGGCATGGAACCGCACGCGCGCCAAGGCCGAAGCCTTCGCCAGGCAAACGGGCGCCGCCATCGCTTCCACCCCGGTCGAACTGGCGACGCAATGCGAGCTTATTCTGATCAGCGTGTCCGCCGACCAGGATCTGCTGGAGGTTATAGACGCGCTGTTGTCCGGCCTTGCGCCCGGCAGCGTGGTGGTTGACACCTCCACTGTGAGCGCGCAAACCGCGCGACAGGTGGCACAGCAACTTGCGCGGAAAGGGGTACATTTTCTCGATGCGCCCGTCACCGGCGGGGTCGAGGGGGCGAAGAGCGCCAAGTTAACGATGATGGTGGGCGGCGATGCCGTTGTACTGGAGCGGGTACGCCCGACGCTGGAAGCCATCGTCCAACGCATCGTCCACATGGGACCGGCAGGCAGCGGGCAGATGACCAAGGCGACCAATCAAATCATGGCTGCCGGCGTCAACCAGGCGGTCACCGAGGCGCTTGCTTTCGCCAAAGCGGCGGGACTCTCTTTGGACAAGGTGATCGAAGCCGTGGGTGGCGGCGCGGCGGGCAACTGGTTTCTCAGTCACCGCGGGCCGACCATGGTACGCGATAATTTCACTCCCGGTTTCAGGCTGGCGCTGCATCACAAGGATCTGTCCATCTGCAAACAAATGGCGAGTGATTTGGGCGCCCGACTACCTGTTATCGAAATGACCCTGATCCATTATCAACGCCTGATGGAAACCGGCTACGGCGACGAAGACATCTCGGCCCTGTTCCGCCTCAAGCAAAAACTCTTCGAGGGAGAACCATGAAAATAGAGCTCGAACGCAACCCGCCCCAGGCGCGGCTGGAAGCGCTGGAAGTGCGGTACTGGCCGATCTGGACCAAAGAGGCGTCGACGTTTCCCTGGACGTATGATTGCAAAGAAACCTGCTATTTCCTGGAGGGTGAGGTCATTGTCATCCCCGCCGGCGGTGAACCGGTGGCCATGGGCAAAGGTGATCTAGTCACCTTCCCCGCCGGCATGTCGTGCAGCTGGGAAATCCGCCGCGCGGTGAAGAAGCATTATTCGTTCGATTGAGCTCCTGTTTGCGTGGCGGCTTTGTTACTCCGCCCCAAAATGGCAAACATAATCCAGCAATTCATCCACCTCGATCTCGAAATGCGAGTTGGCCGGCACTTCGAAGCTTTGGCCGGCTTCGTAATCCGTCCAGGCCTGGTCGTCGGCCAGCTTGACCCGGCAGCGGCCCTGGGTAACTTCCATCACTTCCGGGGCCTGGGTGCTGAAACGGTAGGTGCCGGGCAGCATCACGCCCAGGGTCTTCATCTCGCCTTCGGGAGTGATGATGGACCGGCTGGTCACCTTGCCGCCGTGATAGATATTGGCCTTCTTTTTGACTTCGACGTTCTTGAAATTCATGACTTTCCTTTCCTCAATCGTGCCGCGATCCGCATGCGCAGCGCATTCAGTTTGATAAACCCGGCCGCATCGGCCTGATTATAGGCCCCCGCGTCTTCCTCGAAAGTGGCGATGGCGGGATCAAACAGCGAATCGCTGTCGGACTTGCGCCCCACCACACTGACGCTGCCCTTGTAGAGTTTGACCCGCACCACACCGTTGACGCTGGCCTGCGAGGCGTCGATCATTTGCTGCAACATCCTGCGCTCCGGGCTCCACCAGTAACCGGTGTAAATCAGCGTGGCGTATCGGGGCATCAGATCGTCCTTGAGGTGCGCCACCTCGCGGTCGAGCGTGATGGATTCGATGGCGCGGTGAGCCTTGAGCATGATGGTGCCGCCGGGAGTTTCGTAACAGCCGCGCGACTTCATGCCGACGTAGCGGTTTTCGACGATATCGAGCCGGCCTATGCCGTTTTCGTTACCCAGGCGATTCAGCGTGGCCAGCACCATGGCCGGGCTCATGGCCTCACCGTCAACGGCAACGATATCGCCCTTAGCATAGCTCAGCTCGACATAGGCAGGCTTGTCCGGCGCCTTTTCAGGGGCCACCGACCAGCGCCACATGTCTTCTTCCGCCTCCGCCCAAGGGTTCTCCAGAATGCCGCCTTCGTAGGAGATATGTAGCAGGTTGGCATCCATCGAGTAGGGTGATTTCTTGCCGCGTTTCATTTCCACCGGAATGCCGTGCTTTTCGGCATAGGCGAGCAACTTTTCGCGTGAAGTGAGGTCCCACTCGCGCCACGGCGCGATGACCCGCACTTCGGGCTTGAGCGCGTAGTAACCAAGCTCAAAGCGCACTTGGTCGTTGCCCTTGCCGGTGGCGCCGTGGGCAACGGCATCGGCGCCGGTCTCATTGGCGATCTCGATCTGGCGCTTGGCGATCAACGGCCGGGCTATGGAGGTGCCGAGCAGGTATTCGCCTTCGTAGATAGCATTGGCGCGGAACATCGGAAAGACGAAATCGCGCGCGAACTCCTCGCGCAGATCGTCGATATAGATCTCCTTCACGCCCAGCGTCTTGGCTTTGGCGCGCGCCGGTTCCAGTTCCTCGCCCTGACCAATATCGGCGGTGAACGTCACCACCTCGCAGCCGTAGGTATCCTGCAACCATTTGAGGATGACGGAGGTATCCAGCCCGCCGGAATAGGCGAGCACCACTTTTTTGACATCGGACATGTAACAAACCCCGGCAAGACGGAAAAGGGAGAAAGTATACCCGAAATCCGCTTTCCAGCGTCATAAACATGACAAGGATTAAGGTGTATACTGCCCAGCATGTCAGGATCCACACAACAACCAGAATCCATGCCGACCCCCACTTCCGAACAATGGCGCCTCTCCGCCAGAGAAGTCCGTGCCCGCTTCGATCCCGCTCAACTCCCCTTCGAAACCACGGCGGAATTGCCCTACGAGGAAAGCGTCATCGGCCAGGAACGCGCGGTGCGCGCCATGGATTTCGGTCTGCACATCCAGGATCACGGCTACAATATTTTTGTCTGTGGCATTCCCGGCACGGGCAAGAGCACCATCATCAAGTCCATGATCCGGCAAGTCGCGGAGAAACGCCCCACCCCCGAGGACTGGTGCTATGTCCACAACTTCCGCGATCCTGACCATCCGCGGGCCTTGAGCCTGCTGCCCGGCAAGGGACGGGAATTTCAACGGGACATGGAACACCTCATCGCCTCTCTGAAAGAGGAGTTCCCCAAGGTCTTCCAGAGCAAGGATTACGAGGAACAACGTGAGCATATCGAAGAGGAGTTCTCCAAGGCGCGGGACGCGCTCAGCGAAAAACTCGACGCACAGGCCAAGGAGCACGGCTTTCTCGTCAAGGGTACCCGCGTAGGCATCATCCTCGTCCCGCTGCACAAAGGCGAGCCGATCAATCCCGAGCAGTTCGAGGCCCTGCCCGAAAACGTGCAGGAAGAAATCAAGCTGAAAGAAAAGGCGGTGCGCGAAGAGGTCGCCAATTTTCTGGAGCAGCTTCGGGCCTTGGGGATGGAGATGGCTGAAAAGATCGCCCAACTCAACCTGCAAGTCGCGCTGTACACTTCCGAGCACCTGTTCGACAGCCTGAGAACGAAATACCAGCCCTTTCCCAAGGTGGTGGATTATCTGCATGCAGTACAACAGGATGTACTGGAAAACGTCCAGGATTTCCTGACCGAGCAACATGAGTCCGCCGCGCCCATTCCGATACCGGGTCTAGATCTGGAACCGGCACGACGCGCCATGATCCGCTATGCCGTGAATGTCGTCGTCGACAACAGCGCGACGCGCGGCGCACCCTTCGTTGAAGAGACCAATCCTACCTACAATAACCTGATAGGCCGCATCGAGAAGAAGGCGCACCTTGGGTTGCTGTACACCGATTTCACCCTCATCAAGGCCGGGTCCATACTCCAGGCCAACGGTGGCTACCTGCTCGTCAATGCCCTCGACGTGCTGCAAAACCCCTTTGCCTGGAACGCGTTGAAACGCATCATCATGAAGCGGGAACTGAAGATCGAGGACATCGCGGAGACCTACGGCTTCGCCGCCGCCTCCGGCATCAAGCCCGAACCGATCCCCATCACCCTGCGCATCATCCTGGTGGGCAGCCCCTACCTGTTTTATCTGCTGCAGGAATACGAGGAAGACTTCCCGAGAATTTTCAAGGTCAAGGCTGACTTCGACGTGCAGCAGAATCTCCGCGACCAGTCCCCGCTCCAGTACAGTTTCTTCATCGCCCGGCTGTGCAAAGACAAAGGACTACTGCACTTCGACCGCAGCGCCGTCGCGGCGGTGCTGGAACAGGCAGCACGCTGGGTGGATCACCAGAAGAAGCTTTCTCTGCGTTTCGGCGACCTGTCAGACCTGCTCCACGAATCCAGCTTCTGGGCGGCGCGCGAAGGCAAATCGCTGGTATCGCGGTCTCACGTGCAGCGAGCTATCAAGGAATGGATACACCGCGCCAACCTCCTGGAAGAGCGCATTCAGGATCTCATCGCTGAGGGAACCCTGATGGTGGATGTGAACGGCGCGGTGACCGGCCAGATCAACGGCCTGTCGGTGTACGACCTCGGCGGCTTCTCCTTCGGCCGCCCCTCACGCATCACCGCCCGGGTCTTCCTCGGTGGGACTGGGATCGTGAACATCGAACGCGAAGCCAAACTGAGCGGCAAAACCCACAGCAAGGGTGTACTCATCCTCTCCGGTTTCCTCGGCGGACGCTATGCCGGCGACATCCCGCTGTCGCTGTCGGCCAGCATCGGCTTCGAGCAGAGCTACAGCGAGGTGGAAGGAGACAGCGCGTCGGCCGCGGAACTCACCGTTCTACTGTCCGCCATCGCCGGCCTCCCCTTGCGTCAGGACCTCGCCATCACCGGCTCCATCAACCAGCGCGGCGAATTACAGGCCATCGGCGGCGTCAATGAAAAGATCGAGGGTTTCTACGCCACCTGCAAAGCCTTGGGCATGACCGGCACCCAAGGCGTAATCATCCCCCGCCGCAACGCCCAACATCTAATGCTCAATGAAGAAGTAACCGAAGCAGTCGCCGCCGGACGGTTTCACGTCTACGCCGTTTACACCGTGGATGAAGCGCTGCAAATACTCACCGGCCTGCCCGCCGGTGAACTCCAACCTGATGGCGCCTACCCTGATGGCACCGTCAACGCAGCGGTGCTGGGCAAGCTGCATGCCATGGACGCACGTCTGCGTGCGCTGGAGAGCAAAGGCGCCACCGGCCTTCCCCGTGAATCTCTTGAAGAAGAAGAGGGGGGAGACGAAGAAGAAAATGGGGAAGAAGACAAAAGCCGCTGAAAAGCTGCTCCTCAAAAAACACAACACCAGAAAGGATCATCATCAATGAAAAAAAAAGGTATCCTCGTCACCGGCGGCGCCGGTTACATCGGCAGCCATGTCGCGCGCCAGCTTGGTGAACGCGGCGAGCGCGTCGTCGTTCTTGACAACCTCTACAGCGGCTTTGCCGAAGCCGTCCTCCACGGCGAATTGATTGTCGGCGACACCGGCGACCGCGATCTGACCGCCCGCATACTGCGCGAGCACGATATCGATGCCGTACTGCACTTCGCCGCTCATACCGTCGTCCCCGAATCGGTATCCAACCCGCTGAAATACTACGGCAACAACACATGCAGCACCCGCAATCTGCTGCAATGCTGCGCGGAAGGTGGCGTCAAACACTTCATCTTCTCCTCCACCGCCGCCGTCTACGGCATCCCGGACACCGCACTGGCGAGCGAGGATAGTCCCAACGCACCCATCAACGCCTATGGCACCTCGAAGCTAATGAGCGAATGGATGCTGCGCGACCTGAGCGCCGCCACCGATCTGCGCCACGTCGTGCTACGCTACTTCAACGTCGCCGGCTCCGACCCCGGCGGACGCATCGGCCAATCCACCCGCGACGCCACCCTGCTCATCAAGGTCGCCTGCGAAGCCGCTGTGGGCAAACGGCAATCCGTCTCCATCTTCGGCACCGACTACCCCACACCCGACGGTACCGGGGTGCGCGATTATATCCACGTTGAAGATCTCGCCGACGCCCATCTCAAGGCCCTCGACTACCTGCGCAACGGCGGCGCCTCCACCACCCTCAACTGCGGCTACGGACACGGCTACAGCGTGCGCGAAGTCCTCGACACCGTGCAGCGCGTCAACGGCGTCCCCCTCACTATCCACGAACAGCCCCGCCGCGCCGGCGACCCGCCGATGCTCGTCGCCAAAGCCGACCGCATCCGCGCAACACTCGGCTGGCAACCGCGTTACGACGATCTGGAATTCATCGTCAAAACATCGCTGGCGTGGGAAAAAAAACTGCGCCAAGGCTCGCCGTGATTAGTGGAGCACCTTAGTAACCAGCATTTTCTATGGCTTGCTCAGCCCGCTTGAGGCACGGTGCATAGTATCACCACACAATCAAATTACTTTGTTTTTCCAGCCCCTAAGAGTAGGGTGCGCCGCGCGTACCACCCGGCGGTGCGTGAGCCACACCCTACGAAACTTCACCCCCTCCCAATAAACACAACCTCACTGCAAACAACACTTCTTGTACTTCTTGCCGCTGCCGCACGGACACGGATCATTGCGGCCGACCTTGGGCTGTTCGCGCACATAAGGTTCGGTGAATACAAATCGATCTTCGCCGGTAAAATCATCTGGATAGGCATCGTCATGCCATGCATCTTCTTTTGCCCAGCGGCGCTGGCGATTTTCGATCTCTTCGGGATCGTAAAAGCACCAGGGGTCGGCAAAGCGCTCCCATTCCGTCTGGTCGCCGCGCTCAAAAACCAACCGCACGTTATTTATATCAAATATGATTTCCAGCCTGCCACGCTGGTCTTGCTGTTGCAACGCCAGCGACTCCAGCAACGCCCGGTGCCGCTCGCGCGGAAAATCGAGCAAGAGCGATCCTGCAAAATAGCGTGTGTCTTCGTCCTCAGCATCATTCGCCGCGATCGACGCGACCCAGTCCAGCGCGTCTTCCAATGGCTCGGCACCGGCCTCGTGGGCCACCGCCACGACGCAACCCATGGCAATCGAGCGAGGATACCAATCATAAGCAGGGTCTTCGGCGACCCGCCGCAGCTCGGTAACGGCGGCGGCCTGCTTGTTGCGGAACAGTATCGGCCAGTAAGCGCCTATCCAGTCCCACAGGTCATCACCAGGGAATTCGCGCATGCGCTTGAAGGCGCTCACCAGCGGGGCGGCGGCAGGCGGGTCGTCCATGGCGCCCAGAATGAAGATGCAGTGCAGCAAGGCCCACCGCTGGGGATTGACCGCATCCGGGCTCCAGTTCTGTTCATTTTCAAGGTATTCCGCCAGCAGCGGCAGCATGGCCGATCCACGCCGAACGCATTCGTCCACCACGGTGCGCGGCAGGCGGTCTTCCTGCGTGACAATGAGCAACATCAAGCCCTGCTCTGAAAGTTCGCGCAGCTTATCGGCGGGCAATGTCATCATCGCATTGAGTATGGCGATGGCGGCTTCCTCATCCACACCCTCTTCGTCAAGGGAGAGGTGCTCTTCCATTTTGTTGATGACGGGGCCGGCGAGAGAGCGCAGATCGGCAAGAAAAGCGGCGTTGTCGAAGGGCACTTCCTCACTGAACAGGAGCGAACCGTGACATTCGGGATCGGCGATCACATTGAGAATCAACATCTGCTTGGCGAGTTCGGCGCTACGAGCCATTCTCTCCCCCCAGCCTTCGCTGCTCAATTCACACGCCTTGACGAACCCCTGGCACCACAGATCGGTGCGCGGCAGTGTGTGGCCGTCGCGCCGCTCGGTGGCGGTTTGCGGCTCGAACACGCCTTCCATCAGCTCGTCGATGATATCGTCGACGGCCTCGGCGGCGAGCGTATCGACCGCTGTGGCGATATCGGCGGGCAGGGTATGGG
>SBBG01000194.1 GCA_005240065.1 Gammaproteobacteria bacterium | reverse complement strand
CGTAGGAAGCGCCGGAAGTGAAATTCTCGAAGCGCGTGTACTGCCCAAGAAAAGTCAACCGCGTCATGCCGATGGGGCCGTTACGCTGCTTGGCGATGATGATTTCGGCAGTGCCTTTGTCTTGGCTGTCTTCGTGATAAACCTCATCGCGGTAAATGAACACGATCAAGTCCGCATCCTGTTCAATCGCACCCGACTCCCTCAGATCCGACATCACCGGCCGCTTGTTGGGGCGCTGTTCCAGGCTGCGGTTGAGCTGTGACAGGGCGATCACCGGCACGTTCAGTTCCTTGGCCAGCGCCTTGAGCGAGCGCGAAATTTCGGAGATTTCGGTGGCGCGATTTTCCTTGTTGCCCGGCACCTGCATCAATTGCAAATAATCGATGACGATCATGCCCAGTCCATGTTCGCGCGCCAGCCGCCGCGCGCGGGCGCGCAGCTCGGTAGGGGTCAGTGCCGGCGTATCGTCGATGAACATCGACGCCTCCGCCAGCAATCCCACCGCCGAGGTGACGCGCGGCCAGTCGTCGTCGTCGAGTTTGCCAGTACGCAACCGGTGCTGGTCGATACGCCCCAGCGAGGACATCATGCGCATCGCCAGTTGTTCGCCGGGCATTTCCATGCTGAACACCGCCACCGGCAACTGGCTCTTGATCGCCGCATGTTCGGCGATGTTCATGGCGAAGGTGGTCTTGCCCATCGACGGACGACCGGCGACGATGACCATGTCGGACGGTTGCAGCCCGGAGGTCATGTCATCGAAATCGGTGAAACCCGTGGGCACGCCAGTGATCGGGTTGTCCTGCTGGAACAGTGTATCGATACGGTCCACCGCCTTGACCAACAGGTCCTTGATCGCGGTGAATCCACGCTTGCCACGCGCGCCGCGTTCGGCGATCTCGAACACCAGCTTCTCGGCATTGTCCAGCAACTCGGGGCTGTCTCGCCCGTCGGGAACATAGGCACTATTGGCGATCTCGGTGCCGACGCGGATCAATTGCCGCAACACCGAACGCTCGCGCACGATGGCGGCATAGGCCTTGATATTGGCGGCGGTGGGAGTGTTCTTGGCCAGCGTGCCCAGGTAAGCCAAGCCGCCGGCGTTATCCAGTTCGTTGATCGCCCCCAGTTGCTCGGAAAGAGTGATGACGTCGAAGGGAATATTGCGATGAGCGAGTTCACCGATGGCGCGGAAGATCAGGCGGTGATCGCGCCGGTAAAAATCCTCCTCGCCAATCAGATCGGCCACCTGGTCCCAGGCGCTGTTCTCCAGCATCAAACCGCCCAGCACCGCCTGCTCGGCCTCGACCGAGTGGGGAGGGACCTTCAGCGCCTCTGTGGCAGGGTCCGAAACGCGGTTTGCATAGACAAGGTCTGGCATGCTACCTCAAAAAAACGCTGCGGAGGCGCAACGGCGCGAAGACTGAGTTATCGTTTGCTGTGCGGCGTTGCGCCTCCGCGCTTTTGCATTGAATGAAGCTTTACGCCTCGGGTACGACGGCGATCTTCACTTGTGCGTTCACGTCGGGATGCAGGTGGATCTCGATATCGTATTCGCCCACCTGACGCAACGGCCCGGCCGGCAAACGCACTTCGTGCTTGGCGACGGCCACGCCGGCGGCGGTCACGGCATCGGCGATGTCACGCGTGCCAATGGAGCCGAACAGACGGCCTTCGTCACCGGCGCGGCTGGTCACCGTCACCACCTTCTCGCTCAGCGCCTGGGCGCGGGCCTGCGCCTGCGCCAAGGCATCGGCCGCCGCCTTCTCCAGCTCGGCACGGCGCGCTTCGTAGGCAACACGATTTTCGGGCGTCGCCACCGCCGCCTTGCCGCGCGGAATCAGATAATTTCTGGCATACCCAGGCTTGACCGACACCACGTCGCCCAGCGCACCCAGATTTTCCACTTTACCAAGCAGAATCACGTTCATTTCAAATCACCTCTCAGATAAGAGCAAACTTAATTCTCAAATATCCCTTCGGTCGCCCGATTCATTCCCGGGCGGAGTCCCGCCCGTCCCGAATCGCGCCCGGATATTCAACCAGTGATCCGCAAACCCCACCCCCGCCAGCGCCACAGCGACAAAAGGCAGTGCGATCGCCATCAGTGTATACAACGCCATCAGCCAGGCAACATGCCTTCCCGCCGCCACGGCATGCGCCAGCGCCAGCCCCTGAAACATGTACAGGGCAATCAGTATCAGCAGAACATCTCTGGCTATCCCGCCCATCACCCCGGAGACGAAAAAAGCCAAACCGAGCACGGCAAGGCCGGGATAAGCCACCATACTGCCCAGACGAAGATCGCGAAACTCGCGCCCGAAACCACCCGGGTTATACAGTAGCGCCTGCCACCAGCGGCCAACCATCAGGCTGGACAGCAAGGTCACCGCCTGCGCCGTCGCCAGCACCCCGGTCATGCGCGAAACCACCGGCGCCAAAGCCTGCCGCAACTGCTCGGTATCCCCCATTCCCGCCTGTTGCATGGCCGGAATCATCAAGGTATCCCACTTCTCGCGCCACCATGCCGCCGGGTCGGGCAACAGCAGGTATACGGCCACGATAATCAGGCCGCCCAGCAGCGCCGCCACCTGAAAGCTCAACGCCAGGGAGACGCTGCTGCGTAGCAGCAAAGCTATCCCCCACACGGGAATCCACAGCACCAGCCCCAGCAACAGCGCCGGCATCGGGTTGCCCAGTATCAGCGACGCCACCGCCGCCACGCCCAACGCAACGCCGAGGACAACGAACATCCCCTCCCGCGCGCCGAGTCGCAAGGTCACCAGCGCGACCACCGCCCCGCTAACCACCGTCGCCAACGGTTGCAGGATGGGCAGCACCAGGGACAATACTCCAAATAACGCTGCGGCCAGCATTGCCTGAATGCGGCCACGCATGATGAATGCGGCGAATTGTTGCATCAATCCCGGTCCAGACCCACGCTTACACCTTGCAAAAACAGCGTGCCGCCAAGAGAGGGACTCCCGCTTGGCGGCGCAAAGCTTAATGAGCGTCGCAATAGGGCAGCAAGGCCAGATAGCGCGCACGCTTGATGGCGGTGGACAACTGACGTTGATATCGGGCACGGGTTCCCGTGATGCGGCTCGGAACGATCTTGCCCGATTCGCTGATGTAATTCTTCAGCAGGGCAATATCTTTGTAGTCGATTTCCTTGATCTTCTCTGCGGTGAAACGGCAAAACTTTCTGCGACGGAAATAACGCGCCATAACTCTCTCCAGAAATTAGCTAATATGCCAGTCAAGCAACGGCGGGGACTCATGCCGTCACCGCCGCGTCGTCCTCAGGGTTCTTCAGCCAGTTCTTCGGTCTCTTCGACATCCTGGCGGAACTTGACTTCGCGCTCTTCGCGCTCATCTTTGGACTTGACCAGAGGAGACGGCGTGGTGACCGCCTCCTTGGTGGCAATGACCAGATTGCGCAGTACGGCATCGTTGAAACGAAAAGCGCTGGTCAGCTCATTCACGGTGGCCGCGGCGCATTCGATGTTCATCAACACATAGTGCGCCTTGTGCATCTTGTTGATCGGGTAGGCCAATTGACGCCGCCCCCAATCTTCAAGACGGTGGATCTTGCCGCCGCTGGACTCGATCATCGAACGATAGCGCTCGATCATGGCGGGGACTTGTTCGCTCTGGTCAGGGTGGACCAGAAACACCACTTCGTAGTGACCCATGCAAAATGCTCCTTACGGTTTAGGCAGCCTTCCGCCGTAATCATGTAAATATATGCAGAAGGCAAGGAGTGGAAACAGACAACCTATAAAATGACCGGTCTTTTGGTCAAGCCGCATATTGTATATCATCCCGGCCGGATCACGCAATTTCGTAAAAACCACGATCGCCCGGTCCCGAGCAAAAAAAGATTGCATTTCGCGCCCCAATCTTATATATATTCACAGGGCAGGTTTGGGTTCCACCAAAATCACCAAACACACAACCACTGGGAGGGTGTAGCAATGGTTCAAAATATCGGTATCAATATCCTGATTCCTTTGTTAGTATTCTTCGGCTTCCTTTTCACTGGCGGGGCCTATATCTCCAGCGCCGCGATGAAGGATGTGGCCGAGCGGAAAGCCAAAAAAGGCTAAACCAGCAGCTTGTCGCTTCAACAAAAAAGCCCGGGGGATCCGGGCTTTTTTGTTGAAGCGAGCTTTCAGGCTCACCGATTCCCGATATCCAGCAAATCCCGGCCCAGCGGGCTGACGGTCTTCAGGCGCGCCAGATAAACCGCCGCCAGCGCCTCGTTCCCCGCCATTTTTTCCACACGAGATAATGCGCGCAAGGCCTCGGCATGATCGGGACGAATCCGTAGAACCGCCTGCAAGGCTTGGCGCTTGTCCATACCGCGCTTGACCGCCTGCGGCAGCGTGGCCATCATCTGATCGGCAAGGTCAAAACCGATCCAGCGATCATGCGGATTAGCCTCATAGGCAAGACGCATCAAGCGTTGCGCTTCGCCATCCCGATCCCCGCGCAATGCGGCGATCCAGCTTCGCACCGCCAGAAAAGAGGCCACGTAGGCGCGCTCGAACTCGGACATGGCCTGCGGCGGAACGTGAAGATCGGCGGCGGCCTGCGCCAGCGGCGGGCGCTGCCTGAGCAAGCGCTCCAGTAACATACCCAGACTGAGCTGATCGCGGTAACGCGCGAGAGGCAAGCGGTATTCAATTTGCGGCGCCCATTCGTCCTGCACCACCCCCTTGCTTGGCGGAATCGGCCCCCAATAGCGGCCCAGCCAGGTCCATCCCCCCTCCCCGCCCGTCGCCGCCACCTGGCCTGCCGGTGTCAAGCGGCTCAAGTTCGCCATCGTTGCCGACACGCCTTGAAGTCCGCTTTTCGGTCCGGCCAAGGCGAGGCGAAAACCATCCATGAACACCACCGCGCCGGGAAAAACACGCCGGAAACT
>SBBG01000015.1 GCA_005240065.1 Gammaproteobacteria bacterium | reverse complement strand
GAAATGTTGTAAGGTAAATTACCCGCCAGCCGCAACGGTTTGGCATCGACCGCCAACGCGGCGAAGTCGAACGCCAGCGCATCGGCTTGGTGGATATGTAACTCCCCCAGCCCTGCACATTCCCGCTCCAGCAGGGGAATGAGATCACGATCCAACTCCACCACGTCCAAACTGCCCGTCGCGCGCAGCAAATGCCGGGTAAGTGCGCCCTTGCCCGGTCCGATTTCCACCAGATGCTGGCTGGGCTGGGGATCAATCGAGGTGATAATGTTGTGAATCACTGCCTGGTCATGGAGGAAGTTCTGACCAAAGCGTTTGCGGGGGATATGAGGCATTGATAATGAATGCGTGATGGCACACCCCTCACCGCTACCCTCTCCCGCAAGCGGGGAGAGGGGGGTGAAAAGCGGCGCCCTCCAGGATTATTCCTCTATCTGCTGAATACCATCCAGATACCAGGTGGGACGCGGGCTGCGCGTCGGACGGGTGAAATGCCAGATCTCGCGCACCTTGCTGACGTGCTTTTGATCCGCGGTATCGGCGTCGATCTCACGCATCAACACATCGAACAATACCGTAGCTTCGGTGTTGCCGCCAACTTCGCGGACTTCCAGCAACTCGCCCTCCACCTTCAACAACTCGGTGCGGTTTTCACCCGCCCGCGCGCGCACCTGATCCTGCAGTTCGGCGAATACCGCGTCAGTGGTGAACAGGCGCAGATCGGCCAGGTCACCCTCATCCCACGCCTTTTGCAGACGGGTATAGGCGGCCTTGGCACCTTCCATGAAAGCTACGCTATCGAAATCTTTGGGGATGACGCCGGGAGCGGGGCGGAAAACCGCTTCCGAAACCGCCGCACCAGCACCCGATGCCGCCTTGTCCTTGTTGAACAGCAGATCCGTTTCAAACGGCGTGGCGCTGCGTTCCTGGCGCGCGGCCAGGGCGTCATCGGATTTCTCTGGCGTCATCGACGGACCATACCCTGCGGCGGCTGGCTGCGTCTGAGACATGGCGGCGCGTTTTCTCGCCGCAAAAATCATGTACAGCGCGAATGCGATCAGCGCGAAGACCGCCACATCCATGAAATTGATATTTTCAAATGCGCCCCCGAAGAACAGCGCGCCAAGCAAGCCACCAAGCGCCAAACCGCCCAGCATGCCCATCAAACCACCCTTGCTCGCCCATGAAGCGCGCTGGCCGGCATTTTGCGCCTGCGCCGGGGTTTGGGCCGGAGTCTGTTGCGCGCTATTGCCTTGCGGCGAGGCCGATTGCTGACGGTTTTGATAGGGCTGGCTGTAGCTGTTTTTGCCGCCGAACGACTTGCCGCCGCCCATGCGTTTCGCCTCAGCGGTATCCATCACCCCGCCCGCCAGAAAAATTCCGGCGGCCAACGCCAGCACCAGACTCAATGACTTTTTCATTTTAGGCTCCACTCTCGCTTAAAAACCAAACTATTGGGTACCTCTAAAAATTCGATCAAGGCGGAAATGCGCGAAAAAGCGGAGTGTACACGTAGTACATGAGCATTTTGAGCACATTTCCAACGCCGCCATCGCGATTTCAGCGAATTTTTAGAGGTGCCCGCTATTGGACATCCACTGGCAGATCGGCGTTCCTGCCCAGCAGACGATTCATCGCCGCCACGCCGAACAACCTGAAACCGCGCAACGCCTCGGGCGGATGGCCGGCCACGCAGACGATCGGCTTGCCCTGCGCCACACCCATGATCAGCGGCCGCCCGGAACGCATCGGCACGCCGTCCACTACCAGCTCGCCGAGCACACGCATCAGGTCCGAAATGAAATCGCGCCCACCCACCGCCGTACCACCCGAAATCACCAGCATATCGGCGCCCTGCAATGCCGCGCGGGCGCTGGCGACGAAGGCATCGAAATCGTCCCCCATGATACCACCGAAGGAAGGCACGCCACCGGCCTGGGTAATCGCCGCCGCCAGCATCACGGAATTGCAATCGCGGATCATGCCGGGCCGCATCGGTTCGGTATAAGGAATGACTTCGTCGCCGGAGGCGAACACCACCACCTCGGGTACCCTCGCCACCTCCAGCGTGTTGATGCCCAGACTCGCCACGGTTCCTATTGCGGCGGGGTCGAGCACCGTGCCGGCGCTCAATACCATCGCGCCCTTTTTGGCATCGCAGCCCTGATCCTCGATAAAAAAGCGCGGCGGAAAGGGACGGGTAATGGTAAACCCGGCGCCCTGCCGCTTGGCCTCCCACATCCGCACCACCGCTATCGCGCCGTCGGGCGCGATGCTGCCGGTCGAGACCGCGACGGCCTGGCCCGGCCCGATGGGAGGACAGACGGCATCACCCGGCCTCACCTCACCGATGACGGAAAACGACTTGGGGTGCTCTTCCGACGCGCCCTGGGTGTCGGCGGCATTGACGATGAAACCTTCGACGATGACACGATGATAAGGCGGAGAATCGGCGGGCGCGACAAGATTGTGATAAAGCGTGCGTCCCAAAGCCTGCGGTAAGGGACAGGATTCCGATCCCACGACACGGAACGGTATGGCATCGACAAAGCGTTGCTGAGCTTCGATGAGGGGTGAGGCATCGGTCATGGGCTGTCCTTTAGGGTATCCGATGTACAGAAAGATACAGGAAAACCGCGCCTGATTCATCCCCTGAAATGATACGGGAAATGGCGGATCGGGAAGAGAGATTTATTAGCGCTTCCTCCGGCACACGGAAGTGCCGCCATTTTCGATGGCGGCTAGCCCATTGAAAATGGAAGGAAAGCAAAAATCACTTTTTTTCTTTCCTTGCGCTGAGAATTACAAGATGGAATTATTCAGCGCCTCCATTATGGTGCCGACGAAGGGAATCGAACCCCCGACCTACTGATTACGAATCAGTTGCTCTACCAACTGAGCTACGTCGGCGAAGGGCTGCCTAGTATACGGGGGAGAGGAACAACTGTAAATCCGGGCTACAAACCCAATTTATTCTGCGGGGCTCCTGCAATTGCGAATACGGATCACGACATCCACACCCTCCGCCACCGTGCCGGCGGGCAGCTCGGGCACACTGCTCAGGGCTACGGACGAGGCATCGATATCCATCAGTTCACCGCTGTCGACGTTATAAAAATGGTGATGCGGCCTGGTCGTGGGGTCGTAAAACACCTTGGCAGGATCGATGATGATCTCGCGAACCAAGCCCTTGGCGGCGAACAATCCCAGGGTGTTGTAGATGGTCGCCTTGGAGACCACATGCCGTTCCCGGTTCACCAACGCCAACACCTGTTCGGCGGAAAGATGTTGGGGACGGGCGAAAAGGGCTTGGGCTATTTCAACCCGCTGCTGGGTAGGCGTGATGCCGTGCGAACGCATGAGGTCGATGACATCCGACTTGGCGCTCACTCCAGCAAATGTTTGGGTGGACATATCGCTCATAGCGGCGAGTATAGGAAAATCTTTAGCGATTGTCTATGTTATAGCGACTATCATTTTTAATATCAATCAGATAGAGCGTAGAGCGAAGGATCGGCAATCGGCGCCTGCCGCTGCATGATATCGGCCAGCAGGCGCGCCGAGGCCGGCCCCATCACCACGCCGTTGCGAAAATGCCCAGCGTTGACGAAGAGGCCGCGCACCCGCGGATGCTCACCGATAAAAGGCACGCCCTCGGGCGAACCAGGTCGCAAACCGGCCCAATGCCGCTCAATATCATAATCGGCCAGCGCAGGCGCCAGCGCCACGGCAGCCTGGTGCAGTTGGGCAAGCGCTTCCGCAGTGGCCGACTTGTCGAACCCGGCATACTCCACTGTACTGCCCGCCAGCACGCGTCCGTCGCGGCGGGGAATGAGATAGCGGCCACGGCTCAACACGATGCGCGACACCACGCCGGGCCGGGCATGAAACATGATCATCTGCCCGCGCACCGGCGCTACATCGAGCTCAACACCCAGCCCCGCCAGCAACCGTCCACTCCAGGCCCCCGCCGCG
>SBBG01000065.1 GCA_005240065.1 Gammaproteobacteria bacterium | reverse complement strand
GCCCTGTTATTGACGATCGAACCCGGAGGCGTCGCCGCAAGTGCGGCGATGGAAAAAAAGATTCCCGCCAGTGCGCAAAGGGGTCGAAAGCCATACGCGCCCGAAGATTGTCTCGCAATATCCAATGCAACATTCGGCATCATGGCTACAGGCCAGCATGAGGCGAGATGATGGCGCAGAGCTGACGACGCCGTATTCGCGCCGCCAGCCCGCCACCTGGACTACTGAACCGTGACTCTGAATTTGACGATGGCTGACTGACCACCTGTCAAGGAAATCCCGCTCACGGTGACCGTGTTAGCCGCCGTGGCGTTGAAATCGCCCTGATCGGCATCGGCGCTGTTGGTGAGAGCTGTCGCGGCGCCACCGTTGATATTGGGAGACGTGACCTGGATACCCTGTCCGGCGCCGGTATTGAAGACCAGGCGGCCGGCGACGATTTCCGCGTTCAGGCTGTCGGAGACCGAGATGCTCGATGCGGTGGCCGCGCTGGCGGCGTTGGCGATGGTGATGGTATATTCGATCACCGCGCCAGGCACAGCCTTGGGGTTGGTCGTGCCATTGAACGGGTCGCTGATCACGGTGGACGTTTTGGTGACGGTAAGCGTCGCGGTGACGACCTTGAAATCGCTGCGATCCGAGTGCCGCGCGTCTCTGGCGGCGTCGTCGCTACCAGCGACATCGCCGAACACGATTTGTACCGTGCTAGGGTTGTCGGTTCCGGTATCCTGCGTCAGCGCCGCGCCCAGGCTGCCCGCGCCACCGGCGGCACGCGCTTCGGCGATCAGTCCGTAAGTGGCGATGTCGCCATTGTTCAGGCCGGTGGGAAAGGTGCCGACGATATAGACGGTTCTGTTGGCATCCGCCGCCAGTTCGTCGATGAAGGTCGCGGTATCCTGCGCGGCCTGATAGCCAGGCGTCGCACCGCTCTCGACGAATACCGAAACCGCAGAGGCATTGATGTTATCCGTTCCACCGAATTTCGCCGCACCGCCCGCCAGCGCCTGGTTGCTCAGGGAGAAATCCATGACGTCGTTGCTGGTGTTGGTCACAGTGAAAGTGATCACGTTGTTACTCGATCCGGGTGTCACCGAGACCGCCGCCGCATCGGTGGTGACCACGGTGAGATTGATCTTCCTGTCAACCACAAAGGCCACCGTGTTGCTCGTTATCGCCGGCTGGCTGACACCGCCGACTTGATAATTGATGGTGGCGGAATTACTGATGCTCGTGCCCGCCGCCGTACCGGCCGCCAGTACCTGTTGCGACACGCCGGAGAGCGATGCGGTGAATAAGATCAGTCCAAAAAGATGAGTGCTTGTTTTTGTCATATTCATGGCTTTATTCCTGAAACGATGCAGTCTGGAAAACAACCGTTTCCAGGCTTATTGCAATTGCGCACGAAAACTCACGTCACCTTTTTCACCGGGCGCCAGTGGTTTCTTGATGACCCAGCGGATATGGCTGTAATTGACCGGAGTCGCGCTTCTTTCCTTGCCATCGATCCCGCGTATTTTCAGGTTTTCCGGCTTGTCGAAACTCTTCGCGCCATCGATGGAATAAACAATGACGGTGTTTTCGCCTCTGGCGCTGTTCGCCTTGTAAATCATATGTGGCGGGATGGGATTGGTGATGAAGAGATCCTGCGCCATTTCCTTGCCGTTGTTGGTGTAAGAAAGGGTGTAAATCACTTCTTCACCGGGTGTTACGAGCGAAGGGGAGACGCGCTTGATCTCCTTTTTTCCTTGCGGGCCGGTGATCTCGATTTCCTTGGCCGCATCCAGTGTCAACGTGATACTGCCATTGCCGGCGGCGTGAGCGGCCGGGTTCCATACGGGCAAGATCAGTATGGTGGCAAGCATAAAGGTGACTAATTTGTTCATGGACCACTCTCCTTGGGTAACCATTCAACTTCTGCGTATCTTATATCGGCGATAAATTAAGATACTTGAGTCACATTTTTGTATTGAATTTTTTATATGATATTCTGGTGTTTTTAATGGATAAGGATCGGAATGATTGATATTCGCGGTATCATGCACATCACATGGATCGTGTCGAATCTCGGCCGGTCGCGGTATTTTTACGAAGAGGTGCTCGGTTTGAGTCCGGATGAGTCGCGCCCAGATATGGGTTATGCGGGGGTCTGGTACACGGTGGGGTCAGGGCAGCAGATCCACCTCATGCAATTGCCCAACCCTGATCCTCTGACAGGGCGGCCTACGCATGGCGGGAGAGACCGGCATGTGGCGCTGGCGGTTGGAGATGTTGAGAATCTTGTGGCGGCGCTGGATCGAGCGGGTGTGCCCTTTACACGATCCAGTTCCGGGCGTCCCGCGCTGTTCACTCGGGACCCGGATGGAAATACCTTTGAGTTTATCGGCGGGATGTAGGGTGCGTCTCGCGCACCATCCATCATAGTGGTGCGTGAGACGCATCCTACAAAATCCGATCTTTATAACGCCTGACGGGCGCGCTGTAACAGTTTATTGGCGTCGTCGCCTTTGCTCCATCCAGCCACGCCGCAACGCATATCGACTTTGAGATTCCGGCCATCGGCGGTGGCGATGTTCAGGCCCGAAATACCTTTGTGAAGTTTGGAGGCCAGTTCCCGCGCCGCGGCTTCGGGGGTTTCCGGCAGTATCAATAAAAATTCATCACTGTCCATGCGCCCCGTCATATCGACCCAGCGCACTTGGTTTTTGAGAAATTGGCCGGCGGCCACTACTGCCAGGTCCGCGCCGCTATCGCCGCCGGCGCCCAGGTGAGAATAATTGGCGATTTTCAGCACGATGACGGACAGCGGATTTTCATAGCGCCGGCTCCGCGAGACATGCGGTTCCAGTGCCTGTACGATGGCGCGGCGGTTGGGCAGCGCGGTGAGGGGATCTTGAAGATCGTGTTGTTCCCTCAAGCGTTCGTTTTCTTGCCGGAGTTGCTGCTGTGCAGTGACGTCGGCATAGAAATGCGTGCTTCCTTCTCCTCCCTCCAACGCTTGGCGCCAGCATCTCAACCAGCGTGCCGGACGCGCGCCGCTTTGCGGCAGGTGAATGAGTTCTTGCGGGTCGTACAGGCATTTCCTGATATCCTGGGTAAGGTCTGCGCTTTCTATGGTGAGTTTCGCCGCGGGCATGCCAAGGAAAGTCTCGAGCGCCCGGTTGACCGTCACCAGCCGGTTCTGCGCATCCAGTAGCGCGACGCCAAAAGGTGCGCTCTGCAAAATAGTTGCGGCAAGGGTGGAATTAAGTGACTCTGTCATGGCGCAACGCCCTCCCTCTGTTGTTTGATCCAGATCAAGGTATAGATTACCTGAAAATAGTATCATCGGTCACAGGGGGGAAACCTTTAGTCGATTCCCTCGCCGCATTTTAGCGGAGCTTTTGCAGTGTCTCACTGAGGAAATAATGCCATGTCAAAAAGACCGGAACATATTCATGCCCCCGTTGTAGGCGCGCCCGATCCCGAATTGCGCACCTCATTGATTATCGAGGAAACGGACGAAGACTTCGAGGTGCTGGAACAGGAAGCGCCGGAAACGGGGATGTGTTATTTCAACGATATAGCGTACCGGGAGGGGCAGCGCGTATGCAGCGGCAATGAATTGCTCCGTTGCCAGGGTGGCGCCTGGGTACGGCAGGGGTCGTGTTACCCGGATAATCCCTAGCCGGATTATAAAAATAATCCGCTTGCTGCCGATAACCCCGTGGGGCATGGGAATTCAGGAAAGGTATCCGGGGTGAAACTGGCGGATGTAAACGCGGTTAAACGGCGCTTTCTGGCGATCAATCGCGAGCGGTTGCGGCGTGCGCAGGATACGCTGCGCGAGCGACAGCGCGATTTTCTCGATTTGTTGCCTTTGCTGTTTCATACCAATCACATGCTGTTGCCGGGTTTCATTTCGACCCAGACGCCGATGGGTATTTCCGATTATTCGCCCGATAGCCGGGCGCTCGATGCGGCGAAGAAGATAACCCGTAATCTGGCATATAGGCGCAAGGCCCTGCGGCGCTACGATATCTTTTCGATTTTTCTGATGGGCAGCAGTGGCACCATCGGCCATTCCGGAAAGAGCGATTTCGACATCTGGATCTGCCATCAACCGGACATTGCCGGCGAATTGCTCGATGAGTTGCGAGGAAAGGCCGTCGCGATAGAACAATGGGCGGCGCAACTCGATCTCGAAGTCCATTTTTTTCTCATGGACGCGGTCCATTTCAAGGCGGGCGGACGAGGCGAATTGTCCAAAGAGGGCAGTGGCAGCGCTCAACACTCCTTGTTGCTGGAAGAGTTCTACCGCACGGGTCTACTGCTTGCAGGTCGTTATCCGGCTTGGTGGCTGGTGCCTCCCGGCGAGGAAGATGGCTATGATGACTATCTCGTTGCACTGAAAGATTCCTATGCCGTACGTGAAACAGAATACATCGATTTCGGCGGGATACCACGCATACCAGCGGAGGAATTTTTTGGTGCGGCCTTGTGGCAGCTCTTCAAGGGGATTGATTCACCTTACAAGTCGGTGCTCAAACTGCTGTTGATGGAGGTTTATGCCCATGAGTATCCCGCCAGTGACTTGCTTTGCCAGCGTTTCAAGAAGGCGATTTATGAGGGCGAGACATCCTTGAACAGGCTTGATCCTTATATCATGCTCTACGCCAAGATCGAGGAGCATCTGACGAAGACCGGGGAAAAAGAGCGGCTCGAATTGTTCAGGCGCAGTTTTTATTTCAAAGTGAATGAAAAATTGAGTGTGACGCGCGCAGCGGGGAGGGGAAACTGGCGGCACGATCTGATGAAGGATCTTACCCACGCCTGGGAGTGGGATGACGCTTATATCGAGATGCTCGATGCACGGCCTTCATGGAAGATAAATCGCGTGCTCAGGGAGCGCAGGATACTCACCAATGAGTTGACGCAGGTCTACCGCTTCCTGTCCGATTTTGCTCACGAGCACGCGCGGCTGGCGATGATCAATCAAAAAGACATGAACATTCTCGGACGCAAACTGTATGCAGCATTCGAGCGCAAGGCGGGCAAGGTCGAAATCGTCAATCGCGGAATATCGCAGAATCTTCAGGAAAGCCATTTGACTTTTTGGGAAACGAGTTTCGATCCCGGGCAGGAAAACTGGGCGCTTTATATCGCTCCCCTGAACTCTATCGAGAGCGGCGGCGTGCAACCCATCAGGCGTGCTCACAGTGTGATCGAGCTGATTGCCTGGTGTCATTTCAATGAAATGATGGATGGCGCAACGATATTGGGGCTGAGTAAGAAAAAAAGTGACCTTACGTCAAAGGAGCTGCGCGCATTATTCAATCGGTTTCAGCAGATTTTTCCGAATACTTCTGAAAACGAGACGAGCATGGAGGAGCTGTCCCGCTCATCCACCATGGTGACGGCGGCGTTGTTCGTCAATGTCGGGGTCGATCCGATGGCGTCGCATACGCGCCAGGGACGGCATTACATGAGCAACAAGACGGATGCTCTCAGTTATGGCGGGATGGGCGAGAATCTTGCACTTACTTTCGATCTGGTGGTGATGACGAGCTGGAAGGAGGTATTGACCTTCAGGTATTCCGGCATGGATGGCCTGATGAGTTGCATCGCCGAATATATACGCTGGAATCCGACGGCGAAAGGATCTCCGCGCGCGCCGTTTTCGATACATTGTTTTTCGGTGAGTCATGGTGTCACCATCGAGAGACGAATCGAGGAATTATTTGATGGTATCAAGCATTGCTTTTATAGAGAGGCTCCTGCTCGGGAATGGAATTATGTATTATCCGTGGGGCATCTTTGCCATTATGTTTTATGGGGAGAGCGAGATAATTTGCGGTGGCGGCGAATAGAGTCTTACCCGGAGTTGCTGACTTTTCTTGGGGGAGAAAGAACGGCGTATGTTCATGTCGAGGTCGATGGTCATGCGTTGCGCGATACGCCGTTGCCGCAGATATTTTCCGTCAACAGACCATATGTCATCCAGATGTTTTATCAGACCGGAGTATCGTACACCGATATTTATGTGCTTGATGAATGCGGTTCGCTGTATTGCCAGACGATCGAGTCCTGTGAAAGCGCCGCGTTGATCAATCAATTCACTTTGTTTTTCGATGCCGTGATCCGCCGCCGGTGTCTTCTGGATTTTTCAGCCGCGAAACCGTTCGACGCGGTCGAGATTTATCAAATAAGGAAAGACGAGCTTGGCGGAATGCTGCTGGTGAAGCAGGAAGCGTTGCGACAAAAGCAGTTGAAGGGTTATCTGAGTGTTCAGGTTGTCGCCAATAGGATGAGTGGCGATAAACTGGCGTTTACCATTTACTGCGGTGATCATGAATTCAGCTCGCTGACGCATGGCAATAACCTGTTCCGCGAAGTGGCCAGCCAAGTGCTCAAACTGCGCCGGAGCGGGGAGCGTTATCCGATTTATATCACCGATGTCGATTTACCGCCCTCCGCTTCCGGTAGCGAGCCGGAAAGGCTGCCGACCATTCACTTTCTCAATCACAAGAAATATATCGAAGGGAAGCTGAACGAGGCGCTTGCGGAGATGGAGGATATCAAACGCCCAGCACTTTCCGCAGCCAATCGCTGATATCCTGTATTTGCGGGGCGCACAAGGCGTGCGGCATGGGATAGCTGCGCCACTCTACCGGATACCCCGCCTCACGAAGCGCCTTGCAGGACATTTCGCCATAGACCATGGGTATGACGGTATCTTGCGTGCCGTGCATCATCATGATGGGTATGTCCGCATTGGCGGGGTGCGCCTCCGCGCGCAGGCGGGTGTGCAACGGCAGATACGTGGACAGCGCCAGTATGCCCGCCAGCCGCTGCGGCTGGCGCAATCCGGTGTGGAGGGCGATAGCGCCGCCTTGGGAGAAGCCCGCGAGCACGATGCGATGAGCGGGAATGCCGTGTTCGATCTCGCGTTGTATCAACGCCTGGATCATCCTTGCTGAAGCGCGTATGCCTTGCTCATCTTCCCGTTGCGGTATGTCGCCGGTGAAAATGTCATACCAAGCGCGCATTACATAGCCACCGTTGATGGTTACCGGCCGACGGGGGGCGTGAGGAAAAACGAAACGCACGCCGGCTTCCTTGGGCAAGCGGAGTTGCGGGATGATGTCGATGAAATCATGGCCGTCGGCGCCCAGTCCGTGCAACCAGATGATACTGGCGGCGGGAGAGGTTTCGGGGGCGATCTCGACGGATGGGAGGAGTTCTTGAGCCATGCGGGTGTCCCGGTATTCGATGGCTCTGAGCATATCCTACGGAAAAGAGGGCGCGCAACCGATATACTGAATACGAGGCTTTTCTTTGATATACGTAGCGACAAAAGTAGCGTGCGTTGTGCGTACAGCCAACTGCGTTTCGCGCGTACAGCGCACGCTACGATTTATGTCGTTGTGTATAAAAGGAGATCTCTCATGATAGCCAGCAATAACGCTCCTCTGGTCAAGAACGACGATGTGATGTATCGCCTATTGCGCGATGGACAAATCGCCGAGTTCAATCAAAAAAAGGCACAAGGAGCCAAGATCGATCTGGTTAATTGCGATTTTCGCGGCCTGGACCTGCGGGGTCTGGATACTCAGGGGTTGGACTTGGGCGGCTGTTATTTCCGCCAGGCCGATCTGCGCGGCGTCGATCTCAGCAAGGCTCGTCTTGAAGGGGCCAGCATCCATGCCACCAAGATCGCCGGCGCCTATTTCCCGGCTGAGCTGACTGCGGAAGAGATTACCCTGTCGTTATTGCATGGAACGCGGATGCGGTATATCAAATAAGCATCTCTTATGTAATCTTTTTATTTTTCAATGTGATATCAGTGTTCCGCGCAAGCCGCGGATTAGCGTTTATAATGTGCGTCTATTAAGCATTTGAAACGCGGCACCGACTTCATGACTCCCGGGTTTGTCCATCTCCACGTCCACACCGAATATTCCCTGGTTGACGGTATCGTGCGCGTCAAGCCGTTGGCGGAGGCATGCGCGCAGGCGGGGATGGCGGCGTGCGCGGTGACGGATCAGTCCAACCTGTTTGCGATGGTGAAGTTTTACCGTGCCGCCATGGCGGCGGGAGTGAAGCCGATCATCGGGGTGGACGTGTGGCTGCACAACGAAGTGGAAAATGGCCAGCCGTCGCGGCTGGTGCTGCTGTGTCAGAATCGAGAGGGTTATCTCAACCTTACCCGCCTGCTGTCGCGCAGCTACATCGAGGGGCAGCAACGCGGCATCCCCACCCTCTGCAAAAGCTGGCTGAGTGGTGCGAGCGGCGGACTGATTGCGCTGTCCGGCGGGCGCGCTGGCGATGTGGGTCAAGCCCTGCTGGCGGGTAACCGCGTGGCCGCCGAAAAACTGCTCGATGACTGGAAGGCGCTGTTCCCCGACCGCTATTATCTGGAGTTGCAGCGCACCGGGCGGGAGCACGAGGAGGATTACCTGCACGACGCGGTCGAGCTGGCCCAGGCGCGGGATGTGCCGGTAGTGGCGACCAACGATGTGCGTTTCATCAAGCCGGGGGATTTCGAAGCCCACGAGGCCCGGGTGTGCATCCACGAGGGAAGGGTGCTGGATGACCCGCGCCGCCCGCGCCGCTATTCTGAGCAGCAATATCTCAAGACGCCGCAGGAGATGGCGGAGCTGTTCGCCGATCTGCCCGAGGCGCTGGAAAACACCGTCGAGATCGCGCGCCGTTGCAATCTGGAGCTGACGCTGGGTAAGAACTTTCTGCCCAATTTCCCAGTGCCGGAAGGCATGACCATGGACGCCTACTTCCGTGCGTGTGCGCGTGCCGGGCTGGAGAAGCGCCTCGCTTTCCTATTCGATATTCAGGCGCCGGATTTTACGCAGCGGCGCAAGGTCTACGACGAACGCCTGGCGCTCGAGCTCGATGTGATCATCAACATGGGCTTCGCCGGTTACTTTTTGATCGTCGCCGACTTCATCCGCTGGGCCAGGGAAAACGGCGTGCCGGTGGGGCCGGGGCGCGGTTCGGGCGCGGGCTCGCTGGCGGCCTATGCGCTGGAAATCACCGATCTCGATCCGATCCGCTACGACCTGCTGTTCGAGCGCTTCCTTAATCCCGAGCGCGTCTCGTTGCCCGACTTCGATGTCGATTTTTGCATGGACGGGCGTGATCGCGTCATCGAGTATGTGACGGAGCACTATGGCCGCGATCGTGTCTCGCAGATCATCACCTACGGCAGCATGGCGGCCAAGGCGGTGGTGCGCGATGTCGGACGCGTGCTCGGCCATCCTTATGGCTTCGTCGATCAGATCGCCAAGCTGATTCCCTTCGAGCTCGGCATCACGCTCGACGACGCGCTGGAGAAGGAAGATGCATTGCGCACGCGCTACGAACAGGAAGAGGACGTGCGTGCCCTCATCGATCTGGCGCGCTCGCTGGAAGGGCTGACGCGCAACGCCGGCAAGCACGCCGGCGGCGTGGTTATCGCACCCTCGGCGCTCACCGATTTCACGCCGCTCTACTGTGAACAGGGCGCGACGGGGACGGTGACGCAGTTCGACAAGGACGATGTCGAGGCGATCGGCTTGGTGAAGTTCGACTTCCTCGGTCTGCGCACCCTTACCATCATCGACTGGGCACTGAAAAACATCAATCGCAGCCGCGCCGCGCAAGGGGAGAAAATTCTGGACATCGCGCGCATCCCGCTCGATGACCCGCGCGCCTACGCCCTGCTCAAGCGCTGCGCGACGACGGCGGTGTTCCAGCTCGAATCGCGCGGCATGAAGGACCTCATTAAACGTCTGCAACCCGATTGCTTTGAGGACATCGTCGCGCTGGTGGCGCTGTTTCGCCCCGGTCCGCTTCAATCCGGCATGGT
Organism: Gammaproteobacteria bacterium; assembly: GCA_005240065.1. Classification (GTDB taxonomy): domain Bacteria; phylum Pseudomonadota; class Gammaproteobacteria; family Ga007554; genus SBBG01. The sequence continues at coordinate 1,036 of SBBG01000065.1, read as the reverse complement.
GGACGATTTCATCAATCGCAAGCACGGCCGCACCCGGGTGGAATACCCGCATCCTGCCCTGGAACCGATCCTCAAGCCCACCTACGGCGTGATCCTGTATCAAGAGCAGGTCATGCAGATCGCCCAAGTGTTGGCCGGTTACACACTGGGATCGGCGGACATGCTGCGCCGCGCCATGGGCAAGAAAAAGCCCGAGGAGATGGCCAAACAGCGCGCCATTTTCGTCGATGGGGCGAAGAACAGCGGCGTCGAGGAAAGAGTCGCCACCTATATCTTCGACTTGATGGAAAAATTCGCCGGCTACGGTTTCAACAAATCGCATTCGGCGGCGTATGCGCTGTTGTCCTACCAGACCGCGTGGCTCAAGGCCCATTATCCAGCGGCTTTCATGGCGGCGGTGTTGTCCGCCGACATGGACAACACTGACAAGGTGGTGACGCTGATCGACGAGTGCCGCGATATGAAGATTGAAGTGCTGCCGCCGGATATCAATACCTGCGAATGCGCCTTCGCGGTGAATGGCGAAAACAGCATTCTGTATGGGCTGGGAGCGATCAAGGGCGTGGGGGCGGCGGCCATCGAGGGCATGATCGCCGCTCGCCGGCAGGGGCCGTTTAGCGACCTGTTCGATTTCTGCCGCCGCATCGACCTGCGCAAGGCCAATCGGCGTGTGCTGGAGGCATTGATCCGCGCCGGGGCGATGGATAAGCTGGGAAGGAACCGCGCCACCTTGATGGCCTCGCTGACAGCCGCCATCCAGTTGGCGGAACAGCATTCGCATAACGACGCCGTGGGGCAGGACGACTTGTTCGGTGGTCTGTCCGGCGAGGACGGCGCCGCGCATAAAGATCAGGCGGCGGCCTACGTCGAGACGCCCGAATGGAGCGATGACCAGCGTCTGCTCGGCGAAAAGGAAACGCTGGGGCTGTATCTCACCGGTCATCCCATCGCCCGTTACGAGCCGGAACTGGCGCGCTTCATCACCGCGCGCATCGTCGACCTCAAGCCCGGTCGTGATCAGACGGTGGTGGTGGCG
>SBBG01000024.1 GCA_005240065.1 Gammaproteobacteria bacterium | reverse complement strand
GGCTTCTGCACTGGGCCAGCGGCTATTACCACCATCCCGCCGGCGAGGTCTTTTCCGCCGCGCTGCCGGTACTCCTGCGCCAAGGGCGGGCGATGCGCAGGATGGCGTGATGTTTTGGCATGGCGGCCATTTTACAGCAGGGCACTTCTAAAAATCCGCTGAAGCCGCGATGGCGGCGTTGGAAATGCGCTCAAAATGCTCATGTACTACTGTACACTGTGTAAACTCCGCTTTTTCGCCCATTTCCGCCTTGCCCTCGCGCCTTGATCGAATTTTTAGAAGTGCCCCAGTATGAAAAAGGGCGGCCTAAAGAAAATCGGGCGGCGAGACGATAAGAAGATTACGTGAATTTGGTTGTTGTCTTCCGTAACAAGGAAAGCCACATGTTAACTCCTCATGATCTCGTCAAAGGAATCTCCGGTCTTGCCTCTTTGCCGGAGGTGTGTGTGCGTGTCAATGAGATGGCGGAGAATCCCCGCTACTCGGCCGCGGACATCGGTAAAGTCATTAGTCAGGATACAGCGCTGACGGCGCGACTGCTCAAGATCGCCAATAGCCCATTCTACAGCCATGTGTCCCGTGTCGATACGATATCGCGCGCGGTGGCGCTGATCGGCGCGCGGGAATTGCGTGACATGGTTCTGGCGATGTACGCAATGAAAACGTTCCCCGACATATCAAGCGAGCTGGTGGATATGGAGAGTTTCTGGCGCCACAATATCTGTTGCGGCGTGGTAGGAAAGATTCTCGCACCCTATTGTCACGTGCTGCATGCCGAACGTCTGTTCGTGGCGGGACTGCTGCATGACATCGGGCATCTGGTTATGTATCACAAGATCCCCGAGCTGATGCGTGTGGTGCTGCGGCGTGCGCGGGATAGCGGCATCCCTGTCGAGGAGATCGAGCGCGAAGTACTGCATTTCGATCACGCGCAGGTCGGCGCCGAGCTGCTGCGCCTGTGGCGGTTACCCGAAAGCCTGCAGGAGATCGTCGGATTTCACCACGAGCCGGCCAAGTCGGAACGTTTCACCCTGGAGGCCGCGATCGTCCATATCGCCGGTGTCATCGCCAATCGGATCGATTCGGCAGCGACCCACAGCGAAGACATTCAGGCCATCGACCCGATCGCCTGGGAGATCACGGGCTTGACGGAGGAGATTGTCGAGGCCATTCTGCCGGAGGCGCGGGTTCGCTTTGTCGAAGCCCAGTTACTATTGTTGCCGGGGATGAAGGTGGCGAAGTGACGAAGCGCTGATGCTTGTCCGGCGAGGGGCTTGTAACGTCCCTCGCGCCTCATTCCTCGCCGTTCATCCACTCCGGTGTCCATCCCTGCTCGCGCGCCTTGCGCAGCGCCTCGCCGTGAATGCGCTCGTGCCGCTGGCGGATGTCCTCGGGCAACAGGCTGATCAGATGCCCGTATTTGTCCCATTCCGCATTGACCTTGTCCATGACGATCTGGATCTGCGACAGATTCCAGCCCCCGCCTGTCTCGGTTTCAGGCAGAATGCCGAACACCCAGGCATCCTTGATGATGCCGCCGATAGTGGTCATACCACCGAATTCGTCGTTGTCGATACCGACATACGTCTGGTTTTTTTTCACAATGCTTTTCCTTTTATGGGGCGCTATTTCGCTGGTATTATACGCCTATCGTAACGAAATATTTTGCCGGAAAAGTTGTTTAGATCGCCCGCGAGACATGTATCCTCACGGACGACCAAAAGGGAGCACTGCGTTGCTCCCCTTTGGAAACCCCATTACTCAAGGAATCTGCGGCTTGCCGCAGAGTATTTTTAATGAACAACGCCATTCAGAATACCGTCCGCGCCCATGTGGAAATCTACACCACGCCGATCTGCCCCTACTGCGTGCGCGCCAAGGCGCTGCTCAAGCTGAAAGGGGCGTCATACGCCGAGCACAACGTTGGTATGGACCGTGCGGCCTGGGAACACATGGTCGAACGCGCCCACGGCCGGCGCAGCGTACCGCAGATCTTCATCAATGATCGCCACATCGGCGGGTTCGACGACATGGACGCGCTTAACCGGCGCGGTGAGCTCGATCCGCTGCTGGCCCAGTCTCCCGAGGAAGTGGACGCATGAGAATCGGTACACCCTTGAGTCCCGGCGCAACGCGAGTGATGCTGCTCGGCAGCGGCGAGCTGGGCAAGGAAGTGATCATCGCCTTGCAGCGTCTGGGCGTGGAGGTGATCGCCGTCGACCGCTATCCCAATGCGCCGGGCCATCAGGTGGCGCATCGCGCCCATGTCATCGACATGGCCGACGGCGCGGCGTTGCGCGCGCTGGTGGAGCAGGAACGGCCGCATATCATCGTGCCCGAGATCGAGGCCATCGCCACCGATATGCTGGTGCAAATAGAGCAACAGGGATTGGCCGAGGTCATTCCCACGGCCCGCGCGGCGCAACTCACCATGAACCGCGAGGGCATCCGCCGTCTGGCGGCCGAGACGCTGGAGCTGCCCACGTCGCGCTATGCCTTTGCCGAAAGCCTCAACGAATTGAAGATGGCCATCGACGGTGCGATTGGTTATCCCTGCATCGTCAAGCCGGTAATGTCCTCTTCCGGCAAAGGCCAGTCCACCGTGAACGGGCCGGAAGATGCCGCCAGCGCCTGGGATTATGCGATGAGCGGCGGACGGGTGAATCGCGGGCGCGTGATCGTCGAAGAGATGATCGACTTCGATTTCGAGATCACCCTCCTGACCGTGCGCGCGTTGGCCGAAGGTGGTGCGACCGAAACGCATTTCTGCGAGCCGATCGGCCATGTCCAGGTCAAGGGCGATTACGTGGAAAGCTGGCAGCCGCAGCCGATGAGCCCGCAAGCGCTCAAGCGCGCGCAGCAGATCGCCGGGGCGGTCACGGACAACCTCGGGGGACGCGGCATCTTCGGCGTGGAACTGTTCGTCAAGGGCCATCAGGTCTGGTTTAGCGAGGTGAGTCCCCGCCCGCACGACACCGGCATGGTCACCATGATCAGCCAGGCGCAAAACGAATTCGAGCTGCATGCGCGCGCCATCCTCGGCCTGCCGGTCTCCACCGCGCTGCGCGCCCCCGGCGCCAGCGCGGTGATCTATGGCGGCATGGAAGAAAAGGGCATCGCCTTCGAAGGCGTGGACGAGGCGCTGCGCGTGCCGCAGAGCGAACTGCGCCTGTTCGGCAAGCCAGAATCCTTCATGCGCCGCCGCATGGGTGTGGCGCTGGCCAATGGTGCGACCATCGACGAGGCGCGCAGTCGCGCCAAGCTGGCGGCGAGCAAGGTGAGGCCGGTTAAATTGTAGGGTGCGCCGTGCGCACCGTTCGTTATTATTTTTGGTGCGTATGACGCACCCTACTGCCAACGTGTTACTTCATGAACAATCGACAGCAAATCACTCAATCCCGGCGCTGGGTCGTCAAGGTCGGCAGCTCGCTGCTCACCAACAATGGCCGCGGGCTGGACGAAGGACTGATCGGCGCCTGGGCGGAACAGATCGCCGCATTGCGCAATCAGGGCATCGAAGTCGTGCTGGTGTCCTCTGGCGCCGTGGCCGAGGGCATGAAGCGCCTGGGCTGGCAGCGCCGTCCGCATGCGCTACACGAGTTGCAGGCTGCGGCGGCGGTGGGGCAGATGGGGCTGGTGCAGACCTACGAGACCTGTTTCCAGCGCCACGGCATCCGTACTGCGCAGATCCTGCTTACCCACGATGACCTGGCCGACCGTCGGCGCTATCTCAACGCGCGCAGCACCTTGCGTACCCTGCTTGCTTTGGGCGTAGTGCCCGTGATCAACGAGAACGACACCGTGGCCGTGGAGGAAATCCGCTTCGGCGACAACGATACTCTCGGCGCACTCGTCACCAACCTGGTCGAGGCCGATGTGCTGGTGCTGCTCACCGATCAACCCGGCATGTATGAACGCGATCCGCGCAAAGATCCTGGCGCCCCCTTGATCAGCGAGGCGCGTGCCGGCGATCCGCAACTCGAACTCATGGCCGGCGCTGGTGGCGTGGGCAGCCTGGGGCGCGGCGGCATGCTGACCAAGGTTCGCGCCGCCGCCCGCGCCGCCCGCTCGGGCGCGGCCACGGTCATCGCCTATGGGCGCGAGGCGGGTATTTTGCGGCGCATCGCCGAGGGAGAAAAAGCCGGTACCTTGTTGCTGCCCGGCCAGGAGACACTGGCCGCCCGCAAACAGTGGCTGGCCGGTCAGTTGCAGGTGCGCGGCCGTCTGCTGCTGGACCCCGGTGCGGTGCGCGTGCTGCGCGAGGCCGGCCGCAGCCTGCTGCCCGTGGGGGTGGTGGCCGTGGAGGGCAATTTCGGCCGTGGCGATGTCGTCGCCTGCATCGGCGAGGACGGCGTGGAAATAGCCCGCGGTTTGGTGAATTACAGTGCCGAAGAAGCACGCAAGATCATGCGCCAGCCCAGCGACCGGATCGAAGAGCTGCTGGGCTACGTGGACGAACCAGAGCTCATCCATCGGGATAATTTGGTGGTGACGTGATTTTTGCGCTGACGCGTGTTCATACATGCCGGGCCGGTGAGAACGCTCAAAGAGCGCCCCCGGGCTGTGCGTGTTCAGGTTGGCCATGACCAGCGTGATTTTCTCGGCGTCGGCATACCGTTTGGTGATGTCATGGAGAAAGTGCGCCCAATCGATCTTGGTCTTGCGTTCCGTCACCTTCGCCATGCGCCTCCCGGCCAAGGGCTCGGTGGCCATAAAAACATTGCAGGTCCCGCCGTCAATCCGGCGGCGTGGTAGCCAGATTCCGCGGTTTTCCCGCGAAAAAGGCCGCGATGTTGTCCAGTGTCGTTGCTATGCTGCGGTTCAGCGACTCGTGGGAATTGTTCGCATTGTGTGGTGTGAGGATGACGTTATCACTCAACTGCAACTGGAAATTGTGCAGCGCCTGTTCCAGGTAATGGGGTGGCAGCCCGCGTGGCAGGGGAGCCTGGGCATTGAGCCAGATCGTATCCCCTTCGAAACAGTCCAGCGCCAGTCCGCCGAAGTGCCCCTCCGCTTGCAGCCGCGCCAGAGCCCGGCTGTCGATGATTCCGCCGTGCGAGACGTTGATCAGCATGGATCCCGGTTTCAGCATCCGTAACCGCGTCTCGTCGAGGAGGTGATGGGTTGCGCGATGATATGGCAGGTGGATGCTGAGCGCGTCCGCTTCGGGCAAAAAATCCTCCACATCTAGATAGACCATGCCGTCATCCTGGCGAGACGCGGGGTTCGATATCGGGTCGCAGGCGATCACACGCATGCCGAAGGCATGTGCAAAACGCATCATGTGAGCGGCGGAGGAATCCGTGCCGAGCAGTCCCAGCGCCTTGCCCTGCAAATCCTCTCCAGTCAGTCCGGCGCGGGAAAAATTGCCGCTCTGGCATCGCCGCAGCGTGGCGGGCAGCCGCCGCATCAGGGCGATCAGCAGGCCGAAGGCATACTCGGCGCAGGCAAGGCCGGTGTTTTCCGGCGCATGGCAAACGGCCACACCGCGCTGTGCCGCGGCATCGAGGTCGATGTGATCGCAATTGGACGAACGTGTCGCCACCAGACGCAGCGCGGGAAGCTTGTAGAGGAGTTCGGCGGTGACGGGCGTTCCGGCCGCGATGGATATCACCGCGTTGTTTTGCGCCAGAGCGGCGTTCATCAGGCCGAGAGGTTCGCCTACCAGGCGCACCTCCCAGAAGGGGTAGGCATAAAGCGCCCTGCGCAGTGGCAGGTATTGGTCCTCGGTCACGTCAAAAAAAGTGATGTTCGCGGTCATGCCGTATATGATCGCTATTCTTGAGTTTCAGTAAAAAGCATACACATAAAAATTCCAGGATAGTTTGATCTAGATCAAGGTTTCCGCTGTTTGGAGGGGATATAATTATCTTGCGGTTTGAATTGGATTCATTGCAGATATGGAGGAGTGACATGACTAACATTACCCGTTTCGACCCCTTGGATATCAAGACCTTCGAGAATGCCTTCGAGGACTTCATGCAGGACTTTTTCAGGCCGATGCGCTACGAGATCAAGGCCAAGCCGCGGATCGTCATGGATGTTTCCGAGGATGACAGGGCATACAAGATACGCGCGGAATTACCGGGCGTGAAAAAAGAGGACATCAACGTAACGATCAGCGGCAACAAGGTGACCCTTACCGCCGAAGTAAAGAAAGAAAAAGAGGAAAAAGAGGGTGAAAAAGTAGTGCGCAGCGAGCGCTATTACGGCAGCCTCTATCGCAGCTTCACGCTGGATCAGGATGTCAACGAAGCGGAAAGCCAGGCGAAATTCGCCGATGGTGTGCTCACGCTGACGTTGCCCAAAAAAGCAGCGGCGGCGGTCAAGAAGCTTCCGATAGTTTGATGTGATCGTAGGGTGCGTCTCACGCACCATCCGCGTGGTGCGTGAGACGCACCCTACGGGTTTTTGTACATTGCCCAGATCAGGCGGGATGTTCGAGCAGTTTTTGCAGCCCTGCCAGATCCCGGATCTCGATGTCGCGGCTGTGCACGCTGATGAGGCCGTCTTCGTGGAATTTGGCGAAGAGACGGCTGATGGTTTCCAGGGTCAGCCCCAGATAGTTGCCGATTTCCTCGCGGGTCATGCGCAGGTAGAAGTGGGTGGGCGAATAGCCACGTGCCGCGAAGCGCCGCGACAGGTTGAGGAGAAAGGCCGCCACACGCTGGGGTGCCCTCATTGTGCCGAGCAGCAGGATGTGTTCATGTTCCTGCATGATCTCCCGGCTCATCAGTTTGTGAAACTGGTGAGAGAGGGCGGGGATGGTATGGCTCAGTTTTTCCAGGGCGCCGAACGGGGTCTCGCAGACGGCGGCGTCTTCCATGGCGACGGCATTGTAGTGAAAGCGGTTTTTGTTGATCGCCTCCATGCCCAGAATCTCGCCCGGCATGTAAAAGCCAACGATCTTTTCCTTTCCCTCTTCATCCAGGTCGAACACCTTGAAGAAGCCGCTTTTTATCACATACAGTGATTGAAACGGTTCACCGCTGTGATACAGGCGCTCGCCGCGCCGGCATTTGCGGTTGGCGGTGATTTTGTCCAGCAACTCCACATCGTCGAGTCTCATGCCGAAAGGCAGGCAGAGCTCATGCAGGCTGCATGATGTGCAGGATTCCTTGAGGTGGGTCAGATTGACCTTGATGGGTATGGATTGGAGCAGCATAGGCTAATCGTCCTTTCCGCTTGCCGGGCTGACAGTCGGCAAGCGGCGCTTCATCTGGCGCAAGTTTGAAGTGTAACACGGAAAAATATCAGGATATACGATGACCAAGTATGGTTACCGGCCATGCGGCGGGATAATCGGTAAAGCTGGTAATCTCATGTAAGGTTTTCCTTACACGAAGTGAAGTCGAGCGGAAGTGGTGTGGCAAGCGTCAATGTGTTTACCATATCCAGCCCTATTGCGATAAAGGGCACCCTAAAGATAAATCTCGATGACCCCCAGCAACTATATGACCAGGGCCGAACTGATTCGGCGAATCAAGCTGTTGGAACAGCAAAAAAAGGTCCAGACGGAGCAGGGCGCCGGGATCGCTCCGGAACCCGGACAACGGAAAATGGAGGAGGCATTGCGCGAGAGCGAGGCGCGTTACCAGCGCCTCCTGGAAACCGCGAACGAAGGAGTGTGGACGGTCAATGCCGGCGGCCGGATCGAGTACGTCAACCGGCGCGGAGCGCAGATGCTCGGTTATTCGCCAGAGGAAATCCTTGGCCGCCCGCTTCTGGAGTTTGTCGTCGAGGACGATGCGTGGAAAGTGGCGCAATCGATCCAGGTAAGTGGGCAGGGCGGCTTCGCCGGAATGCTCGAATTCCGCATGCGCCGCAAGGACAATGCCCAAATATGGGTTTGCGCGAACACCGGCCAAAAAAACGCACATCCCGGCATGCTGATGATGTGCAGCGACATCACCGAAACGAAGCGCGCCTACGAGGAATTGAAGGTCTCCCACGAGGAATTGCACGAGCTGTCTTCCCGTTTGCTGTCGGCCCGGGAGGAGGAGCGGAGCCGGATCGCGCGTGAGATACACGACGAATTGGGTGCGACGCTGACGGCGATCAAGATGAATCTGGGGCTATGCGCCAAACTGCCTGAGCGATCCAGCAAAAAACGAAACGAGCATCTGGCCGCGGCGAACGCGCTGATCGACGTCGCCATGCAGGCTGTGAGCAAGATCGCAACCGATTTACGGCCGAGTATTCTCGATAATGCCGGTTTGTGGGCGGCCCTTGAATGGCAGACGCAAACGTGCCGGGAAAGAATGGGAATACCCTGTGAGTTGGACATGGAGGTGGATGACATGGCGATGGACCGCGATCAGGCCAGCGCCATTTTCCGCATTTTTCAGGAGGCGCTCACCAATGTCGCCCGCCACGCCGAAGCCACCCGGGTCCATGTCAAGGTCAGGGCCGATGACAAGGAGGTAGTGGTGGAAATCAATGACAATGGCAAGGGGATTACCCCGTCTGATATGCTGAAAGAGAAATCCTGGGGCGTGATGGGCATGCGCGAGCGCGCCAGGTCTTATGGCGGTGAGCTCGCCATTGGCAGCACCACAGGGCAGGGAACGACCATCACCCTCTATATGCCATTGAGGAAGGCGAAGTGATAGATAAAATCGTGCGCATTCTGATTGTGGAAGACCACGCTATCGTGCGTGAAGGAATCAAGCGCATTGTGGAGAACGCGGGCGGTATTCATGTGGCGGGGGAGGTGGCCGATGGTCACGCCGCGATCGAGTGGCTGCGGAGCAATAGCGCGGATATCGTATTGCTCGACATCTCTCTGCCTGGTAAGAGCGGCCTGGAAGTATTGAAGCGGATGCGCATTGAAAAACCGGAGCTGCCGGTCCTGATGCTCAGTATGTATCCCGAGGATCAATACGCCGTGCGGGTGTTGAAGGCGGGCGCGGCGGGCTATTTGAGCAAGGAGAGCGTGCCCGAGCAGTTGGTCAATGCCATTCATAAGGTCGCCAAGGGCAAGAAATATATCAGCGAATATGTCGCCGAACGCCTGGTCGGAGGGCTGGACGCCGCGTCGGTCGAGTCACTGCATGACCTGCTGTCCAACCGTGAGCTGGAAATACTCGTCAAGATCGCCTTGGGCCGAAGCCCGGCCCAGATTGCCGAAGAACTGAATTTAAGCCCAAAAACAATCGGCACCTATCGCGGCCGGGTGTTGCGGAAAATGAACATGCAAAGCAGCGCGGAGATGATTCACTATGCCATCAAGCATGGTCTGGTGATGTAACCCGGCAATCGAATTCATCTGCGTTTCCAGCTTTTCTCCTGCGTGCAGGGTGCGCCGTGCGCACCATCCGTGCGGTGCGTGAGACGCACCCTACGAAACTTCTATCCGCCGATCGTTCCACGGGCGGCGTGTTTGAAAAGTCTGAAAAAGTTGTCCGTGGTCGCCTCGGCGATCTCTTCCAGAGTCACGCCGCGCAATGCAGCGATGCACTCGGCCACATGGCGGGTATAGGCGGGTTGGTTGGTCTTACCGCGGTAGGGGACGGGGGCGAGGTAGGGCGAGTCGGTTTCGACCAGCATGCGATCCAGGGGCAGGTGTTTGGCGACTTCGCGCAATTCACGGGCGCTGTTGAAGGTGACGATGCCCGAGAACGAGATGTGGAAGTTCAGCTCCAGTGCCTGCCGCGCGGTTTCCCAGTCCTCGGTAAAGCAGTGCATCACGCCACCGACCTGATCGGCCCCTTCCTCGCGCAGCAGGCGCAGGGTGTCCTGTTTCGCGTCGCGGGTGTGTACGATCAGTGGTTTACCGGTGATTTTGGCGGCGGTGATGTGGCGGCGGAAGCGATCATGCTGCCATGTCAGGTCGCCGTCGCTGCGGAAGTAATCCAAGCCGGTCTCTCCGATGGCGATGACTTTGGTGTCCTGCGCCAGCGCCACCAGCTCCGCAAGAGTCGGCTCTCGCCCTTCGCGTTCGTTGGGGTGCATCCCCACCGAGGCGAAGACATGGTCATGCTCTTTCACCAGCGCCAGCATGGCCGGATAACGCTCCATGTCGATGGAAACGCACAGCATATACCGCACGCCCTGTTCGCGGGCGGTTTGCATCACCGTGCTCATGTCGCCGCCGAGGGCGGCAAGGTCGAGGCAATCGAGGTGGCAGTGGGAGTCGACGAGAGTGATCACGGGGTATGGGGCGTGTAAAAACGATTTGTAACTTGGGGTTTGTAATTGCATTTACATCGTATGCGTCGGCCGGTCGGATTTCAGTGCTCCCGCCAGGTAGGTTTCGATCTTCTTGCGCGCGGTGTCGCTTTCCTGGTCGCTGCCGAATTGCACGCCGATGCCGGCGATCTTGTTGCTTTGCGCGCCTTTGGGGGTGATCCAGACCACATGGCCGGCCACGGGGATCTTTTCCGTCTCGTCCATCAGCGTGAGCAGCATGAACACCTCGTCGCCGATCCTGTAGGGCTTGCTGGTGGGTATGAACAGACCGCCGTTTTTCACGTACGGCATATAGGAGGCATACAAGGCGTTCTTGTCTTTGATGGCGAGCGACAGTATGCCCTGCCGCTGCGGCGCCGGGGAGTGGGTGTCGTATTCAGCCATGTCGGGGGATCTTTCCTTTTCCGGGGAGATGAGCTTGCCAGGCGATAAGCACGTCTTCCATCAGTAATTGCGCGTTGATTTGCCCCGTCGCCAGCCGCGCCGCCTCGGTAACGCGGTCGAGGTGTTGGTACAATGTTTTCAAGTCTAGCATCGCCGCCATGTTTTGCAAACGTTGCCGCACGTCGGGGTTGATCAGGGTGGGTGGCTGGGTGGCCGATTTGAGGCGGATCATGTCCGTCAGCCAGTCCCGCATCCAGTATAGCGTCTCTTGCGTCTCGAATTTGAGCCAAGCCCCGGCCAGGGCGACGGGGGAGCACTGTCCGCAGGCCAGTTTCTCGAAATCTTCGAACAGCGCCAGCCGCTGATCCATTTTACCGCTCCTGGCGATTTCCAGCGCGGCAAGCGGCGCGCCGCCCGCCAGGCTCAGCAGCAGGGCAGGGTCTTGGTGCGGGCCGGTTTGTTCGCTCAGCCAGCGCTGCGCCGTATCGGACGATGGCAGGGAAAACGTGACGCGCTGGCAGCGGCTGCGCACGGTGGCGGGAAGTTGTCCGGGATGGCTGGCGACGAGAATCAGTAGCGAGCGGGCGGGGGGTTCTTCCAGGGTTTTGAGCAGGCTGTTGGCGGCCTGAGTGTTCATTTTTTCGGCGGGCGAGATAATCACCGTCCGGTGGCCCGCGTAGTGTGATTTCAGGCCCAGATACTCCCGGAGTTCGCGGATCTGGTCAACGCCGATGATTTTCTTGTCTTCCAGCAAGCCGACAACACGGCTATCCGGGTGGCTGCCCGCCGCATTGAGCAGGCAGCCGCGGCATATGCCGCAGGGCTGGCCGTCGTCCGGCCGCGGGGTTTCACAAAGCATGGTTTGGACCAGCAACCGGGCGAAGTGATCCTTGCCGATCCCCTCCGGACCGCACAGCAATAGGGCATGCGGCAACCGGCCTTGGCGCAGGCGCTCGATGAGCATCCGCCAGGGTTCGGCATGCCAAGGTAAAAACTCGTTCATACGCTCATACGCTGGCGAGAAATACAGTTAATACTTCCTTGATGGACTGCTGAACGTCTTCCAGTGGCTGGGAGGCGTCGATTACCCGGTAGCGTTGCGGATGCAGGTGTGCCAGGTCCAGATAGGTGCGCCGCACCCGCTCGAAAAAGGCGGTGTGCTCGGCTTCAAAGCGGTCCGGGGCACTGCGTTGCCCGGCGCGTTGCAGGCCGATCGCCACGGGAACGTCCAATAATAGCGTCAAATCGGGGCGCAAACGACCCTGCACCCATGCCTCCATCTCGGCGATGCGTTGGCGGGGGATGCCTCGTCCGCCACCCTGATAGGCATAGGTCGCATCCGTGAAGCGGTCGCTCAATACCCACCGCCCGGCAGCCAGCGCCGGCACGATCACCTTGGCCAGATGCTCGGCGCGCGCGGCGAACATCAGCAGCAGTTCGGTATCGCTGGACATGCCGTCCTGGCGGTGCGACAGCACCAGATTGCGGATTTCCTCGCCCAGTGGCGTGCCGCCGGGTTCGCGCGTGACGACGACCCGCTTTCCTTCCGCCTCGAGTTCCCGGCGGATGAATTCCAGATTGGTGCTTTTGCCGACGCCCTCGATGCCCTCGATGACTATGAATTTGCCCTGCATTTTTCCGCCTCTGCCAAGTTATCGAGGCAGATTAGTCTGTCCGGCGAAAAATGGAAAGCCTTTTGGAAGGCTACGCTGCCGATTGGTTGGTGTCTGGCGCGATCACGAAAGGATCGGCATAAATATCCTTCATCGACGCGCCGGAGAGGAAGGCCTTTTTCCTGGCCTTGGCGACCATGCCAGGGTGGCCGCAGAGAAAGACGCGCCAACCCGCCAGCTTGGGCAGTTGGGAAAACGCGATGTCCTCGGCCCGTCCCGCGGCATACCCTTCGGGTACGTTCGGGCCGGACACGCAGGGGGTGTAGCGGAAATTGGGATGACGCTGCGCCAGTGCGCGCAGCTCCTGCACCAGGTACAGTCCGTCCGGGCCGTGGCTGCCGTGATATAAATGGATGGAGCCGCTATGTCCTTGCGCAAGGGCGTCGCGCGTGATGCCCCACAGAGGGGCCAGGCCGGATCCTGTGCCGATCAACAACAAACCTTGCTCGGGTTGCCCAGGCAGATAAAAGCACTGGCCGGCGGGTTGCGAGACTTCCACTGTATCTCCCGGACGCAAGGTGTCGTTTATCCAGCCGCTCATGCGCCCCCCCGGCAGGTGGCGGACGTGCAGTTCGATAGCTTCTTCGCTCTGCGGCAGGCTGGCGATGGAGTAGCTGCGCACCAGACCATCGACGCGGTGTAGATGCAAAAATTGCCCGGGGCGGTAATCCAGTGGAATGGGGCATCCCAGTCTCAGGCGGACGATGTTGCCGTCCAGAATCTCTTTGGCCAACACGGTGACCTGGGTTCGGGTGCTCGCCATCGCATCGGGGCAGGCGACGCCGAGATCACCCTTGGGTTTACACACGCACGCCAGAAAATAGTTCCGCGCCCGCAGGGTTTCCTTGAGCCCTTGCTGTGCCGCCTCCGGCACTTGTCCCTCGGTTGCGCGCATCAGGCAGGTCTGGCAGACGCCGCTGCGGCAGGATGACGTAATCGTTATGCCATGCCGTATCAGGCAATCGAGAACGGATTCATCGTCCCGGCATTCGTGGCTTTTTCCCTCGAAGCGGATATATGGCATCGTGCACCTCTTTCGTGTTAGAGAGGTTTTCGGAGATAAGTCACGCCTCTCCCTCTGCCGGGAGAGGCGCATGGCTTAGTTACCGGCCCAACACGTCGTTGCGAGTGCTTTCCGCGATCCCCAGCACTTGGGCGATCAGATCGCCGGGGACGTTGAGCTCTTCCAGTGTCGTCTTAAGGTGTCCTGCCACAGCATTGAAATGTGTGTCATTCAGGCCCTGCTGCACCAGATGAGCGTGAGCGGTGCGCATGTCCTTGCCGGTGTAGTTATGGGGTCCGCCGAAGGCGAAGGTCAAAAAGGCTTTCTGTTTTGCGGCCTGTTTGTCCATATCAACGCCCTCGAAGAACGCGTTGATGCGGTCGTCGCTCAGAACCTTGCGATAGAAGATGTCAACCGCCGCATCCACCGCCGCCGCGGCACCTAATTTCTCATACAAACTTGCAGTCATGAAGGATCTCCTCTGTAAAGACCATGATTGGATATAACCTCCATGTGCAGTAATGATCCTTTTAAAGATGTAACAAAAATACACTTTATTGATGGAGTGGAACGTTGTCAAGTAATTTTGTATTCAAAATACTTCTTACGAGATCGCCCATGCCGGACATTAGCGGCTGGCGGTGGGATTACCTGAGTCCTGTCCCCAACAAGGCGTCAATCTTCGCCGCGCAGATGAAGTCGTTTTCCGACAGGCCGCCGGCAGCGTGCGTGCTGTAGCGCACTTCGCAGCGGTTGTAATGGACGGTGAGGGTGGGGTGGTGGTTTTCCTGGTGGGCGATCCAGGCCAGGGCGTTGACGAAAGCGATCGTCTGGTAATAGTTTTTGAAGGTGAAAGTGCGGCTGATTTCAGTGCCTCGGTCGTCGATCTGCCAGCCGGGCAGGTGTGCAAGCAGCTCAAGCGCCTCCGTCCCGCCGAGAGCGGGTTCCCCTGGCCTGCAGGGACGGCAGCGCTTGGCGGCGAGATCGATCATCGTTATTTGAATTTGTAAAAGGCGCCATTGAGATAGGCGACCACATCGTCTTTTTGCTTGTCGGACCAACCCAGCTTGTTCATGCTTTCGCAGAATTGCACGCGCTTTTTGAGTGCTGACAGCGAGTGGATGATGGTCTCTTTACGGGTGTGGATGCTGGAGTCGTGGCAGGCGAAGCAATTGGCTTCGTAAAGTTTCTTGCCTTGTGCGAGATCGGCGGCCTTGGCATGTCCGGCATAAAACGCCGCGGCAAGCAGAAGGAGCGCGGTATTACCTAGCAAGAAGCGGTTGTGATTCATCGAGATATTCCCTCTTCATGATGGTTGGACGTTTAATTTAGCAGATAAGTGGGCAATGCGCACCGGCGCCGGCGGGTGCGAATCGTGGTATGCCGAATAAAGCGGGTCCGGCGTCAGCGTCGCGGCGTTTTCTTCGTACAGTTTGACCAGGGCGCGGATCAGATTCTGTGGATCGCTCTGCCGTGCCGCGAAATCATCGGCCTCGAATTCGTGCTTGCGCATCAGCCAAGCCATTACCGGCTGCATGAAGAAGTTGAATACCGGCGCCACCAACAGGAACAGGATCAGTCCCATGTATGACGACGGTTGCGACACGCCCAGCCCGTTATAGAACCAGGGCTGGGCCAGCAGTCCGCCGAGGATGGCGAGTCCCGCCAGAGTCAGGGCCGCCGTCAGCAGGATGCGTTTGTGAATGTGTCGGCGCTTGAAGTGACCGAGTTCGTGCGCCAGCACGGCCTCGATTTCATCATGGGTGAGTTTGTCGAGCAGGGTGTCGAAAAAGACGATGCGCTTGTTCGCGCCCAGGCCGGTGAAGTAGGCGTTGCCATGCCCCGAACGGCGTGAGCCGTCCATAACGAAAATGCCCTGGCTGGCGAAGCCGTTCCGGCTCAGCAGGGCGAGGACACGGTCTCGCAGCCCTTCGTCCGCCAGCGGCTGAAACTTGTTGAACAGCGGGGCGATGAATGCCGGATAAGCCCACATCATCAGCAGCATGAATCCCATCCACACCGCCCAGGTGTAGAGCCACCACAGTGCCCCGGCATTTTCCAGCAGCCAGAGCACGGCCCACGCCAGGGGTGTGCCCAGCGCGAGCAGCAGAATTCCCTGTTTGAGCAGATCGCTGATAAATATCTTCGGCGAGGTGCGGTTGAAGCCGAAGCGTTGTTCGAGGCCGAAGGTGTGGTAGACGGAAAGGGGCAGATCTAGCAATTGCGATACGATGAAAACCGTGAGCAATACACCCACCCCCGTGGTGAGCGGCGACAGCTCCAGGTTGCGCCAGGCGCTGTCGGCCAGATCCAGCCCGCCGCCCAGCGTCCAGCCCAGCAACACAACGGCGCCGATGAAGATATCCAGGGTTTCGAGCCGGATCTTGGCGACGGTGTAATCCGCCGCGCGCTGATGGGCGCTGGCCGGGATCTTGTCGCGAAAAGCGGCGGGCGGCGCGTTGCGATGTTCCAGCACATGGTTCCGCTGGCGTTGCGCCAGCCACAGCCGTATGCCGGCGCTGAGCGCGAGCGTGGCTAGAAACAGAAGAGTGAAAGAGGACATTCCCGGTGGGTTCCAACAAACGTTTTTAGGTTAGAATGCGCGGTATTGAAACCGGTTCCATTAAAGGAAAAAAGCCTTATGGCGCAAAATCCCAGCAACCTGATCTGGATCGACCTGGAGATGACGGGCCTTGATCCCAGCAACGATTATATCATCGAGATAGCCACCATCGTCACCGATTCGCAACTGAATATCATAGATGAAGGGCCGGTATTGGCCATTCACCAGAACGAGGCTGTGCTGGCGAAGATGGACGAGTGGAACCAGAACCAGCACGGCAAATCGGGCCTGCTCGACCGGGTGCGCGCCAGTACCTTCAACGAGACCGACGCGGCGCAGCTTACGCTGGATTTCATCGGCAGGCATGTGCCCGCCGGCAAATCTCCCATGTGCGGCAACAGCATCTGCCAGGATCGCCGTTTTCTCTACCGCTGCATGCCCGCCTTGGAGCGGTATTTCCATTACCGCAATCTCGACGTGAGCACGGTCAAGGAGTTGGCCTTGCGCTGGGCGCCCGCCGTTGCCGCCGGTTTCACCAAGGAATCGGTCCACCTCGCGCTGCAGGACATCCGCGACTCCATCAATGAGTTGAAGTATTACCGGGAGCGCATTTTCAGTTTGCCGGCGTCTTGAAATTGATTTCTCCCGTCATTGTCTGTAACATTCCGCCTCTCAATTATTTGCAAGAATTTCGAGGATACAGGATGCGCCAGCCGCTGGTCGCGGGAAACTGGAAAATGAACGGCTCTCGGGCCAGCGTGCGAGCGTTGGTGGAGGGGGTCAAGGCGGGGCTGGACGGCGTCGGTCAGGTTCGGGTCGCCGTGTGCCCGCCCTTCGTTTATCTTGCCGATGTCGCTGCGCTGCTCGAAGGCTCCGCGGTGATGTTGGGAGCGCAGAATCTATATTTTGCGGCGTCCGGCGCCTATACCGGCGAGACCTCGGCCGCCATGCTCATGGATTTTGGCTGCGCTTATGTTATCGTGGGTCACTCCGAGCGGCGCGCCCTGTTCGGGGAGACCGACGAGACCGTGGTGCGCAAACTGGTTGCCGCCTCCAGGGCTGGTCTCAAGCCTATCCTGTGTGTCGGTGAATTGCTCGAAGACCGTGAAAACGGTGTGACTGAGCATGTCGTGGGGCGTCAGTTGGACTCCGTGCTGCATGTGTCCGGCGGCCTTGAGGCTCTGGCGAACACCATCATCGCCTATGAGCCGATCTGGGCAATAGGCACGGGCAGAACGGCGAGTCCCGAGCAGGCTCAGGATGTGCATGCCTTCATCCGGCGGCGCATTGCAATGCGCGACGCGGAGATCGCAGCCAGGATCCAGATTCTTTACGGCGGCAGCGTGAAGGCATCCAACGCGCAAGAGCTGTTCAGAATGCCGGACATCGACGGCGGCCTGATCGGCGGCGCTTCGCTGGATGCGCAGGAGTTTCTCACGATTTGCCGGGCGGCTGGCTAGAAACCATATTGGGATTTCAACGTTAAATGCAGACGATTCTTATCATTGTGCATGTGCTGGTAACCATTGGCCTGATCGGTCTGGTGCTGGTTCAGCAGGGCAAGGGCGCGGACATTGGCGCAGCGTTCGGTAGCGGTGCATCGCAGACGGTGTTCGGCAGCCGCGGTTCGGCTTCCTTTTTGAGCCGGGCGACCGCCGTGCTCGCCACGCTGTTTTTTGTCACCAGTCTGGCGCTGGCCTATATATCAGCCACCAGCACTGGAAGAAAAAGCGTGACGGAAACGGCCGTTCCGGCGCAAACCGCCCCGGTACAGCAGCCCGCAGGCATGGTCCCGGCGGCGCCTGCCGACGTGCCGGTAGTGCCGAAACAATAATTACAAAAAAGTAACGAGTTAAGAGTAGCGAGTAATTTCGAGGAAAGCGTGGTTCTATTCAGGTCTTGATGCTCGTAACTCGTTACTCAATCAACAAATAAGCCGATGTGGTGGAATTTGGTAGACACGCCATCTTGAGGTGGTGGTGGCGTAAGCCGTGCCGGTTCGAGTCCGGCCATCGGCACCATACAACTATAATCCCCGGTTTGCCGGGGATTTCTTTTTAAAAACAAACTAACCAGCAAATTTCTTCTCCGAATGGCCAAAAAAGGAATTTTTTGGCTAAATTGATTTTAAAAATCAAAGTGTTGTGTTTCCCGTTACGCGTACGCCATCTTAGCGCGCCGTGCTGCTCGCGTTTCGCTGGTGTGCGGCTTTCCTGTCGCTTTCGCATCCTTATGAATTGTATGCCAATTAATTTCAGTTAAGCGCTTGACAGCATCTCGTTGTCTGACCTAGACTCGAAATCTCGCCCGGTATTTTTTACTAAAGTAATAAAAATGCTCCGTTATCGTGCATGGCGGACACTGGGCTATATTTTTCTTTATTGGGTGGGGTAGGGAAATGCTAGACAATTATTTGCCCGTTTTGGTTTTTCTCGCGCTGGGCGTTTTTTTCGGCGTGGCGCCGGTCGTTGCGGGCGCCATTCTCGCGCCGAACCGTCCTGACAGCGAAAAACTTTCTCCCTATGAATGCGGTTTCGAAGCGTTTGAAGATTCGCGCATGAAGTTCGATGTGCGCTTCTATCTGGTTGCCATCCTGTTCATCGTCTTCGATCTGGAAATCGCCTTTTTGTTTCCCTGGGCGGCTGTGCTCAGTGAGATCGGCATGTTCGGTTTTCTGGCGATGGTGGTGTTTCTCGGCATCCTCGTCATCGGCTTCATCTATGAATGGAAGAAGGGAGCCTTGGAATGGGAATAGAGGGCATGCTTGAGAAGGGCGTGGTCACCACCACGGCCGACACACTGATCAACTGGGCGCGCACTGGCTCACTCTGGCCCATGACCTTTGGCCTGGCCTGCTGCGCCGTGGAGATGATGCACGCCGGTGCCGCGCGCTATGATCTGGACCGCTTCGGTGTGGTGTTTCGTCCCAGCCCGCGTCAGTCGGACGTGATGGTAGTGGCGGGCACGCTGGTCAACAAGATGGCGCCTGCTCTGCGCAAGGTCTATGACCAGATGTCCGAACCGCGCTGGGTGATCTCCATGGGCTCCTGCGCCAATGGCGGCGGCTATTACCATTATTCTTACTCGGTGGTGCGCGGTTGTGACCGCATCGTGCCGGTGGACATTTATGTTCCAGGTTGCCCGCCCACTGCGGAGGCATTGCTGTACGGCGTGATCCAGTTGCAGAACAAGATCAAGCGTACCAACACCATTGCGCGCTGAGTATCGATCCATGTCCGAAGTGATAAACAATCTTGCGGTGAGCCTTGAAGAGCACTTTGGCGACAGCCTGACGGCATGTCGCGTCGCCGTGGGCGAGGCGACCGTCGAAGTGCGACGCGAAAAGCTGCGGGAAGTGTGCGTCGCGCTGCGTGATGAACCGGCGTTCGCCTTTGAGCAATTGATCGATCTGTGTGGCGTGGATTACCTGGAATACGGTGAAGGGCGCTGGAGCGGTCCGCGTTTCGCCGTAGTTTACCATTTATTGTCCATCAAGAATAACCGGCGTCTGCGTCTCAAGGTTTTCGTCGACGACGATTTGCCGCGCATCGACTCCGTGATCGATGTCTGGGCCGTGGCCAACTGGTTCGAGCGCGAGGCATTCGATCTGTTCGGCATTCTGTTCGACGGCCATCCCGACCTGCGTCGCATCCTCACCGATTACGGCTTCATCGGCCATCCGTTCCGCAAGGATTTTCCGCTCATCGGCAATGTCGAGATGCGTTACGACCCGGAGAAAAAGCGTGTGGTGTACGAGCCGGTAAGCATTGAGCCGCGCATCCTGGTGCCGCGCGTCATCCGCCATGACAATCGTTATGAGAAGGGTGTGAAGGAGGCCAAAGGTGGCTGAAATACGTAATTACACCTTGAATTTCGGCCCGCAGCATCCATCCGCGCACGGCGTACTGCGCCTGGTGCTGGAGATGGACGGCGAGGTGATCGAGCGTGCCGATCCGCACATCGGATTGCTGCATCGCGCCACCGAGAAACTGGCCGAGAGCAAACCCTATATCCAGAGCGTGCCCTACATGGATCGCCTTGATTACGTGTCCATGATGTGCAACGAGCATGGCTATGTCCTGGCGATAGAAAAGTTGCTCGGCATCGAACCGCCGCTGCGCGCGCAGTACATCCGCGTCATGTTCGACGAGATCACGCGCGCCCTCAATCATCTGCTGTGGCTGGGCGCGCACGCGCTCGACATCGGCGCCATGACGGTGTTCCTGTACTGTTTCCGCGAGCGCGAGGATCTGCTGGATTGCTACGAGGCGGTGTCTGGTGCGCGCATGCATGCGGCCTATTACCGTCCGGGCGGCGTGTACCGCGATCTGCCCGATACCATGCCCCATTACCAGCCTTCCAAGTGGCACAATCAGAAGGAAGTGGATCGCCTCAACAGCAACCGCCAGGGTTCATTGCTCGATTTCATCGAAGACTTCACCCAGCGTTTTCCGGGATACATCGACGAATACGAGACGCTGCTCACCGAGAATCGCATCTGGAAGCAGCGCACCGTCGGCATCGGCGTGGTCTCGCCGGAGCGCGCCTTACAGCTCGGGTTTACCGGACCCATGTTGCGTGGTTCGGGCGTGGCCTGGGATCTGCGTAAGAAACAGCCTTACGAGGTTTACGATCGCCTCGATTTCGATATTCCAGTCGGCGTGAATGGCGATTGCTACGACCGCTACTTGGTGCGTGTCGAGGAAATGCGTCAGTCGAACCGCATCATCAAGCAGTGCATCGATTGGCTGCGCAAGAATCCCGGCCCGGTGATTACCAGTAACCACAAGATCGCTCCGCCCAAGCGCGAGGAGATGAAGGGCGATATGGAGGGGTTGATTCATCACTTCAAGCTGTTCACGGAAGGGTTCTGCCTGCCCGAGGGCGAGGCCTATGCAGCGGTGGAGCATCCCAAGGGGGAGTTCGGCATTTATCTGGTGTCCGATGGCGCCAACAAGCCTTACCGGATGAAGATCCGCGCCCCGGGGTTCGCCCATATCGCGGGCCTCGATGAGATGTCGCGCGGACACATGATCGCAGACGTGGTGGCTATCATCGGTACCCAGGATATCGTTTTCGGAGAGGTTGATCGCTGATGTCGCAGGGCAATACGAATCTGATTTCCGCTCAGGCGCGTGCCGAGATAGACCGCTGGATCGCCAAGTATCCGCCACAGCAGAAGCAGTCCGCGGTAATGGCGGCGCTCAGTATCGTGCAGGATGAAAACGGCGGCTGGTTGACCAGGGAGCTGATGGATGCCATCGCGGCATATCTCGAAATGGAGCCGATCTCGGTTTACGAGGTGGCGACGTTTTATTCCATGTACTCGCTCAAACCCGTCGGACGTCACAAGATCAACGTCTGCACCAATATCTCGTGCATGCTGTGCGGTTCGGATGAAATCGTCGCGCATCTCGAAAACAAACTGGGCGTGCGGATGGGTGGAACCACGCCGGACGGCAAATTCACCCTGCGCGGAGTGGAGTGCCTGGGAGCGTGCGCGGGTGCTCCGATGTTTCAGGTCGGCCGGCAATACCATGAAAATCTCACGCCGGCGAAAATCGACGCCATTCTGGATGGTTTGGAGTAACGGTCATGGCGAACGAAGTTTGTTTCAGCACGCTGCATCTCGACAAGCCCTGGACCCTGGAAACGTATCTGGCCTCCGGTGGCTACCAGGCATGGAAGAAGATTCTGGCGGAAAAGACACCAGCCGATGAAATCATCGCCGAAGTCAAGGCTTCCGCCTTGCGTGGCCGTGGTGGCGCGGGGTTTCCCACCGGCTTGAAGTGGAGTTTCATGCCGCGTAACGTGCCCGGACAAAAGTACATCGTGTGCAATTCCGACGAGGGCGAGCCGGGCACTTTCAAGGATCGCGACATCCTGCGTTACAACCCCCATGCGCTGATTGAGGGCATGGCGATTGCCGGTTACACCATCGGCGCGACGATGGGTTACAACTACATTCGTGGTGAGTTCTGGGAACCTTACGAGCGCTTCGAAGCGGCGCTGGCCGAAGCGCGTGCCGCGGGCCTGCTGGGCAAAAACATCCTGGGTTCGGGCGTCGATTTCGAGTTGCACACCCATCTGGGGGCGGGCGCCTATATCTGCGGAGAGGAGACGGCGCTAATCGAATCTCTGGAAGGCAAGAAAGGCCAGCCACGTTTCAAGCCGCCGTTCCCAGCGAGCTTCGGCGTGTATGGGCGACCGACCACCATCAACAATACCGAGACGCTGGCTTCGATTCCTTACATCATGCGCAATGGTGGACGCTGGTTTCTGGAGCTTGGCAAGCCCAACAACGGCGGCACCAAGATCTTCTCCGTCTCCGGTCACGTCAACAAGCCCGGCAATTACGAGGTGCCGATGGGCACACCGTTCGCCGAGTTGCTGGAAATGGCCGGCGGCATGCGCGGCGGCCGTAAGCTCAAGGCGGTGATTCCGGGAGGCTCCTCCACGCCGGTGGTGCCGGGCGATGTGATGATGGGCGTGAACATGGATTATGATTCCATTGCCAAGGCTGGTTCCATGCTGGGCGCGGGTTCGGTCATCATCATGGATGACACCACCTGCATGGTCAAGCTGCTGGCACGCATCGCTGAGTTTTATTATGAGGAATCCTGCGGTCAGTGCACTCCCTGTCGCGAGGGCACAGGCTGGCTGGCGCGGGTGATTCATCGCATCGAGCATGGTCACGGCAGGCAGGAAGACCTCGATATGCTGGTCGATGTTTCCAACAAGATCCAGGGGCGCACCATTTGCGCGCTTGGCGATGCTGCGGCGCTGCCGGTGATCAGCTTCATCAAACACTTCCGCGACGAGTTCCAGTATCACATCGACCACGGCCGTTGCCTGGTCGGGCCGGGCGCTTCGGCTGCGGAATCCGCCGTGGCCGCATGACAGTTAATGACGGACAGTAATCCATGGTAAATATCGAGATCGACGGAAAACAGATCGAGGCCAGAGACGGCGCGATGGTGATCGAAGCTGCAGATGACGCGGGCATCGCCATTCCCCGTTTCTGCTATCACAAAAAACTGTCCA
Source organism: Gammaproteobacteria bacterium (assembly GCA_005240065.1). Classification (GTDB taxonomy): domain Bacteria; phylum Pseudomonadota; class Gammaproteobacteria; family Ga007554; genus SBBG01. The sequence goes on along the minus strand of SBBG01000024.1, from coordinate 35,248 downwards.
TCGCGGCAAATTGCCGCATGTGCCTGGTCGAGGTCGACAAGGCCGCTAAGCCGCTGCCGGCCTGCGCCACACCTGTCACCGAGGGCATGAAGATCCACACCAAGTCGCCGCGCGCGCTGGATGCGCAAAAGGGCGTCATGGAGTTTCTGCTCATCAACCATCCGCTGGATTGTCCGATCTGTGACCAGGGTGGCGAGTGCGATTTGCAGGACTTGTCGCTGGGCTATGGCGCCAGCGGTTCGCGCTTTCTCGAAAAGAAGCGTGTGATCAAGGATAAGAACATCGGGCCACTGATTGCGACGGACATGACGCGCTGCATTCATTGCACACGCTGTGTGCGTTTCGGCGAGGAAATCGCCGGCATCAAGGAGCTCGGCGCGACGGGGCGCGGCGAGCACATGGAGATTGGCACCTACGTGGAAAAGTCGATTTCTTCGGAAATGTCCGGCAATGTCATCGATCTTTGTCCGGTGGGTGCGCTGACCTCCAAGCCGTTCCGCTATGCCGCACGGGCCTGGGAGATGCAGCGCCGCGACACCGTCGCGCCGCATGACTGCATCGGTTCCAATCTGCATGTCGACGTGCGCGGCGACAAGGTGATGCGCGTCGTGCCGCGCGAGAACGAAGAGATCAACGAGACCTGGATTTCCGACCGCGACCGTTTTAGTTACGAGGGTCTGAACGCCGCCGATCGCCTGCGCACGCCGATGATCAAGAAGGACGGCAAGTGGCAGCAGACCGACTGGACGACCGCCTTCGAGTTCGCGGTGAATGGCCTGAAAGCTGTGATCACACGCTACGGCGCGGGTCAGCTTGGTACATTGGTGTCGCCGATCGCTTCCCTTGAAGAGATGTATCTCACCCAGAAGCTGGTGCGTGCCCTGGGTGGTTCTAACGTCGATCATCGCCTGCGCCAGGCCGATTTTAGCGATCAGGATGCCGCGCCGCTCTATCCATGGTTGGGTCAGGCGATACAGGATCTGGAACACCTCGACGCCGGCTTACTGATCGGTTCCAATGTGCGCAAGGAACAGCCGATCGCCGCGCATCGCCTGCGCAAGGCCGCGTTGCGCGGCGCGAGCGTGATGTTCGTCAATGCCGGGGATCATGATTTCAATTTCCCGGTCAAAGCCAAACTCACTTCCGGTCCCGCCGGCATGGAGCGTGACCTTGCTGCCATTGCCAAGGCGTTGTTGCAGATCAGCGGCGCCGCCGCTCCTGAAGGCTTGGGCGCGCTACTGGCGCAGGTGACGATGGACGAGTCTCATAACGCCATCGCCAAGGCACTGAGTGACGCGAACAAGGCCACGGTGCTGTTGGGCAGCCAAGCATTGACCCATTCCCGTTTTTCGACGTTGCGCGCTCTGGCGGGCGTGATCGCCGAGTCGAGCGGCGCCACGCTCGGTTATCTGCCCGAGGCCGGCAACAGCGCGGGCGGCTGGCTGGCCGGCGCCTTGCCGCATCGCCATGCGGCTGGCAAACCGGTATCCAGTCCAGGGCTGAATGCGCACGCCATGCTGGAGGCCAGGCTCAAGAGTTATCTCTTGCTGGGTATCGAACCTGAATTCGATTGTGCCGACGCCGAGCTTGCGCTTGGAGCCATGCAAAGGGCCGATTTCGTGATATCGCTGTCGCCCTGCAAGACCGAGGCGATGCAGCGCTATGCCGACGTCATTTTGCCGATCGCGCCGTTCACCGAAACCTCGGGCACCTTCATCAATGCCGAAGGACGCTGGCAGAGCTTTTGCGGTGTGGTTGCGCCGCTGGGCGAGACACGGCCGGCGTGGAAGGTGCTGCGCGTGTTGGGCAATCTGTTCAATCTCGATGGTTTCGATTACATGTCTTCGGAGCAAGTGCGCGACGAGCTGCGCAGTGCGACGGGAGACCTCAAGGCGGACAACCGGATACCGTGGCGTTGCCCGGCCGGATTGAGTGACGCCGAGGCGCGGATCAATCTGCCGCCGATGTACGCGGTGGACGCCATAGTGCGCCGCGCTCCCGCGTTGCGACATACCTCCGATGGACAGGATGCGGCAGCCTGGTTTGACAGCATTCGCGCCGTGATGACGCGGCTCGATGTGCAAGACGAAGCCGCCGTGACCGCCCCTGGCGAAAAGGTGGCCGCCCATGCTTGAGACACTGCAAGCCGTATGGGGTAGCATTCCGGAACTCCTGCAAATCGTGCTCAAGATCGTGGTGATCGTGGTGCCGATCATGCTGTCGGTGGCCTATCTCACACTGGCCGAGCGCAAGGTGATCGGTTATATCCAGGTGCGTATCGGCCCCAATCGCGTCGGTCCGCGCGGTTTGTTGCAGCCTATCGCCGACGGCCTGAAGCTGGTGCTGAAGGAGATCATCGTTCCCACCAACGCTAACCGCTTTCTGTTCATCCTCGGGCCGATCGTGGCGTTGGCCCCCGCGCTTGCAGCGTGGGCAGTGATCCCTTTCGACGAGACGCTGGTACTGGCCAACGTGGACGCCGGTCTGCTTTACATCCTGGCGATGACTTCATTGGGCGTCTACGGCATCATCATTGCCGGCTGGGCATCCAACTCCAAGTATGCATTTCTCGGTGCATTACGCTCTGCGGCGCAGGTGGTGTCCTACGAAATCGCCATGGGCTTCGCCCTGGTCGGCGTGTTGATTGCCGCCGGCAGCCTGAATCTGCGTGAGATCGTGTTGGCGCAGCAGGGGAGCTTCCTGCATTGGTACTGGCTGCCGCTGCTGCCGCTGTTCCTGGTGTATTTCATTTCCGGTGTGGCGGAAACCAATCGCGCGCCGTTCGATGTGGCCGAGGGCGAGTCCGAAATCGTCGCGGGTTTCCACGTCGAATATTCTGGCATGACGTTCGGCCTGTTTTTCCTGGCCGAATACGCGAATATGATCCTGGTATCGGCGCTCGTGGCGATCATGTTCCTTGGCGGGTGGCTGTCGCCCTTCGAAGGCATACCGGTGCTAGGCGAGGCCCTGGCCTGGGTGCCGAGCATCTTCTGGCTGCTGGCCAAGATAAGCGTGTTCCTGTTTTTATTCTTGTGGTTCCGCGCCACTTTCCCGCGCTACCGCTATGACCAGATCATGCGCTTGGGCTGGAAAATCTTCATTCCGATCACTATTGTCTGGCTGCTGGTGGTGGGTGCCGCGGTGCTGGCCCAAATCGGGCCGTGGTTTGATTGATGTAAAGGGCGTCTCTAAAAGGTTATTATTTCCGCCTTCCCCCCTCTCCCGCTTGCGGGAGAGGGGGGAAGTAAGGGTGTTGGGAGGCTGTGATGAACGTAATCACAAACTATTTCAAAAGTCTGCTGTTGTGGGAGCTGCTGATTGGCCTGAAGCTCACCGGCAGGTATTTCTTCGCCAAGAAGATCACGGTGCAATACCCGGAAGAGAAAACGCCGCAGTCGTTTCGTTTCCGTGGCTTGCACGCGCTGCGCCGCTACGCCAACGGCGAGGAACGCTGTATCGCCTGCAAACTGTGCGAGGCGGTGTGCCCGGCGCTTTCCATCACCATTGATTCGGCGCAGCGCGAGGACGGTACGCGCCGTACCACCCGCTACGATATCGACCTGTTCAAATGCATCTACTGCGGTTTTTGCGAAGAGGCGTGTCCGGTCGATGCCATCGTCGAAACGCGTCTCTTCGAATATCATTTCGAGAGCCGCGATGGCACGGTGATGACCAAGGACAAACTGTTGGCGATGGGTGACCGCTACGAAAAAGAGATCGCCGCCGATCGCGCCAAGGATGCGGCTTACCGTTAAGTCCGAGGGGTAAATGGAACAAATCATTTTTTACGTTTTTGCGGCGATATTGGTCGCGTCGTCGATTCTGGTCATCACCGTCCGCAATCCGGTGCATGCGGTGCTGTTTCTGGTGCTGGCATTCTTCACCAGCGCGGCGGTGTGGCTGCTGCTCGAGGTGGAGTTCCTTGCCATCACCCTGGTGCTGGTGTATGTCGGCGCGGTAATGGTATTGTTCCTGTTCGTGGTGATGATGCTGGATATCAACATCGCGGTATTGCGCGAGGGGTTCATCCGTTACCTGCCGCTGGGCATCGGCGTGGCGCTGATTGTGGTGATCGAAATGGCGGTCGCGGTTGGCCCGAAATACTTCGGTCTCGAGCATTTCGCCGAGCCGGTCCGGCACATGGCCGATTACAGTAACACCAAGGAACTGGGGCGGATACTTTATACGGTCTATGTCTATCCGTTCGAGATCGCCGCGGCGATTCTGCTGGTGGCGATCATCGCGGCCATCGCCTTGACCCTGCGCCGCCGGCCGCAGACCAAGTACCAGAACGTGACCGAGCAGGTCATGACGCGCCGCGACGATCGTTTGCGTATCATCAAGATGGAAGCGGAAAAGAAAGAAGGTTGAGGTTCAAACGCGGTATTTTGTAGGGTGCGCCGTGCGCACCGCAAGGGTGGTGCGCACGGCGCACCCTACGTGTAGAAGCACAAAAATTATTGAAGGGTGGGGACGCAATGATCGCGTTGTCGGATTTTTTGATCCTGGGAGCTGTGCTGTTCTGCGTCAGTCTTGCCGGGATTTTTCTCAATCGCAAGAACGTCATCATTCTGCTGATGGCGATCGAGTTGATGCTGCTGGCGGTGAACATGAATTTCATCGCCTTCTCACATTATCTTGGCGATACCGCCGGCCAGGTCTTCGTCTTTTTCATTCTGACGGTCGCCGCCGCCGAGGCCGCCATCGGGCTGGCCATTCTCGTCGTGCTGTTCCGCAACAGGCGCACCATCAACGTCGAACATCTCGACACGCTGAAAGGATAAGGAGCGCCCAGGATCATGCAGAATATCTCTCTCGCCATCGTACTGGCGCCGTTGTTCGGCGCGATCGTCGCGGGCCTGTTCGGCAAGGCCGTGGGTCGTGCCGGGGCGCATTGGGCAACCATCATCGGTGTCGCCGTTTCATTTGCGCTGTCACTGGTCGTTTTCAAGGACATCATCATCGACGGCGCCGATCCCTTCAATGGCGCGGTGTATACCTGGCTGGTTAGCGATGGCTTCAAGTTCGAGGTCGGCTTCCTGATCGACGAGCTCACGGCGTTGATGATGGTGGTCGTGACCTTTGTCTCGCTGATGGTGCACATCTATACCATCGGCTACATGCACGATGATCCCGGTTATCAGCGCTTTTTCAGCTACATCTCGCTGTTCACCTTTTCCATGCTGATGCTGGTGATGTCGAACAACTTCATGCAGTTGTTCTTTGGCTGGGAGGCGGTGGGTCTGGTGTCCTATCTGCTGATCGGTTTCTGGTATCAGCGCGAATCGGCCATCTATGCCAATCTCAAGGCATTTCTGGTCAATCGTGTCGGTGACCTCGGCTTCCTGCTCGGTATCGCCGCAGTGCTGGTGTATTTCAATAGCCTGGATTACGCCGACGTGTTCCGCGCCGCGCCGTCGATGGCGAACGCCACCGTCGAGGTGGCGATGAATCAGCAATGGTCGGTCATCACCATGATCTGTGTCCTGCTGTTCATCGGTGCCATGGGCAAATCGGCGCAGGTGCCGCTGCATGTCTGGTTGCCGGACTCGATGGAAGGCCCGACACCGATCTCGGCGCTGATCCATGCCGCGACCATGGTGACCGCTGGCATCTTCATGGTGGCGCGCATGTCGCCGCTGTATGAACTGTCGCAGACGGCGCTCAGCGTGGTGATCATCACCGGCGCCGTGACGGCGCTGTTCATGGGCCTGCTCGGTCTGGTGCAGAACGATATCAAACGTGTGGTGGCCTACTCCACGCTGTCCCAGCTTGGTTACATGACCGTGGCGCTGGGCGCGTCAGCCTATGCCACCGGCATTTTCCACCTCATGACCCATGCCTTCTTCAAGGCGCTGCTGTTTCTCGCTGCCGGTTCGGTGATCATCGCCATGCACCACGAGCAGGACATCAGCAAGATGGGCGGCCTGAAGAAATATATGCCCATCACCTATTGGACGTTCCTGATTGGCGCGCTGGCCCTGATCGGTTTTCCCGGCTTTTCGGGATTCTTCTCCAAGGACAGCATCATCGAAGCGGTGAATCTGTCGGTCGTGCCGGGAGCGGGATTTGCCTATGCGGCGGTGCTGCTCGGCGTATTTGTCACAGCGCTGTATACCTTCCGCATGTTCTTCCTGGTGTTTCATGGCAAGGAGCGCATGGACGAGCATACCCGAGAACATCTGCATGAGTCGCCGACGGTGGTCACCATGCCTTTGGTGTTGCTGGCTATCCCGTCCATCATCGTTGGCGCCATCGCGATCGGTCCCTTGCAGTTCGGTGATTTCTTCGGCCGCGCCATTTTCGTCTTGCCCGAGCACGATGTGCTGGGCGTGATGGGTGGCGAATACCACGGCCCGCTGGCGTTCGTGCTGCACGGCTTGATGGCGCCCGCGGTGTGGCTGTCCTTTGCCGGCGTGGCTGTGGCCTGGTTCCTGTATATGAAGCGCCCGGATCTGCCCGCCGCGATCAAGGAGCGTTTCTCGGGCCTATACAACATTCTCGACAAGAAATACGGTTTCGATGATTTCAACGACACGGTTTTTGCCGGTGGCAGCCGCGGTGTGGGGCGCGCTTTCTGGCGCATGGGAGACGTCAAGCTGATCGACGGCATGATGGTGAACGGCACGGCGTTCGGCATCGGCTGGGTTGCCACGCTGATTCGCCGCGTGCAGTCGGGTTTCCTGTACCATTACGCTTTTGCCATGATTCTTGGCCTTGTTTTGTTGTTGACCGTTTTTGTGTACTGATTGTACTGAGAATAACAACCAGGATAGTTTTGAATGTCTTCCGATTTTCCGCTTCTGAGTCTGGTCATCTGGCTGCCGATCATCGGTGGGTTAGTGGTGCTTGCCGCCGGCAAGAACGATGGATTGGTGCGCTGGTTGTCGCTGATTTTCTCGGTGATGGCTTTCGCGGTGTCCGTGCCGCTGTATACCGGCTTCGATACCGGCACCTATCAGATGCAGTTCGTTGAAGAGGCGGCCTGGGTGCCGACCTTCAACATCAACTACCATCTCGGCATCGACGGCATTTCCATGCCGCTGATTCTGCTTACCACCTTCACCACCGTGCTGGTGGTCATCGCCGGTTGGGAAGTCATCCAGTACCGCGTGGCGCAGTACATGGCGGCCTTCCTGATCATGGAAGGATTGATGGTCGGCGTGTTTTGCGCGCTCGATGCGGTGCTGTTCTATGTGTTCTGGGAGTTCATGCTGATACCGATGTTCCTCATCATCGGTATCTGGGGCGGGGTGCGGCGTGTCTATGCCGCCATCAAGTTCTTTCTCTATACCTTCCTCGGCTCGGTGCTGCTGTTGGTCGCCGTGCTGTATCTATACTTCCAGTCGGACAGCTTCTCGATCCTCGACTTCCACGACCTGCGCATCGGTCTGACCGCGCAGGTGCTGCTGTTCTTCGCCTTTCTCATCGCCTTTGCCGTCAAGGTGCCGATGTGGCCGGTGCACACCTGGTTGCCGGACGCGCACGTCGAAGCTCCCACCGGCGGCTCGGTGATTCTGGCCGCCATCATGCTCAAGCTCGGCGCCTATGGCTTTGTGCGCTTCATCCTGCCGATCGCGCCCGACGCCAGCCATGAGCTGGACTGGCTGATCATCACCATGTCGCTGATCGCGGTGATCTACATCGCATTGGTGGCGCTGGTGCAGGAAGACATGAAAAAACTGATCGCCTATTCGTCGATTTCGCACATGGGCTTCGTCACGCTGGGCTTTTTTCTCGTCTACAGCATCTACGACAACACCCAGAGCGTCTCGGGCGCCGCGCTCGGCATGGAAGGAGCGCTGGTGCAGATGATTTCGCACGGCTTCGTCTCCGGCGCGTTGTTTCTGTGCGTGGGCGTGATGTATGACCGTCTGCACAGCCGCAACATCAGCGATTACGGCGGTGTCGCCAATACCATGCCGGTGTTCGCCACGCTGATGGTGCTGTTCGCGATGGCCAATGCCGGTCTGCCCGGCACCTCGGGCTTCGTCGGCGAGTTCATGGTGATACTCTCGGCGTTCAAGGCCAATTTCTGGATTGCGCTGCTCGCCAGCACCACGCTGGTGTTGGGGGCGGCCTACACCCTGTGGATGGTCAAGCGCGTCATTTTCGGCCAAGTGGGCAACGCGAACGTCGCCACCTTGCAGGACCTGAACGGCCGCGAGGCGCTGGTGTTGGGTTCGCTGGCGGTGCTGGTGCTGCTGCTGGGTGTGTATCCCGCGCCGCTGGTGGACGTGATGCACGCCTCGGTCGGCCACCTGCTGGAGCAGGCGGTAAGCTCGAAGATTCCCGTGATTCCTTAGAACCTGTTTACGATCTCGCTGAAGGGTGCATCGCCGCGTTGAAAATGTCCTCAAAATGCTCACATACTTCGTGTATGCTCCGCTTTTTCGGCCCGCCCTTTTTAAATCAGGGGGGGCCTTGCGCTGCATCCCTTGATCGAGATCGTAAACAGGTTCTTATACCGATTGACACGACAACAACGCCCGGAATTAAAGATTGATGTCTAGCATGACTTTTGAAATGCCCAATTTTGCGCTGGCCCTGCCGGAGATCTTCGTGCTGAGCATGGCCTGCCTCATCCTGCTGATCGACCTGTTTTTGAGCGATCGCAATCGCGTGCTCACCTATCTGATGTCGCAAGCCACGCTCGTCGGCGCCGCGATTCTGACGGTCGGTTTGCACAGCGGCGAGCCGCAACTGACCTTCGGCGGCAGTTTCATCTCCGACACCATGGGCGATGTGTTGAAGGTATTCATCTACCTCGTCACAGCAGTGGTGTTTCTTTATTCGCGCGAATACCTGCGCGTGCGCCAGCTTTTCACCGGCGAATATTTCGTGCTCGGCCTGTTCGGCGTGCTGGGCATGATGGTAATGGTCTCCGCGCACAGCTTCCTCACCATCTACCTGGGGCTTGAACTGCTGTCTCTGTCGCTGTACGCGATGGTCGCACTGCAACGTGACTCGGTCACCGCCACAGAGGCGGCGATGAAATATTTCGTACTGGGGTCGCTGGCTTCCGGCATGCTGCTCTATGGCTTGTCGATGTTCTACGGCGTTACCGGCAGCCTCGACATTGCCGAAGTCGGTGCGTATCTGAAGCAGCTTCCCGGTGATAACAACATCGTACTCGCCTTCGGCGTGGTGTTCGTGGTGGTGGGGCTGGCCTTCAAGCTCGGCGCCGTGCCGTTCCATATGTGGGTGCCTGATGTCTACCATGGCGCGCCGACCAGCGTTACGCTCTACATCGGCACCGCGCCGAAGATCGCTGCGTTCGCCATGCTTATGCGCCTGCTGGTGGAGGGCCTGGGCGGCTTGCATGTGCAGTGGCAGGACATGCTGATCCTGCTCGCCATCGTCTCGATGGCGGTGGGCAACATCATCGCCATCGCCCAGGGCAACATCAAGCGTATGCTCGCCTACTCCACCATCGCTCATGTCGGTTTCCTGCTGCTCGGTGTCCTGACTGGGACGGCGAATGGCTATTCGTCGGCGATGTTCTACATCATTGTCTATGCCATTATGGCGCTGGGCGGCTTCGGCATGATCATGCTGCTCAGCCGCGCCGGATTTGAGTCCGACCGCATCGACGATTTCAAGGGCCTGAACGACCGCAGCCCCTGGTTCGCCTTCATCATGCTGATTCTCATGATTTCCATGGCGGGTGTCCCGGTGTCGGTCGGTTTCTGGGCCAAGCTCGCCGTTCTCCAGGCGGTGGTCCGTGCCGATATGACCTGGCTTGCCGTGGTGGCGGTGATTTTCTCCGTCATCGGCGCCTACTACTATCTGCGCATCGTCAAGGTGATGTATTTCGATAAGGCCGAAGAGACCGCCCCTCTCGCCTCCAGCTTCGACATGCGCGTCGCCATGAGCGCCAATGGCCTCGCCGTCTTCGCCCTGGGCGTGTACCCGAGTGCCCTGACCGCTCTCTGTGCCGCAGCGCTGAAGTGACCTGGCCGCGGAAGGCGGTTTGGCCTTCCGTAGCTTGAATTGTACCCGGTGAACCATGGTTTGCCGGTACCGTTCTACTCTCCAGGGGATCGCTATGCGGAATTATCTTGAAAACAGTCAATACATCGACTGGGAACACGCCATTGTGCGGGAAAAGGCGCGGGCACTCTCTGCAGGGATGCCCTCGGATGAGGACATTACGCGCCGTTGTTTCGAATTTGTTCGTGATTTTATCCAGCATAGCTGGGACCATCGGAAAAATCCCGTAACCTGCAAGGCTTCCGACGTGCTGCTGTACGGCACGGGCTATTGCTATGCCAAGAGTCATCTGCTGGCGGCGCTGTTGAGGGCGAATGGCATCCCCGCTGGACTGTGCTACCAGCGGCTCAGCGCAGGCGCCAGTGGTCCACCTTATTGCCTTCACGGTTTGAACGCTGTTTATCTGCGACAGTATGGCTGGTATCGGCTCGATGCCCGAGGTAACAAGCTTGGCGTGGCGGCGGAGTTCTGTCCCCCGGTGGAAAAGCTTGCCTTTGCGGTTATGGATGAACACGAGAGGGATTTTTCCGAAATCTGGCATGAGCCGTTACCTTGCATCATCAAGGCTTTGACGGAAAACGAAACGGTGGAGCAGGTTGCTGGGAACCTGCCGGACATCGAGGTGATAAGGACTGCAACGCCTCGCGCGAGGATGAGGTAAACTCGATAACAGGCGCGCGTTATCAACACTGTCTTCAACGAAGAGTGTTTCGAATGCCATGACCCGCGATTATTTCACCACCGCCATCGGGCGTCATATCTGGGATACCAAATATCGTTACCGGCAAGGCGAGGTCGTCCATGACCAGACCATTGCCGACACCTGGCGCCGCATCTCGTGTGCTCTGGCGAGCGTGGAGACACAGTCGCAGTTACAGCGGGAAGAGCAGTTTTTCGAGGTGCTGGAGGGATTCAAATTCCTGCCCGGGGGACGTATTCAGGCGGGGGCGGGCACCGGACGCCGGGTGACACTGTTCAACTGCTTTGTCATGGGCATCATCGAGGATTCCATGGACGGCATCTTCGATGCGCTCAAGGAAGGCGCATTGACGATGCAGCAGGGCGGTGGCGTGGGTTATGACTTCTCCACGTTACGCCCCAAAGGAACGGCGGCGCGCAGTGTCGGGACGGTCACGTCGGGGCCGCTATCGTTCATGCAGATCTGGGACAGCATGTGCGCCACCATTCTCTCCACCGGCGCGCGGCGCGGGGCGATGATGGGAACGCTGCGCTGCGATCATCCCGACATCGAAGAGTTCATCGAGGTCAAGCGCGACAGACAGCGGTTGCGGCGGTTCAACCTCTCGGTGCTGGTGAGCGACGCTTTCATGGAGGCTGTGCGGCGCGACAAGGAGTGGGCGCTGGTGTTTCCGCTGCGCGAATCGGAGGAGGCATCGGCGAACGAGATCGTGTATCGCCCATGGTCGGGCCGGCCCGATCCCGTGCCGTGCCGTGTGGTGCGCCGCGTGTCTGCCCGGGCTCTATGGGACAGGCTGATGCGCGCCACCTACGATGTCGCTGAGCCGGGCGTATTGTTCATCGATCGCATCAACCGCCTGAATAATCAGTGGTATTGCGAGCATATCAGCGCCAGCAATCCCTGCGGCGAGATTCCTTTGCCTGCGTATGGCGCCTGTGATCTGGGGTCGATCAATCTGACGCGCTTTGTACAAGAGCCCTTTTCCGCGCATGCGCGCCTCGATATGCAAGGCATCCAGTCGACCGCCGCGACCGCCACGCGGATGCTGGACAATGTGATCGATGTGTCGCACTTTCCCCTGCCGAGGCAGCAACAGCAGGCGCAGGGTTCGCGCCGCATCGGATTGGGTATTACGGGACTGGCCGATGCGTTGATCATGCTGGGTGTGACGTATGGCAGCGAGGAGGCGTATCATCTGGCGGCGTCGGTGATGCGTGGTATTTGTCACACCGCTTACCGCACCTCCATCGCACTGGCGAGGGAGAAGGGAAGTTTTCCCTTTCTCGACAAGCAAAAATATTTGCAGGGCGAATTCGTGCGCGCCTTGCCGGACGACATCCAGCAAGGCATCGCCAGCCATGGTATCCGCAACAGTCATCTGACGGCCATCGCGCCCACCGGCACAATCAGCCTGCTGGCCGGCAACGTCTCCAGCGGCCTCGAACCGGTGTTCGATTTTCACTATAAACGGCGGGTGCTGGAACTGGACGGTTCGTATACCGAATATCACCTCACCGACCATGCGTTGTGTTTGTGGCGTGCCCTGCATGGCAACGATGCCCCCTTGCCGCCGCAGTTCATCGACGCGCTCAGTATCCCTCCCCAGGCGCATCTCGACATGCAGGCCGCCTTGCAGCCCTATGTGGACAACGCCATCTCCAAGACCATCAACATCCCCGAGGATTACGACTTCGCCGCCTTCCGCAACATCTACGAACTTGCCTACGACAAAGGGTTGAAAGGCTGCACCACCTTCCGCCCCAATCCCGTGACGGGTTCGGTGATGCAGGCAGAAGGGCCTGCGAGTGGTCCGCTATGCTGCTCGGTGGAGCGGGAGGCGGATTGACGGAAGGCGGCCTCTCTGCGCAGCTACCACCCCAGAGTTCCTGCATTCCTGCGTTCAACAGGGAATGTTTTTGTCAGGCGGCTTCTTGTCGGTTGACCCTTGGCGATCGCAGTGGAGGTAATTTGTTCCCCCAGTCCCCCAGTCGGTAAATCGCGGTTGTGGCGTGAAGCGGTAGCGGTCCGAGCATTTTCCGGTCAGGGAATGACTGTTGAGATGGGGCGCGGCTCGCGTTATCCAGGTTGGCGGTAGAGTTCAAGGCTGGCGTCTGTTTCGCCTGTTGCTGCCTTTTTCCGGAAAATCTGGAGAAGGTTTCATCGCAAGCCATCGCATTTCCCTCCTTGCCTTCAAGGTGTCGCGGAAAAAAAGCTCCCGTCCCTGGGGGCATACCTCTCGGTCCTGAGAGGGTGGGGGAGATCTACTTGGTAGGAAGAAATTTAAAATCTTCATACTAAAATGTCAAGCATTTTTTCTGTCCCGGTCTTTCGGGCCTTCCTTTAATGTTGAATTTTTCAGTGGGAGGTGAAAAAACGCTTGATATTGTCGTATGAAGATTTTATATTTCTTCATACATGGTGGCTGGCGAAGAACAAAGCGATAAAGCGAACTTGGGAATTCAGAGGAATGTTAGGCGATAGGGCCAAGATTGCCTTGGCGGGAGAGGGAGGCTATGCCAAGAACCCCAAAGGGTGCGCGCAGGCACTTTCGTCGCAAGGTCGTTGTCCTTCATGCCATTACCAGATTCACGTGCTGGAGGGTAATGCCTTTGCGGTCATCAAGGCGGCCGTCATAAAAACCGATTTGAAGGGTCGGGTTGCCTATGCGAAGTGCCCGAAGTGCAAGGCGTGGTTGATCGTTCCGTTGTGCTATGCACCGTCTATGAGGAGTTCTGTGTAGCGCCTGTTTCATTTTGATTACAGGGCGCCCCTGTTATATAAGGGCAACGCCGCCATCGCGGCTTCAGCGAATTTTTAGAAGTGTCCTACAGTGAGTCGACGGTAAAGAAGTCTTAGCATCAAGACAAAAAAGCCGCACAAACCTGGAGAGAAAACTCTCTTCAAGGTCTGTGCGGCTTTTTTTATTTGTTTGGTGCATGCCGGGTTTATATGCGGGGGAAGTGTGGAGCTGGCTGGATATATCGGGCGTGGTTCGTGGGTGGTGTCCGGTGGCGTTCTGTCCAGGCCCTCAAACCGGATCCTGTTTCCTTTGGGTTTGTCGGTAATGCTGCATTTTGCCGTTGTACTGGCCTATTTCCAATGGCCAAGCACAGCGGAGAAAGTTGTGAAGGAGCCAGAACGGGAAATGGTTGTCGATCTGCTCCAGGCGATAGCCGAGCCCGTGCTGATAACGATGGAAAAGACCAGTGTCGAGGTATCCATGCCACAACCCGTGCTACCAGAGACGCCGCCGAAAAGTGTGCAGCCTCCATCGGAGACCCTTCCTGTTTCCAGGATGGCAGAACCGGTTCACGTTGAGCCGGAGGTGGAAACACCGGCCGTCAGGCATAAGGAAGAGTCGCTGGCTGTTGTGGAGTCTCAGTCCGAGCAGCTTGTCAGTGCGAGGCCATCGACGGCGAAATCATCCGAACACGGCGCGCCGTTGCCGGAGGGTCCCTTGGTGATCGCGCCGCAGCGTTCAGGTGTGCCGGATGAGGATGGCTTGGGAGCATTTAAAAATGCCGTTATCGGGCATCTGGAGCGCTTCCGCAATTATCCCGGGCAGGCGAGGGATCGCGGTATCAGCGGGGTTGTTTATTTGCAATTTGTGATCGATGCGGATGGGCGCGTCGAGCATGTCGAAGTGGCGCCGCCGCGCGAGTCTCATCCCCTGTTGGAGCGGGCCGCGATGGATATGATTCGCCGGGCTTCGCCGCTGCCGGGTGTGCCCGAGCGATTGAAGAAAGCGGTGCGGGTTACGCTGAGATTCGCCATGCAGTACGAGCTGCATTAGCTGGAAGGTGTTTGGAACAAAAATCAACCAAAGAGGAGGCATAATTTTTTATGAAGAAAATATTGTTCGGTTCACTCAAGATTCAGGCGGTTCTCATGGCCATCGTGCCTGTCTCATGGTCGGCGGACGCGTCAGAGAACAAAAAGAAAAAATCGGTGGATCTCGGCAACGTGGTCATTACCGAGGCCAGGAATCCGGTGGCCAATTTGCCGGCGTCGGTGACCATCGTCGAAGGTGAGGAACTGGAAAGACAGCCCATCATCAAGGGTATCGATATCTTGCGCGCCATCCCCGGCGTCATGCCGGTGGATTTTAACCAGGGCGCCGTGCCCAATCAGTTTGTGATGCGGGGATTCACCGGCGGGCATGGCAATATCGCGGCGGTGTTTCTCGATGGCGCGCCTCTGAATGAAACGACATCGCATGCCGATGGCATGGCGGATTTCAACATGCTTATTCCCGAGGAGATCGAGCGTATCGAAGTGATCAAGGGTCCGTTCTCGGCGCTGTATGGCAATTATTCCCGCGCCGGCAGCATCAATATCATCACCAAAAAGCGTGTCAACGAACGTGTTGGGAGATTTTCCGCGGGCAGTTGGAATACCTATCGCGGCGCGGTGACGCTGGGCAACTCCGACGGCCGCGCTAGTCATTATTATGCCCTGGAGATGTTCAAGACCGATGGCTACCGCGATAACAGCGATATGCGCCGTGGCAATCTCTCGGCGAAGTGGTCATTCGATTTGACGTCGCAGTCGAGCCTGCGTGCCGGTGTGCGTATGTACACCACCGATTTCAACGCGCCGGGTTATCTGCCGCAAAGCGAGTGGGACGCGGGTAATTACCGGAAGTCGCTGTTTCCGTTCGATGGCGGCAAAAAGGATCGGCGCGAGGTCAATCTCAATTACAACTACGCTCTGTCGGCGAACGACAATATCGGCATTACCTTTTTCAACTACAACAGCGATTTGACACGCTTCGCCGATTTCGGCGGCGGTCAGCGCGAAGAGTACAACTTCGTGAATGGCAATATGCTCAAGGCGCTGTACAGCAAGCACGGGAATTATTTCACCATGGAGGACACGCTGCTGGCCGGGCTGGATATTCTGCGTGAGTCGGGTGACAGCACACGCTGGTGTACCGACAAACGGGTGCGTGGTGGCGATCCGGTACGGTGCGCGGCGACAGGTACGGCGCCCACCGTGAATCGTGAGTTCGTCCTGAACAGTTATGCGGCATTCGCGCAGGGCGAGGCAAGGCCGATCGAGCCGCTCAAGGTGACGCTGGGCGCGCGCTACGACATGTTCAAGGGCGAATTGAATCGTACCGTCGGCGCGCCAACAGGCAGTTTCGACAATAGTCTCAATATGTTCAGTCCGAAAGCCGGAGCGCTCTATACGCTCGCGCCTGGTTATGATCTGTTCGGCAACGTTGGCAGCGGCTTTCAGCTCCCCGATAATTTCGCCAAGTTCGATAATCCCGATCTCAAGCCGACGCGGCTGGTTTCCTATGAAATCGGCACCCGCTTCCGTCCTGCCTCGCGGATCAGGGGATCGCTTGCCTGGTTCATCACCGATTCGCGTGACGAGATTGTCACTGTGGTCGATCCGGTGAGAGGTCCGTTACTGGTTAACAAGGGCAAGACACGCAGGCAAGGTGTCGAGGCGGAGCTGAACGCCGCTCTCACCGAGGCGCTGATGGTGTTTGGCGCGTTCACCTGGAACGATCCGAAATACAAGGACTACATCACCTCTGGCAATGACTTTTCAGGCAAGCGTATCGTCGGTGTGCCTCGTCATCTCTTCAGCGCGGGCCTTGATTATCTCGATGCGCGAGGTTTCGGCGGGCGTTTGACGGTGCGCGGAATCGGTGAGCGCATGTTGACGGATGACAACAAAAACTCCACCGGCGGTTATACCGTCGTCGATGCTTCGGCGTATTACCGCTGGAAGGGCTACACCTTCGACATCAAGGCATCGAACATCCTCGACAAGAGATATTCCGACGCGCTCTTTTATTTCTCCGGTGGTCCGCAATATGGCGTAAGTCCGCCGTTCAACATCATGGCGTCCGTCAAGACGGATTTCTGAGTCATGGCAAATCGTGGTCGCATGTGGGCGCCGCTGTTGCTGTCGTTGGGATGGTGCGCCGTTTTTGGCGGCATGCTACTGGTTGCCGGGTGCGGAAGAGAGGATTCTTCCGCCCCGGCTCCGGCCGGGCAGGTTCCGATGCTGAAAACCCTGGTGGTGGCGCGTGCCAGCGAGCCGGAGTGGCTCAATCCGGTGGCGGGCCATCAGCACGCCGATTCCGACATGGCGCTGTTTCGCGGCCTGTTCAAAGTGAATGCGAAAAACGAGCTTGTGCCGGACATGGCGGAGTCATGGGAGATTTCGCCGGACGGCAAGGTCTACACCATCCGGTTGCGTCCTGACATCAAATGGCACGACGGTGTTGCTTTTAGTGCAGAAGATGTGAAGTTCACCATTACCGCCATCCAGGATCCAGAAAATCATAGCGGCATGAGCAAGGCGGTGAAGGAAATCAAAACGGTGGAGGCGATCGATCCGCTGACGGTGCGGATCACCCTCGATCAGCCCTTGGCGCCGCTGTTGAGTCGATTGAAGATGGGCATCATTCCCAAACATGCCCTCCAGGGCAAGGATTTCAATACCGACCCCTTCAACTACTCGCAGCCTGTCGGCACCGGGCCTTTCAAATTCAAGGAATGGAAACGGGGCGAATATCTCATCCTCGAAGCCAACCCGGATTTTTACAACGGGCGGCCTAAGCTCGATCGGGTGATCTATAAATTTCTTCCCGATCCCAATGTGAGACTGGTGCAGTTGAAGAAGGGTGAAATAGATATCGCCCAGTTGACGCCGAAACAGGTGTCGGCCATCGAGGATTCAGGCGCGATAGGCATGGAGGTCGTTGAGTCCGCCGACTATCGGGTGATGATGTTCAATTTCCGTTACCCCTTGTTTCAGGACGTGCGAGTCCGGCAGGCCATTCAGTATGCCACCGACCGCAAGGCGCTGGTGGACGGGGCCTTGGTCGGCTATGGCAGTCCGGCCTATGGCCCGTTGCAATTCAACCGGGTGTCTTCGCCCGATATCCCTCGCCACGACAATGATCTCAAACGGGCCGAAGCGCTGCTCGCCGAAGCGGGTTGGCGGCGAGGCAAGGATGGCGTTATGGAAAAAAATGGACAACGTCTGTCGTTTCCGCTGACCGTGCCGGCCAATGACCCGGTGCGGGCGGATCTTGCCGTCTTGCTGGCGAGTCAATTGAAACGCGCCGGTATCGAGGCCATCGTCGAGGTGAAGGATTGGTCGGTGGTCAAGATTCCGAAGGCGCGGGCGCTGATTCTGGGCGGAGGTTTTCCCGATGAACCGGATGAAGATCTTTACAACTTTTTCGCCAGCAACATCGGCGATAAAGGCAGCAACTACAGCGGATACAACAATCCACGCATCGATGCCCTGTTGATGCAGGGACGCGCGGCGCTGGATCCGCAGGCACGCAAGCGGATCTACCAGGAAGTTCAAAAACAGTTGGTGCTCGATCCTCCCTATAACTATCTGGTGTACCTGAAGCACATCTACGGGGTGCGCAAGGGAGTTTCGGGATTCAGCCATCGCGTCTTCGGCCACGGCACCTCGCCATTGTGGAACATCGAGGAGTGGACGATGGCGGGGGGACCGTAACGTGCCGCGTTACCTTGTCTTGCGAATGTTGGGGATCATTCCCCAATTGATGCTGCTCAGCATCCTCGCTTTCCTGATCATGAAGGTCGCGCCGGGAGACCCGGTGGCGAGCCTGGTCGGTGGCCGGGAATTCATGACGGAGGCGGATTACCAGCGCGTGTCGCGCAATCTCGGGCTTGATCGCCCGGTGCTGGTCCAGTATGGCATCTGGTTCGAGAACATCCTCAATGGCGATTGGGGTCGTTCGATCGCCGATGGACGCGAGATCCGTGGCATTGTCCTGGAGGGTTTGCGCGTCACGCTGGTGCTGGTTGGATTTTCCTGGCTGACGATTACATTGCTGGCCATCGGCGCGGGCTATTGGGCGGGGACACGAGCGCATTCATGGCCCGACTATGTTATCAGCACGCTGGCGCTGGTCAGTTTTGCGACCCCGGCGTTCTGGTTGGGCCTGATTCTCATCCTGATTTTTTCCGTGCGGTTGGAATGGCTGCCTTCCGCAGGCCAGTCAACGCTGGGGCGCGAGGGAGGGCTGGCCGACCAGGCGGCTCATCTGGTATTGCCGGTGATGACGATCGTACTGACCCATGTCGGCCCCTGCATCCGCTTGGTGCGTGGCAGTGTGCGCGACGTGCTTTCCGCTGATTTCTTCCGTGCCGCGCGGGCGCGGGGACTCGCAAGGACGACCTTGATACTCCGTTATCTGCTGCCGAATGCGCTTACGCCGTTTATCACCTGGGCGGGATTTTCATTTCCGTTGCTGGTCGGCGGGATCTTCATCGTGGAATGGGTTTTCGGCTGGCCGGGTATCGGCCGCTTGTTTCTCCAGGCGGCCATCTCAAGAAACTATCCACTGCTGATGGCGGTGGTACTGGTGACAGGCGTGCTGGTCATCATCGGCAATCTGGTGGCCGATCTGCTGGTGGCCTGGCTGAATCCGAAACTGCGGAGGGGGCATGGAAGATGACGTGCGCATGGTGGTGAGACTGCCGGGCGTCATTCAACTGATTCGCGCGATGCCGTTGTTTTTCCGGCATCGCCTTGCGCGGGCGGGTTTTTGGGTGCTGGCCGTTATTGCGGTGCTGTCCCTGTTCGGTCCTTTGTGGTTCGGAAATGATGCGCTTACCCCTGACGCGAGCCGGATCTATTCACCGCCTTCGGCCGGCCATCTTCTCGGCACCGACCAGTTGGGGCGCGACTTGTTTTTGCGTATCCTCGAAGGAGGACGGGTGTCATTGCTGACAGGGCTGGCCGCGACCCTTCTGGCGACCTTTTTTGGCTGCCTCTACGGCATCGCCAGCGGCATGGCGAGAGGATGGCTGGACCGCATTTTGATGGGGTTCCTCGATGCGCTGATTTCGATTCCGGTGATTCTGCTGGTGATCGTCTCGCAAGCGTTCGGCGAATCCAGTCTATTGAAGGTCACGCTTGTTATCGCTCTGGCGAGCTGGATGGGAACGGCGCGCATGATGAGAACGGAGTGCCGCACCTTGATGGAAGCCGACTTCATCAAGGCGGCCATCGCTGGCGGCGCATCGTCGATCCGCCTCGTTTTTAGGCATCTGCTGCCCAATGCGCTGGCGCCGCTGGTGGTGGTTGTCACCGTCGGAGTAGGGCAGGCGATTCTGCTGGAGTCGACGCTCAGTTTCTTGAATCTCGGTGTGCCGGCGACGGTGGCGAGCTGGGGAAATCTGCTCGGTAACGGCATGAGCAGTGTATTGAGTGGCGCGTGGTGGGTGGTGCTCTTCCCGGGTTTGTCGATTGTTTTGACGGTGCTCGCCATTAACCTGATCGGCGATGGTTTGCGCGACACGATTGATCCAAAACACCGGAGTCAATATTGAACACACATCCTCCTCTTCTGTCCGTGTCGAATCTCAAGAGCGGCTATTTCACGCGCCATGGAACGATCTCCGCCGTCGATGGCGTCAGTTTCGATCTTCATCGTGGCCATATGGTCGGCATCGTCGGCGAGAGCGGGTCGGGCAAGAGCACGCTGGCGCTGTCCTTGCTCGGTCTGCTGGAGCGGCCCGGCCGCGTTGTCGAAGGCGAGATTCGTTTCGCTGGAAAAAATCTGCGCGCGCTCAACGAAAAAGAATGGCGCGCGGTGCGTGGCCGGCGGATCGGGATGATTTTTCAATCTCCCGAAAGCTCGTTCAATCCGCTGGCGACCTTGGGCCAGCAGATGTGCGAAGCCTTGATGACCCATCAGGGACTATCCCAGGCATCGGCGCGTGAAAAAGCGGAGCGTGCGCTGGCGATGGTCGGCATGCCGCAGCCGAAGGAAATATTGAAGAGCCATGCCTTCGAGCTGAGCGGCGGCATGTGCCAGCGCGCGGCGCTGGGATTGGCGTTGTCACTGAATCCCGCGCTGTTGCTGGCCGACGAGCCCACGGCATCGCTCGATGTTCTGGCGCGGGAGGAAATGATCGGCCTCTTCAAAGAAATGAAGAAAAGGTTGAACTTGTCGATGGTCATCATCAGCCATGATCTTGGTCTGATCGGAAAGCTCGCCGAGCGCACCCTCGTCATGTATGCGGGCAAAATCGTCGAGGCCGGTCCCACCTGGCAAGTGCTGGGAACGCCACGGCACCCTTATACGCGCGGACTGCTGGCCTGCCAGCCGTGTCTTGATCTGGAGCCGCAGCCCATCCCGGCCATGACAGGCGTGCCCCCGTCCCTGGGTAAACAAGTCACAGGATGCCGGTTCGCGCCACGCTGCCGCTGGGCCGGATCACGTTGTATGAGCGACGATGCGTTCCAGCTTCGACCGGTGTTGGCGAATCATCATGTCGCCTGTGTCAAAAGCGAGGGTCGTGACGATGTCTTCTAAGCACACGCGCATGGAGAAGCGGAACCCAGCCGCGGACATTTCCTTGTTGGCGCTGTGCAACCTCACCAAGGAATATCGCAGCGCCGGCAATCTGTGGGGCGGTAATAGCTCGCGGCTCACGGCTGTGGAAAATGTGACTTTACGCATACGTGCCGGCGAGGCGTGGGGGCTGGTCGGCGAAAGCGGGTCGGGCAAAAGCACCTTGGCGCGCATGGCGGTCGCGTTGCAACGGCCTACATCAGGGCAGGTCGTGCTATCGGGCGCCGATCTGGGGACGCTTGGCAAGAAAGCGTTGCGTGGCCTGCGCCGGCAAATGCAAATCGTTTTCCAAAACCCTTACAGCGCCCTCGATCCATTGATGTCGGTCGGCGCCAGCATCGAAGAACCCCTGGTCAATTTCGATGTGGCCGATGTGGAAGAACGCAAGCAGCGAGTGGCGAGTCTGTTGCGTGATGTCGGCTTGCCTGAGCGCATGATGAATGCTTATCCCTATCAGCTCAGCGGCGGGGAGCGGCAGCGGGTATGTATCGCCAGGGCGCTTGCGCTGCGCCCGCGATTCCTGGTCTGCGATGAACCGGTCTCGGCGCTCGACAAATCCGTCCAGGCGCAGATCATCAATCTGCTGCGGACTCTCAAGGAACAATACGGGTTGACCTATTTGTTGATCTCTCATGATCTGGCGGTAGTCAATCATGTCTGCGACAAGATCGCCGTGATGCTGAGAGGAAAGATCATCGAGCAAGGAGACCGGCGCGATGTCCTGTTCCAGCCGGCGCATCCTTATACCCGGGCGCTGAAGGCGGCCGCCAGTAATATCGTTGCGAACCCATGGGATCTCGCGCGGCGACCCGGTCGGGAGTCTATGTTCGAAAGAGGATGTGTCTTCCAGTACCGCTGCCCATCGGCTCAACGGTTTTGCCGGGAAGAAACGCCGACATTGCGTGAGATTCGCACCGGCCACTTCGCCGCCTGCCATTTTCCATTCAAAGAGTTGTGATAACAGTGCACCTGATATTTCTTGAGCTATTGAACCTAAAAACGGCAGTTGGCTCCAACTGCCGTTTTTAGGTTGAAAGGAGATCAACAGCGATGAAGAAAAGAGCACCAGACTGCGGCGGGCGATGAAGGCCGACCCGGCGCAAATTCTTCGAGGCCATCAAGGCCCTGCCGAATGCACAGCAAAAGCGCGATAGCGCCGCCCGCCAGGCGGTGCGCCGCATCGACGCGCTGTACGCCATCGAACGTGACATCAAGGCGCTGCCCGCCGCACAGCGCCGCAGCAGGCGTCAAAACCCCTGTGGCAAGGCACTAGTCGCCTCGCAATAGCCAAAGCCAACCCGCCAGTCCCAGCAGGGTGATGGATAATACTGGTGCGGTTAGCACGAAGCCGACGCGGAAATAATAACCCCAGCCGATTTTCATGTCGCGCTGTGCCAGTATGTGCAGCCACAACAATGTCGCCAGGCTGCCGATGGGCGTCATCTTCGGTCCCAGGTCGCAACCGATGATGTTGGCGTAGATCATGGCTTCCCGTACCAGTGGTGAGAGTATGGCATCGTCGATGGCAAGGCTGCCGATCAACACGGTCGGCAGGTTGTTCATGATCGCCGATAGCGAGGCGAACAAAAATCCCGATCCGAGAGTGGCGATCCATACGCCTTGACCATCCAGCCATTCCAGAGCGCGGCTCAGTTCGCTCGTCAGGCCCTGGTTGCGCAGGCCGAAGACCACCAGATACATGCCCAGCGAGAACAGCACCACTTGCCAGGGCGCCTCGCGCAGCAGGGTGAGCACGGGGATGACGGCGCGGGGTTGCTGTGCCAGGAAATGCTCCCGCGCTGCGGCCAGCAGCAGGATCAACGCGCCCGCGCCGGTAATTGCCGAAACGGGCAGGCCGAGAGGATGGGCAAAAAAATAGCCGGTCAGCACCAGCGCCAGAACGACCCATCCGGCATAAAACACAAACGGGTCGCGAATCGCCCTGGCAGGATCGCCCAACGCCGCGACATCGAAGCGCGGCGGCACATCCTTGCGGAAAAACAGCCATAGCACCAGCAGCGTCGCCAGCAGCGAAACGAGATTGACCGGCAACATCACCGTCGCATAGCCGGCGAAAGAGATATCGAAGTAATTGGCTGTGATGATGTTGACCAGATTGGAAATCATCAACGGCAGGCTGGTGGTGTCCGAGACGAAGCCTGTGGCCATGATGAAGGCCAGTGTGGCGGGGGGTGTGAAGCGCAGGGCGCGCAGCATCTCGAACACCAGTGGCGTGAGGATCAATACTGCGCCATCGTTGGCGAACAGCGCCGCCACCACGGCGCCCAGCAGCACGATCAGCAGAAACAGCCAGTGCCCCCGGCCATTGCCCCAGCGCGCGATGTGTAAGGCGGCCCATTCGAAGAAACCCGCCGCGTCCAGGATGAGGGAAATGAGGATCAGCGCGATGAGGGTGAGCGTGGCGTCCCAGACGATATCCCAAACTATCGGCACATCCGGCAGCGAAATGACGCCGCTGACAAGTGCCGCCAGCGCGCCGCCCAGCGCGCTCCAGCCGATGCTGAGATTTTTCGGTTGCCAGATGACCAGCGTCAGGGTGGCGATGAAGATCAACGCCGCACTCAGCATAAGAGGTTCTTGATTTTCGGCAGCAATTGACTCCTGATTTGATCACGCACCTGAACGAAACTTTCCAGTGGCTCGCCATGGGGATCGTGAAACGGCATGTGGATGCTTTTGATGGGCCTGGGGAAGACCGGGCAGGTTTCCCTGGCGTTGTCGCATACCGTAACCACCAGATCGATGGATTCATCCATCACGGCATCAATGGTTTTGGGATGTAGCCCGGTGGTCTCGATTTCTAGCTGTTGTAGCACAGTGATGGCGCCATCTGCTACCTTGGGGCCGGGGTTGGTGCCGGCGGAGATGGCGCGGATATGCGGCCCCAGGTCATGATTGATCAGAGCCTCGGCCATCTGGCTGCGGCAGGAGTTGCCAGTGCAGAGAATCAAAACCGTTTTGCGTTTGTTCATTTGTATCCTAAATATTTATTCGTTAAATCGAATATTATATGTCGCATTTCGACGGCCGGTTTTCCATCGCTCCCAGGCGCTTGGCATCCTGGTGATAGATATTCCCATGCTCAATGCCTTGCGCCATCATTTCCAATATTTTTGCGGCCCACAACGGCAATTGCGGATGGAGGCGGTAAAATACCCAGGTTCCTTCCTTGCGCGTCGCCAATATTCCTGCTTCGCGAATGACGGCGAGGTGGCGTGATATCTTGGGTTGCGGCAGGTTAAGCGCAAAAAACAATTCGCACACACACAGCTCGCCCTGTTTCATAATCAATAAAAGCAGGCGGCGTCGGGTTTCATCCGACAGGGCTTCGAAAAAGAGGTATTCATTAAACATATGCCTATTATATGCCATATATCGAATATAACGAAAGTTTTGGGTAACACACGCAATTCCATCTTTCCTTTTTGCAAAGATATAGTCCTGCTGTGTCACAAGGTGATCAAAGGAAAAGCGAAGCGAAGGGTTCCCAGTGCAAGGAAAAATGGGGCGAAAAAGCGGAGTTTACACAGAGTCTGCCGCTTCCCGGCCCCGTATTTTGAGCCTGATTTTAGCGCCGCAATGCGCCCTTCAGCGCTTTGTGGCGCAGTAGGAATAGGAATCTATCCAGTAAATATCTGCCCTGCCATGCCGGTTTGGACGCGGCATTCAGGTTGCTAGCCTTTCTTTATCGCTTGTGCCATAAAAGCACCATGAAGATCCACCACCTCACCGTTGACGAAGCACTCCATAGTCTGCACAGTAGCCCGGACGGGCTGTCTGAAAGCGAGGCACTGCGCAGGCTGGCGGAGTTTGGCCCTAACCGCGTGGAGCAGCTACGGCGAGAATCTCTGGTTTTGCGCTTTCTGAAGGGATTTACCCATTTTTTTGCCCTGATCCTGTGGGTGGCGGCGGGCCTGGCTTTTATTGCGGAATTCAGCGAACCTGGGAAGGGCATGGGTATGCTGGGTTTCGCCATTCTCGGTGTGATCCTGATAAACGGCCTATTTTCCTTCTGGCAGGAATACCGGGCGGAGAAGGCCATCGCTGCGCTGGAAAGGCTGCTACCCCATCAAGTGAAGGCGTTGCGAGAGGGCAAGGTGCTGGCTATTCCTGCCCAAAATGTCGTGCCGGGAGATGTGATCCTGCTGGAGGAGGGTGATGACGTCCCCGCCGACTGCCGCCTGATCGAGGCCTATGGTGTGCGGGTGAACAACGCCACCATCACCGGGGAGTCGCTGCCCCAGGCCAGGGATGTGAATCCTGGTAGCGAAGAAGAGTTGATACGCAGCAAGAATATCCTGCTTGCAGGGACATCGCTGGTTTCCGGCGAGGCCCGCGCCCTGGTTTTCGCCACCGCCATGCACACTGAATTTGGCAAGGTTGCCCATTTGACCCAGATCACGGGTGAGATGTTGTCCCCTCTGCAAAAGGAGATCATCCGGCTGAGCCGGATGGTGGCGCTGCTGGCGTCGGGGTTGGGGGTGGTGTTCTTCTTCATCGGCCAGGCGTTGGGGCTGTCTTTCTGGGAGAACTTCATCTTCGCCATCGGTATTATCGTGGCGAATGTCCCCGAGGGACTGCTGCCCACCGTCACGTTGGCACTGGCGATGGGCTCGCAGCGCATGGCCAAACGCAATGCCCTGATCCGGCACCTGCCTGCGGTCGAGACGCTGGGTTCGGCGACGGTGATCTGCACCGACAAAACCGGAACTCTTACACAGAACCGCATGACGGTGAAGCGGCTCTTCTTGTCTGGCCAGTTTTATGACAATACCGCGATGGAGCGGCTGTCGGATTTGAAAGAGACCCATCGCCCCTTTTTCGAGGGAGCGTTGCTGTGCCATAACCTGAAGGAGACTGAAAAGGAGGGGAGACGCGAATGGATGGGCGACCCCATGGAAGTGGCCTTGGTGAAGATGGCAAAACAGGTCATACCGGGAGCGCTGATCGCGCCACGTCTCGATGAGATCCCATTTGATGCGGGGCGCAAGCGCATGTCCACGCTTCATCAGGATTCCGATGGCTTGATCCTCCACACCAAGGGGGCGCTGGAGATGGTGCTGTCGTTATGCCGGCAGGTACAGATCGGGGAGACCGTTCAGCCCCTTACCGCCGAAGTGAAAGCGCAATTTTCGCAAGCCCAGGAGGCTATGGCGGAACAGGGGCTGCGGGTGCTGGCCTTCGCTCACCGGCCTGTCGCCGAAGGGTATGACAAAGATCAATTGGAACAGAATTTGATCCTTGCCGGGCTGGCGGGACTGGAAGACCCGCCCCGGCCCGAGGTGCCCGCCGCCATACGGAAGTGCAAGGAGGCGGGCATCAAAGTGATCATGGTCACCGGCGATCACCCCCATACCGCCAGTGCCATTGCCAGGGAGATCGGTCTGATTCAGTCGAACAGCCCTGTCATCATTACCGGCGATCACCTGCGGCGGCTATCCAATACCCAGCTTCAGTTGGCGTTGGACGCGCCGGAGATCATCTTCGCTCGCGTCGCCGCTGACCAGAAAATGCGCATTGTCAGCGCCTTGAAGCGCAAAAACGAGATCGTGGCGGTGACGGGTGACGGAGTGAATGACGCCCCAGCGTTGAGAAAGGCCGACATCGGTATCGCCATGGGGATAGCCGGCACTGATGTCGCACGGGAAGCCGCCGATATGGTGCTGATGGATGATAACTTCGCTAGCATCGTCTCCGCCATCGAGGAGGGACGGGCGGTGTTTGATAACATCCGAAAATTTCTCACTTATATTCTGACCTCCAATATTCCGGAACTCATTCCCTATCTGGCTTTTGTCCTGTTCAAGATCCCATTGCCTCTGACCATCATCCAGATCCTTGCCGTGGACCTGGGCACGGACATGCTGCCCGCACTGGGATTGGGCACGGAAAAACCCGATCCCCGTGTCATGCGGCGTCCCCCGCGCCGGCGGGATCGCCTGCTGAACTGGCCACTGCTGGCGCGCGCCTATCTGTTCCTGGGGGTCATGGAGGCCATCGCGGCCATGGCCGCATTTTTCTTCGTGCTGTACGGCACGGGTTGGCAATACGGACAGACGCTGCCGCACGACGACCCGCTCTATCTCCAGGCTACCACCGCATGCCTCAGCGCCATCATCGTGATGCAGGTGGTGAACGTATTCCTGTGCCGCAGCGAGCGGGATTCACTGTTTTCCCGCGCGGTTTTCTACAACAAGCTGATGCTGTGGGGCATTGTTATCGAGATTGTGCTGATCCTGCTGATCGACTATACCTCGTGGGGCAACCTCATTTTCGGTACCGCGCCGATTGCCGTTGAAGTCTGGCTGTTTGTCATCCCGTTCGCGCTGGGGATGCTGATGTTGGAGGAGGTGCGCAAATGGTTCATCAGAACGATGGGCGTAAAATAGCCTACAGGCATCATTTTTTTCTCCAAAAATCCGCTTCCTGGCCGATATATCAGGTATGGCTAATGAAGCGAAACATGCCTTGTCGAATCGTCCCAAATTAGCCTTGATCATGTCCGGCGGTGGCGCGCGTGCGGCTTACCAGGTCGGCGTCCTCAAGGCGATCGCTGAGCTGTTACCTGAGAAATCGAATAACCCCTTTCCCATCATCTGCGGTACCTCGGCCGGCGCCATCAACGGCGCAGCGCTGGCGATCCATGCCACCCGTTTCCAGGAAGGAGTGCGGAGGCTGTCCCTGATCTGGAACAATTTCCAGGTCAACCAAGTCTATCGGGCCGATGCCATCGGTATCCTGCGCAGCGGCGTACACTGGGTCTCGGCCTTGTTGTCAGGCGGATTGGGCAAACACAATCCGCGTTCCTTGCTGGATCGAGCGCCGCTGTATCATCTGCTCAACCGCTATCTGCCGTGCGAAAAGATACAGGATTCCATAAACGCCGGAGCATTGCATGCGTTTAGCGTTACGGCTTCCGGCTATACCACGGGACAATCCGTGACCTTTTTTCAGGGAACGGACTCGCTGACCCCATGGAAGCGGGCGCGACGGGTCGGGAGCGCGACAGAGATCACTATCGATCACCTGATGGCGTCGAGCGCCATCCCCTTCATCTTTTCCGCGGTGAAGGTCAATCGCGAGTATTTTGGCGACGGCTCCATGCGCCAAGTCGCGCCGCTCAGCCCGGCGTTGCACCTGGGCGCCGATCGCATCCTGGTGATTGGCGTGCGCCAGGAATCCGAGGAACAGCCGCCACGGGTCAAGGCACAGGACTATCCCTCGTTGGCGCAAATCGCCGGCCATGTACTGAACAGTATCTTTCTCGACAGCCTGGAAGTCGATCTGGAGCGGTTGCAACGCGTCAACAACGTGCTCAAAATGATTCCGGCGCAGTATCTGACGGAAGCTGGCGTCGCGTTGCGGCCGGTCGATGTCATGGCGGTTTCACCCAGCCAGGATCTGGCGAAAATAGCGGAACGCCACGCCCATCACATGCCACGCGCGGTGCGTTTCCTGTTACGCGGTATCGGCGCCATCAACCGCAGCGGATCGAGTCTGGTGAGCTACCTGCTATTCGATAAGAGTTATTGCCGCGAGCTGATCGAGTTGGGCTATCAGGACGCCATGAAAAACAAGGAGCGGTTGCTGGACTTCATGAATGCACAACAGCAAGAACATGCGATAAGGAAAACGGCATAGGTGGTCTGATTCATGTCAGGTGCAAACCAAGGCTTTACCTCCCGGCCTCTTATCCGCAATGCGGGCGCGGCCCGTGTTCGACAAGACGATGGCCCTGGCCTTGGCGGCGCCCCGCGTGTCGCAGAAGGTGAAAGTGTCATTGGCGCCGCCTGAACCGCCCTCCGGCTGGAAGACGACAGGGTGATGATTGCCCGAGGTGATTTTGAAACCTTGATGTTGCGCGGTTTCCATGCGCAGTATCTCCTCGTTATTCTCGTGCGTTCTGTTCGTGTTGTTATCGACAAAGATTATCCATCCCGCATGCCAGTCCGAGCCTGAAGCGCAGTTCGTCTGATCGGCGCTGGGGCAAAGCACTACTCGCTGATGGCGATGAATGGCTTCGCTACGCGCCAGATTCAGATGTGTCACGAAATCATTGACGCGCGTCGTCATGCGGTTGTCCATGAGAAGGTTTTGCAGCGACGGCGAGGCGATCGTCGCGATGATGGCTACGATCGCCAGAACAACCAGGGTTTCCGTCAGCGTGAAGGCGGACATCCGGCGGTGGAGTGCCGGAGATGAAAGTTGGTTGTTTTTCATAGTTTTCCCCGTGATGAGAGTCTTTTTCGACGTTCTCCCATCCTTGGCGCGCTTTCCCGCACGGAAAACGCCATTCCCGGAAAACCCCAAGTATACATCGGCCAGGGGATGACCGATCAAGATCTCCCAAGGGGCGCTTCTAAAAATTTGCTGATTTTTAGAAGCGCCCCAAGTTTGATCTATATCAAACAAGCCGCTCAATTGACTTTCTTTGAATTCGCTTCGTGGGTATAGTTTCCTTGAAGGAAATGGAAATGGAAGAAGATAGCCGGCGAGGAGAAATAATATGAACTCTTTATCTGAACAACAAATCGCGGACATCCGTAAACGATTGCGCGCGCGCCATGCCGAGTTGCGAGAGCAAATCCGCCAGGAACTGCTGCGCTCGGACGAGCAGCATTACCTCGATCTGGCGACCGCCGTCCATGATACCGGCGAAGAGTCTGTCGCCGATTTGCTGTCGGATCTGGATATTGCGTTGATCGACCGTCACGTCAACGAAATCCGCGATGTCGAGGAGGCGCTGCAACGCATCGCCACCGGTGTCTATGGCATCTGTGCCGATTGTGGCGGGGAAGTCGGATATGAACGGCTGTCCGCCTATCCCACCGCCCAGCGTTGCTATTCCTGCCAGCAGCGGCATGAACAGGGATTTGCGGAGGAGGGGCGGCCGAAACTTTAGGACGCTCGGTGGGTTACGCAAAAAGCGCTAACCCACCCTACATTTACTGCATTTCTACACGACAAATTTAAGGAGCAGATCATGCAACTACCGCTGCAAGTCACTTTCCGTAATATGTCGCCATCGGAGCAGTTGGAAGCCTATATCCGCGAGAGGGCGGCCAAGCTGGATGAGTTTTACGACAGGATCATGAGTTGCCGTGTCATGGTCGAGTTGCATCACCGGCATCATCACAAGGGCAATCTCTATCATGTGCGGGTGGATCTGACCGTGCCGCAGGATGAAATCGTGGCCAGCCGCAAGGCGGATGAGCATCACGCACATGAAGATGCCTATGTGGCGGTGCGCGACGCCTTTGATGCCGCTGAGCGCCAACTGGAAGACTACTCGCGACGTCAGCGCGGCGATGTCAAGACGCACGCATGGTGATGGTCGCGTTCGCGGCTATGAAAAATGTAGGGTGCGCCATGCGCACTGGTTTTTAAAGTAATGGTGCGCACGGCGCACCCTACACATTACGCTTGATCAGGGCTTGTTCAGCAGTTCCTTCAATCTTCGCAGCGCCTCGCGCAGATTGTCCATGTGCGTGGCGAAGGACAGGCGCATGTAGCCCGGCGCGCCGAAAGCGGAGCCGGGCACCAGTGCCACGCCGGTTTCGTTGATCAGATATTCTCCCAGCGCCACGTCGTCAGCCACGCCTGTCGCATCGATCACGCCTTGCATGTGCGCGAAAGCGTAAAACGCCCCTTGCGAGGGCAGGCACTTGACCCCATTGATCGTGTTGAGTTCGGCTACCACGAAATCATGGCGTTCCTTGAAAGCGGCGAGCATGTTCTGGATACATGACTGGTTGCCTTCCAGCGCGGCCTGCGCCGCCACCTGTGAAATCGAGGTGGGGTTGGAGGTGCTTTGCGACTGGATGTTGGTCATGGCCTCGATGAGCGGCACGGGGCCGGCGGCGTAGCCGATGCGCCAGCCGGTCATGGAGTAGGCTTTGGACACGCCATTGAGCGCGATAGTGCGCTCGTAGAGGTCCGGGCAGGCGTTGAGGATATTGCAGAACGGTTCCTCGCTCCACAGGATGTGCTCGTACATGTCGTCATTGGCGATCAGCACCTGCGGATGATCGCGCAGCACCGCGCCCAGCGCTTCCAGTTCGGCGCGGGTGTAGGCCACGCCGGTGGGGTTGGAAGGGCTGTTGATGACGAATAGCCGGGTCTTGGGCGTGATGGCGGCGCGCAGTTGCTCGGGAGTGATCTTGAAGCCTTGTTCGATGCCGGCGTAGACGATCACCGGCCGGCCATCGGCGAGCAGCACCATGTCCGGGTAGGACACCCAGTAGGGCGCGGGGATGATCACCTCGTCGCCGGGGTTGAGCAGTGCCTGGGCCAGGTTATAGAAGCTTTGCTTGCCGCCGCACGACACCAGAATTTGGTTCGGCGCGTAGCTTAGGCCGTTGTCGCGGGCGAATTTGGCTATAATGGCCTTTTTCAAGCCGGGAATGCCATCGACGGCGGTGTATTTGGTGAAGCCGTTGTGAATCGCCTGGATGGCGGCCTGCTTGATGTGTTCCGGCGTATCGAAATCGGGTTCGCCGGCTCCCAGGCCGATAATGTCGCGCCCCGCCGCCTTCAATTGCGCCGCGCGCGCGGTGACGGCCAGGGTCGGCGAGGGTTTGATGCGCTGGACGCGGTCGGAAAGTCGTATGTTCAAGCCAAATAGCCCCGAAATGATCAAAATCGCAGCCCGTAATAATACTTGAATAGCGCCTTGACCAAAATCCCCATGAGCAAAACTTTCCGCATTTCCGTTCCCATGCAACCCGCCGGCGACCAGCCGGGCGCGATCCACGCCTTGGTCGACGGGCTGCAATCCGGTCTGGCGCACCAGACGCTGCTCGGAGTGACCGGCTCCGGCAAGACCTTCACCATCGCCAATGTCATCCAGGCCGTGCAGCGGCCGACGATCATTCTGGCCCCCAACAAGACCCTGGCCGCCCAGCTCTATGGCGAAATGCGCGAATTCTTCCCCGGCAATGCAGTGGAGTATTTCGTCTCCTATTACGATTATTATCAGCCCGAGGCCTATGTGCCGGCTTCGGACACCTATATCGAGAAGGACTCCTCGATCAACGAGCATATCGAGCAAATGCGCTTGTCGGCCACCAAGGCGCTGCTGGAGCGGCGCGACAGCATCATCGTTGCCACGGTGTCGGCGATCTACGGTCTGGGCGATCCCGAGTCGTATCACAGCATGGTGTTGCACCTGGTGCGCGGCGACACCATCAATCAGCGCGACATGCTGCGCCGCCTCGCCGAGCTGCAATACACGCGCAATGACATGGAGCTGCACCGCGCCACCTACCGCGTGCGCGGCGAGGTGATCGACATTTTCCCGGCGGAGTCCGAGCGCGAGGCGGTGCGTGTCGAGTTGTTCGACGACGAGATCGAATCGCTCGCCTGGTTCGACCCGCTCACCGGCGAAATCCTGCGTCGCATCCCCAGGGTGACTATTTTCCCCAAGAGCCATTACGTGACGCCGCGCCAGACCTTGCTCGACGCCATCGAGCACATCAAGGAGGAGCTGCGCGAACGGCTGGAGTATCTTTACGGTGCGAACAAACTGGTCGAGGCGCAACGCCTGGAGCAGCGCACGCGCTTCGACATCGAAATGATCATGGAGCTGGGCTATTGCTCCGGCATCGAAAACTACTCGCGTTATCTGTCCGGCCGCAAGGCCGGCGAGCCGCCGCCTACCTTGTTCGACTATCTGCCCAATGGCGCGCTGCTGGTGATCGACGAAAGCCACGTCACCATCCCGCAGCTCGGTGCGATGTACAAGGGCGACCGTTCACGCAAGGAGACGCTGGTGGAATACGGTTTCCGCCTGCCCTCGGCGCTGGACAACCGCCCGCTGCGTTTCGAGGAGTTCGAGCGCCTCGCTCCCCAGGCCATTTTCGTCTCGGCGACGCCCGGCCCTTACGAGATACAGCACTCCGGCGCGGTGGTCGAGCAGGTGGTGCGCCCC
Organism: Gammaproteobacteria bacterium; assembly: GCA_005240065.1. GTDB lineage: Bacteria > Pseudomonadota > Gammaproteobacteria > Ga007554 > SBBG01. Next base: position 2,233 of record SBBG01000024.1, on the reverse strand, counting down.
ACCGGTCTGGTGGACCCGGAGGTGGAGATCCGCCCTGTCGCAACGCAAGTCGACGACCTGCTGTCGGAAGTCAAAAGGCGCGCCGAGCTCAACCAGCGTGTGCTGGTGACCACGCTCACCAAACGCATGGCCGAAGACCTGACCGACTACTTCGCCGATCATGGCGTGCGGGTGCGCTACCTGCATTCTGACATCGATACCGTGGAGCGCGTCGAGATCATCCGCGACCTGCGTCTGGGTAAGTTCGATGCGCTGGTGGGCATCAATCTGTTGCGCGAGGGGTTGGACATTCCCGAAGTGTCGCTGGTTGCCATCCTCGACGCCGACAAGGAAGGTTTCCTGCGCTCCGAGCGCTCCCTGATCCAGACCATCGGCCGCGCCGCGCGCAATCTGCACGGCAGGGCGATACTGTATGCCGATAGAATCACCGGCTCGATGCAACGCGCCCTCGACGAAACCGAGCGCCGCCGCAACAAGCAGATCGCCCACAACACCGCGCACGGCATTACCCCGCGCGGCGTGGAAAAGGCCGTCGCCGACATCATGGAAGGCGCCCATGCGGGCGGACCCGTCACACCCAGGCAATACGCCAAGGTCGCCGAAGAAGTCATCGAATACGCCGCCCTGTCGCCGCAGAAGCTGATGCAAAAGATCAAAAAACTCGAACAGCAGATGTACAAACACGCCCGCGACCTGGAGTTCGAAGAGGCGGCGCGGCTGCGGGACGAAATTGACCGGATCAGGAAATACGGGTTGGGCGGGCAGGAGGCGCAGGCAGGTTGACGGGGCAGGGGAGACGTTTTTCCCTGTCCCAGGTTAGCGAAATAAAAGTTTTTTGACAAACATTTCGCCTCATGTTTTTTATCCCCTGCATGACGGCGCAGCCAAGGCCCCCTATCCCGCTTGGGCCCCCTATCCCGCTTGCGGGTGAGGGCCAAGGCCGCCAGAAACAACCAACAACCACGAACAAAACCATAACCCGGATCTTTCCCCACGAGAAAGAGCACCGGGCTGGGGGCGGGGTAAAAACATGTTCAACAGAACAACAACCATCGTGCGCGCACTCGCGCGGTTTAGCTGCTTCGCAGGGTGCGCCATGCGCACCATCACCCAAACGCCGCGACTGCTCCCGTTACTTTTCCTGTCCGTCCTCGCCCCGTCCGCCCTCGCCGCCACCAGCAACGTCGGCGCCACCGCCGGCAGCTTCGCCGTCGGCCCCACCGGCGCCGCCACCTACACCCTCCCGCTGACCCTCCCTCCCGGCGTCAACGGCATGCAGCCCGCCCTCGCGCTCGCCTACAACAGCCAGGGCGGCAACGGCCTGGCCGGCATGGGCTGGAATCTCGCCGGCCTGTCCGCCATCCACCGCTGCGGCGCGACCATCGAGCAGGACGGCTACAAAGGCGGCGTCAACCTCGACGCCAACGACCGCCTCTGCCTCGACGGCCAGCGCCTCGTCCCCCTCGATGGCAGCAGCTACTGGGCCGCCAGCGAATACCGCACCGAAATCGAAACCTACACCCGCATCGCGCCCTACAACGGCGGCTACCGCGCCTGGACCAAGACCGGCCAGATCATCGACTACGGCGCCACCGACAACGCCCGCCAGCAGGGCGCCAGCGCCGCCGTCATCAGTTGGGCCATGAACCAGGTGCAGGACAGATCCGGCAACTACCTCGCTGTCACCTACAACAAAAACCCCGCCACCGGCGAACACACTCCCCAGCGCATCGACTACACCGGCAACGCCAGCACGGGACTCGCCGCCAACCGGGCGGTGGTGTTCGGCTATGAGGGGCGGCCGGATGTCGAGACGGCTTATGTCGGCGGGGTGAAGACGCAGACGGCGGTGCGGCTGAATCGGGTACAGAGCTGGCTGGGGGCGGGGGTGGTGCGGGAGTATCGGTTGACCTATGACGCCAGTGCGGCGACGGGGCGGTCGCGGGTGGTGGGGGTGCAGGAGTGCGGGTTTGATGGAACATGGGTGTGTTTGGGGACGACTGCTTTTCAATGGCAAGTGAGTGGCAATGGATTTTTTGCGCCCCAGGTCGGGGTAGTGGGCTATGGTCAAAGCGCAGGAGGCTGGTCGGTCAACTATCATCCGCGCATGATGGCCGATGTCAACGGCGACGGCAAGCAGGATGTAGTTGGTTTTGGTGATGCCGGGGTTTACGTGTCGCTCTCGACGGGCAGCGGGTTTACGCCGCCGGCGATGTGGGTGGCCGGGTATGGT